>JAQUGH010000003.1:2256-41635 GCA_028684195.1 Clostridia bacterium | reverse complement strand
CGGTTCAAGCCCGGTCGTTAGCTCCATTTATATTTTTCGTGGCGGCGTAGCTCAGCTGGCTAGAGCATGCGGTTCATACCCGCAGTGTCCGGGGTTCAAGTCCCTGCGCCGCCACCAATTTGTTTTAGTATTTAATTGTATAGTTATGTTTTGGGTATAGAAGCATCGGCTAGTTTAGACCGGCGCTTTTTTGTTGTGCTTTTATCCGAATAGCTAATCATCCCAACTGCTTAACAATCGTTAAACCATCGTTAAACCATCGTTAAGCAATGGGCTTTCCCTGTTCAACTAACTATTTCAAGTTTACAATGCATATATTTGACAGACCATTTGAAATATTGTAGTATGTAACTTAAGGAAATAAAATATTGGCTGATTATACATAATATTAACAAGATGGATACTAGTAAGAAAAGTATTAACAAAGACATTATAATTAAAAAAGCAAAAAGGAAAAGGAGGCGTTTAAAAAAAATGGGTATACCTGAAATGCTTATAAAAATGCATGCTTTGATTGCTGCACCAGCAGCAATTCCGTCCGTTACTGGTGGTACTGTTGCTTTTACTTTGACTAGTGGTGCGACTGCCGTTGCTTGTCTGGCTGCAGCTAGTTTGTTAATGGTGGGGGTATCAAAAGTGGAGGGCGTTCTAGAAGAAAAAATACGTCTCCGTAATGAAGGTAAGAATGAAACAGGAAAAAATGAGGTTGGTTTGGAAAAAGGTCAAGAGGAAGCGGCAAAAGAGAGAACGGGTTTAATAGGGAGGAAGGAATCACGTGAGATTTATGAATCTTCACTTCCCATTGAAGGTGAAACGGAGGGAACTGAAATAGAAACACAAAAAAATGATGATACAATAAAGACACCAGGAAAAGAAGGAAAAGAAGGAAAAGAAGGAAAAGAAGCAATAGAACTCAAGAGAGGCACAGGCACAGGCAGAGGAAGGGATTTTTAACCCAAAGAAGGGCCTAACTAGGTTCTTCTAAGCTTTTTTGTGTTTTTATCCGAATAGCTAATCATCCCAATTGCTTAACAATAGTTTAACCATCGTTTAACAATAGTTTAACAATAGTTTAACAATTGTTAAACAATCGTTAAACGATGGTTCTCCCTGTCCAACTGACCAACTATTTCAAGCTTACAATGTATATATTTGACAGACCACTTGAAATATTGTAAAATATGATTTACAGAAATAGAAAAGATGGTCATTATTTGTAGAGGAGGATTCAGAGAAATGGGAAAAGCAAAATACGACAGATCGAAACCACATATAAATATTGGGACGGTCGGTCACGTAGACCATGGTAAAACCACATTGACAGCAGCTATAACAAATGTTTTATCGAAGAGAGGGTTGTCACAACAAGTAGCATTTGATCAAATTGACAAGGCTCCGGAAGAAAAGGCACGTGGGATTACGATTTCCACATCACACGTAGAATATGAAACAGATAAAAGACACTACGCACATGTGGACTGCCCAGGTCATGCCGATTATGTTAAGAACATGATAACAGGAGCAGCACAGATGGATGGAGCAATTCTTGTAGTGTCAGCTACAGATGGACCAATGCCTCAAACACGTGAGCATATTTTACTTGCTCGTCAGGTAGGAGTACCTTATATTGTAGTATTTATGAATAAGGTAGATATGGTAGATGACGAAGAACTATTGGAACTTGTGGAAATGGAATTAAGGGAATTGTTAACAGAGTATGAGTTTCCCGGAGATGATATTCCAATTATAAGAGGTTCAGCCTTGAAAGCTTTAGAAGAACCTGAAAGTGAATGGGCAGATAAAATAATGGAATTAATGAACGCAGTTGATGAATATTTACCCACACCTGAAAGAAATACAGACAAACCATTTTTGATGCCGGTAGAAGATGTATTTACCATAACCGGACGTGGCACAGTGGCTACAGGTCGTGTGGAAAGAGGAACAATAAAAATAGGTGAAGAAGTAGAAATAGTTGGCTTGAGTGATGCTCCACGCAAATGTGTAGTAACTGGTTTGGAGATGTTCCGTAAATTGTTAGATCAAGCTGTAGCAGGGGACAATATTGGAGCATTACTAAGAGGCATTGAAAAGAAAGAAATTGAACGTGGTCAAGTATTAGCGAAAACAGGTTCAATAAAACCTCACACAAAATTTTCGGCGGAAGTATATGTATTGACGAAAGAGGAAGGTGGAAGACATACACCGTTTTTTAACGGATATAGACCACAATTTTATTTCCGTACAACAGATGTTACAGGGGTAGCAACATTACCGGAAGGTGTAGAAATGTGTATGCCTGGGGATAACATCAAAATGAATATAGAATTGATTACACCGATAGCTATTGAAGAAGGAGTTCGCTTCGCTATTCGCGAAGGCGGACGTACTGTTGGAGCTGGTGTGGTAACAGGTATTAGTGAATAAGGTATAGTTCGTGGCAAGGAGAGTTATAACAGAAAGATCAGCAGGAATCTTTCCTGCTGATCTTTGTTTTTTATATTATACTATTGACATGGAAAGCGGGTCGTGATAGCATTATAAAATGTTATGGATAGAATACTCGTAATGTGGGGTTTATCTGGGAGGTGGCAATTGTGCGAGTAACAGTTACATTAGCTTGTACGGAGTGTAAACAACGCAACTATACGTCAAGTAAAAATAAAAAAAATAATCCTGATCGTATAGAAGTAAAAAAATATTGTAAATTTTGTAAGGCTCATAAGGTGCATAAAGAAACGAAATAAGTTAGATGATGTATATTTTTAGTAATGTTAGGATGTGTGATTTATGAGTGTTGCTAAGGGGGAAAGGGTTGGCTTCTTTGGCGGAATAAAAAAGTTGTATAGAGGAGTAATCGGGGAATTAAAGAAAGTACATTGGCCTACTAAAAAGGAAATTGCGGCTTATACGGTTGTAGTTATTTTTGCTGTATTTTTGGTGGGAATGGGTATTTGGATTATTGACACTGTAGTAAGTTTTATAATGAAAATATTAATTGGATAATATTACTATTGAGTATGAAGGAGGATGGGTCTAGCTCGTTTATTAAGACCCAGGTTGTTATGGAAAAAAATTGGTTTGTTATTCACACATATTCTGGATATGAAAATAAAGTTAAAGCCAACTTGGAAAAAAGGGTAGAATCTATGAATGTTGGTGACAATATTTTTAGCGTTCTTGTTCCAATGGAGGACGAGGTGGAAGTTAAGGATGGTAAAAGGAAAATTACCAAAAAGAAGGTTTTCCCTGGGTACGTTCTTGTTGAGATGATATTAACTGATGATTCGTGGTATGTTGTGAGAAATACACCTGGAGTGACGGGCTTTGTTGGCACGGGTGCGAAGCCAATTCCGTTGCTGGAGTCTGAAGTGAGAAGCATTCTCAAACATATGGGAATAGAAACCGCAAAGCCTAAAATGTTATATGATTTAGGTGAAAGTGTCAGAGTTACGTCCGGCCCCTTTCAGAATTTTATTGGTATGGTTGAAGAAATACATCCAGATAAGGGGAAACTAAAGGTTCTTGTGGCTATGTTTGGTAGGGAAACACCTATAGAACTAGATTTTAGTCAAGTACAAAAAGCAGATTGAGTATAAAAATAAATCATATGCTATATTATATTTAAGGAGGTGTACCTACGATGGCGAAAAAAGTTGTAGGATTTATAAAATTGCAGTGTCAGGCTGGTAAGGCTACACCAGCTCCTCCGGTTGGACCTGCTTTGGGTCAACATGGTGTGAATATCATGCAATTCTGCAAAGAATTTAATGAAAAAACAATCAAACAAGTGGGATTGGTTGTTCCTGTGGAGATTACTGTTTATGCAGATCGGTCTTTTACGTTTGTTTGTAAAACTCCACCAGCTGCTGTTCTTTTGAAGAAGGCGGCGGGTATTGAAAAAGGTTCTGGCGAACCAAACAAGACAAAGGTAGCAAAAGTACCTAGTTCTAAGATTAAAGAGATTGCGGAAAGCAAAATGCAGGATCTTAATGCTGACAGTGTTGAAGCGGCTATGAGAATGATTGAAGGAACCGCTCGTAGTATGGGCATTGAAATTGTTGAGGACTAGTGTAACACGGTGGGAGGAGAAATCCGCCAATACCACAAAGGGGGAATAAAGATGAAAAAACATGGTAAAAGATACAATGATGCTGCTAAGAAAATTGACAAAAGTATATTGTATGAAAGTGAACAGGCAATTGAGCTTGTGAAGGATTTGGCTAAAACAAAATTTGATGAGACAATAGACTTGGCCATTCGACTTGCTGTAGATCCTCGTCACGCGGATCAACAGGTGCGTGGGGCAGTAGTACTTCCTAATGGTACAGGGAAGACTCGTACTGTACTGGTATTTGCAAAAGGGGAAAAAGAGAAGGAAGCGGTAGCGGCTGGTGCTGATTTTGTTGGTGTGGAAGAAATGGTTGCGAAGATTCAAGGAGGATGGTTTGGATTTGATGTGGCGGTAGCAACGCCTGATGTAATGGGAATGGTTGGTCGATTAGGGAAATTATTGGGACCAAAAGGGTTGATGCCAAATCCCAAGGTGGGTACTGTTACTTTTGATGTAACTAAGGCAGTTAATGATATTAAAGCTGGTAAGGTGGAGTATCGTGTAGATAAAACGGGTATTGTTCATGTGCCTTTTGGAAAAACGTCATTTTCTCAAGAAAAATTAGTGCAAAATTTTAATACTATTGTTGAGACGATAATGAAGGCTAAACCGGCAGGAGCTAAAGGGCAATATATAAAAAGCATTGTTATGTCATCTACAATGGGACCCGCTGTAAAGCTTAATCCTCTTAAATTGGGTTAAGTTGTACTATTTGTAAGGTTGACATATATTTGATAAGAGGATATAATCCCTTAGTGAAAGTGTTGATAATTTTATATGTTTTTGACTGTAGATAGTAGGTGCCGTGTGGCTTAATATTATTCCTACCGAGGTTGTTTTAGATTACTTATTAAATAAACCTCTATGTCTGTAGAGGTTTATTTTTTGTGTAACATAGTACAATATTTATGTAAATGACTAGTCATTTACATAAATATTTAAAATGATTTAACTGGCTTTCGTTTCATAAAATAGGAAGAAAGGAGGCGCTTTGATTTGGGAAGTCTTGAACAAAAAAAACAGGTTGTTGAAAGTATAAAAGATAAATTTACCAAAGCCCAATCTGTGGTGATGATGGAATATCGCGGCTTGAATGTGGGTGAAATCACGGAACTGAGATCAAAGATGAAAAAAGCAGGAAATGAAATGAAGGTATTTAAAAATACCTTGGTGGAACGGGCTGCTGATGATTGCGGTATTATGGGACTCAATAAATACCTAAATGGACCCATTGCTTGGGGGTTTAGCTTACAAGATCCAATCTCAGCCCCGAAAGTAGTTAGCGAGTTTGCAAAAACCCATAAGAAACTTATTATTAAGGGTGGAATATTAGAGAAGAAAGCAATTGAAGAAGATGGTGTAAGGGCGTTAGCTGAATTACCATCACGTGAAGTATTGCTGGCCCAGGTTTTGGCGGGTATGCAAGCACCGCTTACAGGTATGGCAAATGTTTTACAAGGACCGATTCGGAAGTTTGTTTATGCTATCGAAGCTTTAAGAAAAGAAAAAGAACAGGTGTAAGGTGAAAATTTCACGTGGGTAAAAAATATTATGATGAAAATTTGAGGAGGTTTTACAAAATGGCAAAGATTAATGAGATTATTGAAGATGTTAAAGGGTTAACTGTTTTGGAATTATCTGAATTGGTAAAGGCTTTTGAAGAGGAATTTGGTGTAACTGCGGCGGCTCCTGCTGCTGTGGCAGCAGCTCCTACTGTGGCAGCTGCACCTGAAGAAGAAAAAACCGAATTTGATGTAATTCTTACTGTAGTTGGAGAGAAAAAAATTAATGTTATTAAGGCTGTTCGAGAAATAACAGGTTTGGGATTAAAGGATGCAAAAGAACTTGTTGATGGAGCACCTAAGCCCATTAAGGAAAAAGTAAGCAAGGAAGAAGCAGAAGCAGTTAAAGCTAAACTGACAGAAGCTGGTGCTTCTGTAGAAGTAAAGTAATTAAGCATAATAAAGTGATATTGTGATTAGGTGGACTTAGTATCAATGCACATTGAGTTATTGAATATAATTAATGTGTTAATAGATATGAAAAGGTGCTGAAAAACAGCACCTTTTCGAGTTGTTATCGTTTATAAAAATATATTGAAAGTATTCTTGACATTAATTGAAGTATATGCTAAAATCAAAAAATGCGAATTAATGTATATCTGAATAATGGGTGTAATGTGCAATATATTTTTAATAATGAAAGATATACGCTATGAATGAAGGTTAGACTACATAATTGGTTAGAATAGCAAGGTAAGAGCCTTGCTATTAGGTGTTTGCATTGAAATAATGGTTGAGGGGTGAGATTTTTAATGCGCCATTCAGTAAATGTTGGGAAGAGGACAAGAGAAAGTTTTTCGGAAATAAGAGAAGTACTTCAGATGCCGAATCTTATTGAAATTCAGCAGAATTCGTATCAATGGTTTTTGGATGAGGGCATAAAGGAGATGCTTCATGATATATCTCCTATTCAAGATTTTACTGGTAATTTGGCATTAGAGTTTGTAGGCTATAGCTTAGGTGAGCCTAAGTATTCAGTAGATGAGTGTAGGGAAAGGGATGCTACTTATGCTGCTCCCCTTAGAGTAAAAGCAAGATTAATTAATAAAGAGACGGGTGAGGTAAAAGAACAAGAAGTTTTCATGGGAGACTTTCCTCTAATGACGAATAAAGGCACGTTTATTATTAATGGTGCGGAGAGAGTAATAGTTAGCCAGCTTGTGCGATCACCTGGAGTATATTATAAGAAAGAAATAGATGCTAGCGGTAAAAACATATATAATGCTACAATAATTCCTAATCGTGGAGCGTGGTTGGAATTTGAAACTGATGTAAATGAGAATATCTTTGTAAGAGTTGATAGGACACGAAAACTTCCTGGAACAGTATTGTTGCGCGCTTTGGGATATGGCAGCAATGGTCAAATTGCCGAATTGTTTAAAGACGATGAGAGAATACGTTTAACCTTGGAACGTGATCATACTGAGTCGGAAGATGAGGCTTTAGTGGAAATTTATAAGAGACTTCGACCGGGAGAGCCGCCCACTGTGGATAGTGCTAGAAATCTGATGAATACATTGTTTTTTGATCCTAGGAGATATGATTTAGCAAGAGTGGGAAGGTATAAGCTAAATAAAAAATTAAAATTAGAAGTATCTTCCGAAATTAGGAATATTACAAAAGAAGATATAATTGCATCTATAAATTATCTTATACTGTTGATGAAGGGTGAGGGTAAACCTGATGATATTGATCATCTAGGTAATCGTCGTTTGCGCTCTGTAGGTGAATTGTTGCAAAATCAGTTTCGTATAGGATTATCGCGGATGGAGCGTGTTGTTCGTGAAAGAATGACTATACAAGATGTTGATGTAATTACTCCGCAGGTGTTAATTAACATTCGCCCTGTGGTGGCATCTATAAAGGAATTTTTTGGGTCTAGCCAATTATCTCAGTTTATGGATCAGACTAACCCTTTAGCGGAATTAACACATAAAAGACGTTTGAGTGCCTTAGGACCAGGAGGATTATCTAGAGAAAGAGCTGGTTTTGAGGTACGTGATGTGCATTATTCTCATTATGGACGTATGTGTCCAATTGAAACTCCGGAGGGTCCTAATATTGGCTTAATAGGTTCATTGAGTACATATGCGCGTATTAATAAATATGGTTTTATTGAAACACCTTATCGAAAAGTTGATAAAGCTAAGGGCAGAGTTACAGAAGAAATTGTTTATATGTCGGCAGATGAAGAGGATAACTATGTTATTGCACAAGCTAATGCACTTTTAGATGAAAAAGGAAGATTTATAAATTCAAAAGTTAATATACGTTATGCAGATGAGATTTTAGAAGTTCCAATAGAACAAGTGGATTATATGGATGTTTCACCTAAACAGGTAGTATCAATAGCTACGGCTATGATTCCTTTTTTAGAACATGATGATGCTAACCGCGCGTTGATGGGCGCTAACATGCAACGTCAGGCAGTTCCACTTATAAGGACGGAAGCGCCTCTTGTAGGAACAGGTGAGGAATATAAAGCTGCAAAAGATTCAGGTGTAGTTATAGTATCCCAAAAAGCTGGGATAGCAGAGTATGTATCGGCAAGTGAAATACGTATTAAGAATGATGATAAAAGCCTTAGCAAGTATAAATTAACAAAGTTTGTTCGCTCTAATCAAGGAACTTGTATAAATCAAAAGCCCATTATTACAAAGGGCGAGAAAATTGATAAAGAACAGATTATTGCTGATGGACCTTCTACTGAACAAGGCGAGTTGGCGTTGGGACGTAATGTACTCGTAGCATTTATGACTTGGGAAGGTTATAACTATGAGGATGCTATATTAATAAGTGAGAAATTGGTTAAGGAAGATTACTTTACGTCTATACATATAGAAGAATACGAAAGTGATGCCAGGGACACAAAATTAGGACCGGAAGAAATAACTAGAGATATCCCTAATATAGGGGAGGATGTCCTTAAAGACTTGGATGATAGTGGAATAATTAGAATCGGTGCGGAGGTTAGACCAGGCGATATTTTAGTAGGAAAAGTAACACCAAAAGGTGAAACAGAATTGACTGCAGAGGAAAGATTACTTCGTGCTATATTTGGTGAAAAAGCTCGAGAGGTTAGAGATACGTCGTTACGTGTGCCACATGGCGAAGCAGGAAAGATAGTTGATGTAAAAATCTTTTTAAGAGAGAATGGAGATGAATTGGCTCCAGGTGTAAATCAGATAGTTAGAGTTTATATTGCACAGAAGAGAAAAATATCCGAGGGAGATAAGGTTGCGGGTCGGCACGGTAATAAAGGTGTAATATCGCGAGTGCTTCCTGAAGCCGATATGCCGTATTTACCGGATGGAACTCCGGTAGACGTTGTTCTAAATCCATTAGGGGTACCGTCGCGTATGAATATAGGACAGGTGTTAGAGACTCATTTGGGTTGGGCAGCTAAAACATTAGGATTAAATATGGCTACTTCAGTTTTCGATGGTGCTACAGAAGAAGATATAGAAATTATTTTGAAAGAAGCAGGTCTTCCTACTAATGGTAAATCTGTAATGTATGATGGTAGAACTGGCGTGCCGTTTGATAATGAGATTACGGTAGGGTATATGTATATTTTGAAACTAGCTCATTTGGTTGATGATAAAATTCATGCTCGTTCAACAGGACCTTATTCTCTAGTTACTCAACAACCGTTGGGTGGAAAAGCTCAGTTTGGCGGACAACGTTTTGGGGAAATGGAAGTGTGGGCTCTTGAGGCTTACGGTGCGGCATATACCTTGCAAGAAATGTTAACGGTTAAATCAGATGATGTTGTAGGAAGGGTTAAGACTTATGAAGCAATTGTTAAAGGGGAAAATATACCAGAATCAGGGGTACCTGAATCCTTTAAGGTTCTTATTAAAGAGCTACAGAGTTTATGCTTGGATGTGAAGATGCTCTCTCAAAATGGTGAGGAAGTAGAGATTCGCGATAATGATGATGACATTAGCGAAGCGGCAAAAGAGTTGGGACTTGATGTTAATGCACCAACAGGAGATATTGAAAGTATACAAAAGGATACAGTAGATACCGATAATCAGGAAAAATACGTAGCAGAAGATACGAAAGAAATCAATGAAGAATATGAAATTGATTAATTTTTAGCGGGCGGTGTTGTCCCGGAATATTATATGGAAGGGAGAGAAGGCCTTGTTGGATGTTAATAATTTTGACAGAATGAAAATTGGCTTGACGTCCCCTGAAAAAATTCGCGTTTGGTCAAGTGGTGAGGTAAAAAAACCTGAAACAATTAATTATCGAACATTAAAGCCTGAACGCGAAGGTTTATTTTGCGAAAAAATATTTGGACCTACAAAGGATTGGGAATGTCATTGCGGCAAATACAAAAGGGTACGTTATAAAGGGATAGTTTGTGATCGCTGTGGAGTTGAGGTGACTAAGTCTAAAGTAAGAAGAGAGAGGCTGGGACATATTGAATTAGCTGCACCTTGTTCTCATATTTGGTATTTTAAAGGGATACCGAGCAGGATGGGCTTACTGATGGATGTATCACCTCGTTCTTTGGAAAAAGTTTTGTATTTTGTTTCATATATAGTCACAGATCCGGGCAATACTCCCCTTATGAAAAAACAGCTTTTAACCGAATCGGAATATAGAGAGTATGATGAGAAATATAAGAATAGATTTAAGGCAGGTATGGGAGCCGAAGCTATAAAGGCATTATTAGTAGAAATTAATTTGGAAGAAATGGCTCTTGAGCTTAGGACTGAACTACGAGAAGCTACAGGTCAGCGCAGAATAAGAGCTACAAGAAGGTTAGAGGTTGTGGAGGCATTTGGTAATTCGGGTAATCGTCCTGAATGGATGATCTTGGATGTTATACCGGTAATTCCGCCAGAATTGAGACCAATGGTGCAATTAGACGGAGGCAGGTTTGCTACTTCTGATCTTAATGATCTTTATAGGAGAGTTATTAATCGTAATAATAGATTAAAAAGGCTTTTAGATTTGGGGGCACCTGATATTATTGTTAGGAATGAGAAAAGGATGCTCCAAGAGGCTGTCGATGCTTTAATTGATAATGGAAGAAGAGGTCGTCCCGTAACAGGACCTGGTAATCGCCCCCTTAAATCATTAAGTGATATGCTTAAGGGAAAACAAGGTAGATTCCGTCAAAACTTATTAGGAAAACGTGTTGATTATTCAGGACGTTCAGTTATAGTGGTTGGACCTGATTTAAAAATGCATCAGTGCGGTTTGCCAAGAGAAATGGCACTTGAATTATTTAAGCCTTTTGTGATGAAAAAATTGGTGAAAGATAATTATGCTCATAATATAAAAAGTGCCAAGAGAATGGTTGAGAGAATGAAGGATGAGGTATGGGATGTGTTAGAGGAAGTGATTCAAGGACATCCTGTACTATTGAATAGAGCTCCAACATTACATCGCTTGGGAATTCAAGCTTTTGAACCTGTTCTTGTTGAGGGGAGAGCTTTGCATTTACATCCCTTAGTTTGTACGGCTTATAATGCCGACTTTGATGGAGATCAGATGGCTGTTCACGTACCTCTTTCCGTAGAAGCTCAAGCAGAGGCGAGACTTCTTATGTTGGCTTCTAACAATATATTAAATCCTAAAGATGGTAGACCGGTAGTTACGCCGACTCAGGATATGGTTTTGGGTTCTTATTATTTAACTATGGCTAAGCCATTAACAAGAGAAAAGGTTATATATTTTGGATCCGCTGACGAAGCGTTATATGCATATGAAATGGGGAAAGTAACACTTCATGAGCCTGCTAAAATAAAACGAGCTGGGAAGATAATTGAGACTACTACAGGAAGAATTATTTTCAACTCGGTTATACCACTGGAACTAGGTTACTATAATGAAATTATTGGAAAGAAAGAGTTAGGGAAAATAGTAGCAAAGTGTTACTATAAATTAGGAAATGATGCTACTTCAAAGATGCTAGATGGGATTAAAGAGCAGGGATTTAAGTATTCAACAAGGGCCGGTATAACCATTGGAGTTTCAGATATTGTAGTACCGAAGGAAAAGTCGAGTATTTTAGATAAAGCAGAAAAGCAGGTTGAAGTGATCGAGAAACAATTCCGAAGAGGTTTAATTACAGAGGATGAACGATATCAGCTAGTTATTGGTGTTTGGAATAAAGCAACAGATGATGTAACTCAAGCTATGTTAGCAAATCTAGATCGTTTTAATCCGGTATATATGATGGCTAATTCAGGAGCACGTGGTAATATTCAACAAATTCGCCAATTGGCCGGGATGCGTGGACTAATGGCAGATCCTTCGGGAAGAACCATTGAATTACCTATTAAGTCTAATTTCCGTGAGGGATTAGCAGTTTTAGAATATTTTATTTCTACGCATGGAGCTCGTAAAGGATTGGCAGATACTGCACTTAGAACAGCGGATTCAGGGTATCTTACGCGACGTTTGGTTGATGTATCTCAGGATGTTATAGTCCGTGAGGATGATTGTGGAACGAATGTAGGAATTTATGCTAGTGAAATCAAGGATGGAAATGAAGCTATAGAGCCATTTCGTGAAAGAATTATCGGACGTTTTACTATGGAAGATGTTTTACACCCCGAGACAGGTGAAATAATTGTACCAACACAAACTAAAATAAAAGAAGATGACGCTGATTGTATTATTGAAGCAGGTATAGAAAAGGTTTATATTCGGTCTGTATTGACATGTAAATCACGTTATGGGGTATGCCGTAAATGTTATGGAAGAAATATGGCTACCGGGAGAATGGTTGAAATTGGTGAGGCTGTTGGTATAATTGCTGCACAATCTATTGGGGAACCAGGAACTCAGCTGACGATGAGGACATTCCATACTGGTGGTGTTGCAGGTGATGATATCACGCAGGGTTTACCTCGTGTAGAGGAATTGTTTGAAGCTAGAAAACCCAGAGGGCAAGCTATTATAGCTGAAACAGATGGTGAAGCGAAGGTTAATAATTTAAAGGAGCGCAGAGAAATAGAAATAATTCATTCTGGGGATGAAAAGTTTATTTATCAGATACCATTTGCTTCTAGAGCAAAGGTAAAAGATGGACAGATGGTTGAAGCAGGTGATGAATTAACTGAGGGTTCCGTTAATCCTCACGAGTTACTAAAAATACGTGGGATTAGAGGGACACAAGCATATTTATTGAGAGAAGTTCAAAGGGTATATAGATTACAGGGTGTTGATATTAACGACAAGCATATTGAGGTTATAATAAGACAGATGTTAAGAAAAGTAAAAGTTGAAGAAACAGGGGATACTCCATTGTTGCCTGGAAGCTTGATTGACGTTTTTGAATTTGAAGAGGAAAATGCGAAAGTTTTAGCTAATGATGGTGAACCTGCTACAGCAAAGCCAGTAATTTTAGGAATAACAAAAGCATCATTGGCTACTGATTCATTTCTCTCGGCAGCTTCTTTCCAAGAGACGACCCGAGTTCTGACGGAAGCTGCAATAAAAGGGAAATCAGATCCACTTCTAGGATTGAAGGAAAATGTAATCATTGGAAAGCTGATACCCGCAGGTACTGGCATGACTAGGTATCGTAATGTCAAGGTTGATCTTGCACAAGAAACACCTGAGATGGAGTAAAAATTCATATATGTAGGTAACAGTTGTTAAGCTTATTGCCTAAAGAAGTCTTGTTTTATTACATAGACTTTCAATAAAGATACTATTACTAAACAATGTCTAGTAATAGTATCTTGACACGAAATGTTGCCAGTGATAAAATACTATAGTGTGCCTTAGTAATGGGTTTGTTTAAAGGAGGTAAGGTTCTGTGAAAAGACTTAGGGAAGCAAATAAAAAAACAGTTGGTTTTAAGCAGACAATAAAGGCGATAGATAGAGGGCAGACTCATGTTATATATATAGCAAAAGATGCTGAGGATAAAATCAGAATACCTATTATGGAGAAATCTGTAGAAAGAGAAATTGCTGTTGTTGAAGTTGAAAGCATGATGGAGTTAGGCAAAGCTTGTGGGGTTCAGGTGGGGGCTTCGGTCGTTGCTGTTTTAGATTAGCGTAACCTTGCTACAGCAAATATAATTTCATTTTGTTCAGATAAAAAGGAATAACGAAAAAAGACAGCTTGGGAAGGAGGTGCTTTATATGCCAACCATTAACCAATTAGTAAGAAAAGGGAGAAAAACCATAGCGAAGAAGTCAGGTTCTCCTGCTTTGAAGGAAAGTCCTCAAAAGAGAGGCGTTTGTACTAGGGTTTACACGACAACACCAAAAAAACCTAATTCTGCACTTCGAAAAGTTGCTAGAGTTAGATTAACAAATGGTATAGAGGTTACTGCTTATATACCTGGTGTTGGTCATAACCTTCAAGAACACTCCGTGGTTTTAGTTCGTGGAGGAAGGATTAAGGATATACCTGGTGTTAGATATCATATTGTAAGAGGAGCATTAGATACAGCAGGTGTTCAAAAAAGGGCACAGGGTCGTTCTAAATATGGTGTAAAACGACCTAAGACAGCTGCAGCTAAGAAATAGCAATTGTATGTAGTATGTATACACTATATGATTTAATCCCAAAGTAAAGGAGGGAAAGAAATGTCTAGAAGAGGTAATATACCTAAAAGAGAAGTATTGCCAGATCCAATTTATAGATCAAAGCTGGTTAATAAAGTAATTAACAAGGTAATGCTTGATGGAAAAAGAGGAACTGCTGAAAAAGCTTTATATGGTGCTTTGAGTAATGTTGAAGAGAAAACCGGAAAGAATGGTTTAGATGTATTAGAAGAAGCTCTTAAAAATATCATGCCAGTGTTAGAGGTAAAAGCACGTAGAGTTGGCGGTGCTAATTATCAAGTGCCTGTGGAAGTACGACCTGAAAGAAGAGAAACATTAGGGATCAGGTGGATGGTTACTTTTTCTCGTAAACGCGGTGAAAGAACAATGAGAGAAAGGCTTGCCGGTGAAATATTAGATGCATCTAACAATACCGGTGGTTCTGTTAAAAAGAAAGAAGACACTCATAAAATGGCAGAAGCTAACAAGGCGTTCGCCCATTATCGCTGGTAGTAGAATGTTTTGCATTTAAGTAAAACGAGCATTCGGTCATAGAAAGGAGGCGCAGGTTTTGGCTAGGCAATTTGCACTTAAAGATACGAGAAATATAGGAATAATGGCTCACATTGATGCAGGGAAGACAACTACTACTGAAAGAATTTTATTTTATACAGGTCGGGTTCATAAAATAGGGGAGGTACATGATGGTGCCGCTACTATGGATTGGATGGCTCAAGAACAGGAGAGAGGTATAACAATCACTTCTGCTGCTACAACTTGTCAGTGGAAAAAACATCGTATTAACATCATAGACACGCCAGGGCACGTTGATTTTACAGTAGAGGTTGAACGTTCTTTGCGTGTTTTGGATGGAGCCGTAGCTGTTTTTTGTTCAGTAGGCGGGGTGGAACCTCAGTCTGAAACAGTTTGGCGTCAAGCAGATAAATATGGAGTGCCTCGCATTGCCTATATTAATAAGATGGATAGAGTTGGGGCGGACTTTTTTAGAGGCATCAACATGATAAAAGAGAGATTGAATGGTAATCCTGTAGCTATTCAATTGCCGATAGGTAGTGAAGAGAATTTTGTAGGGATAGTTGATCTTATTAAAATGAAGGCATATAAGTACAATGATGATTTAGGTACAAGAAGCGAAGAAAGCAATATTCCGGAAGATCTGCAGGATATGGCGGAAAAGTATAGAGAAAAATTAATAGAAGCTGTTGCGGAATTTGATGATAAATTGATTAATAAGTATCTTGAGGGCGAAGAAATAAATGAAGAAGAGCTTAATAATGCTATAAGAATTGCGACATTAAATGTTGCAATAACACCAGTTGTTTGTGGGTCTTCTTTTAAAAACAAAGGCGTACAATTGTTGTTGGATGCTGTTGTTAATTATCTTCCTTCACCTTTAGATGTGCCTGCTATTGAAGGGGTACATCCGGAAGATAGTGAAGGAGAAAAAAGGAATTCGAGTGATAGTGAACCTTTTGCGGCTTTGGCTTTTAAAATTATGGTAGATCCTTTTGTGGGAAAGCTAGCCTTTTTTAGAGTTTATTCAGGGATTTTGAAATCAGGTTCGTATGTATATAATTCTAGTACAGGGAAAAGGGAAAGAGTAGGTCGCTTATTGCAGATGCATGCGAATCACAGAGAGGATATAACGGAAGTATATGCAGGAGATATTGCTGCTGCGGTGGGTTTGAAAGAAACGACCACTGGTGATTCTCTTTGCGATGAAGAAAGTCCTATAGTTTTAGAATCTATGCAATTTCCTGAACCTGTTATTGATGTAGCTATTGAACCAAAAACTAGAGTTGATCAAGATAAAATGGGTTTAGCTTTATCTCGTTTGTCAGAAGAAGATCCTACTTTTAGAACACATACTGATATAGATACTGGGCAGACTATTATATCCGGTATGGGAGAGTTACACTTGGAGATAATAGTAGATCGACTTTTGAGGGAATTTAAAGTTGATGCTAACGTAGGAAGACCGCAGGTTGCGTATAAAGAGACTATTCGTTCTAAAGTAAAGGCCGAAGGGAAATTCGTAAGACAGTCTGGCGGACGTGGGCAATATGGACATTGTTGGATTGAGTTAGAACCACTTGAACCTGGTACAGGGTATGAATTTGTTAATAAAGTTGTAGGTGGGGCTATTCCTAAAGAATATATTTCACACATTGATAGTGGTATTAGAGAGACTATGGAAAGTGGTATATTGGCCGGGTATCCTATGATAGACTTACGAGCAACAGTATATGACGGGTCTTACCATGAAGTAGATTCTTCGGAAATGGCATTTAAAATTGCCGGATCCATGGCATTCAAAAATGGAGCAACTAAAGCTAAACCAGTTATAATGGAACCGATAATGAAGGTTGAAGTAGTTGTACCTGAAGAATATATGGGTGATGTTATTGGCGATATTAATGCACGTCGGGGGAGACTTGAAGGCATGGAAGCTAGAGCAGGTGCCCAAGTTATTCGAGGGTTCGTGCCATTAGCGCAGATGTTTGGTTACGCGACAGATTTAAGATCTAAAACTCAAGGGCGAGGCACTTATGTGATGCAGTTTGCTCATTATGAAGAAGCACCAAAAAACATTACAGAAGAGATTATTGCGAAGTGCCAAGGCAGATAATAGCGTTACTGTTAAAACCAAACTTGGTTAAAATGTTCTAAGAATAATTTACTCTTGCTCTTGATTTGTAGGAAGAGGATATTAGAACGATTAGCCATTGAATGGGTATTAATATTAAAGAGAATTATTGCTCGAAAAAACAAAGAGATTAAAGGAGGATTCAGAGAAATGGGAAAAGCAAAATACGACAGATCGAAACCACATATAAATATTGGGACGGTCGGTCACGTAGACCATGGTAAAACTACATTGACAGCAGCTATAACAAATGTTTTATCGAAGAGAGGGTTGTCACAACAAGTAGCATTTGATCAAATTGACAAGGCACCTGAAGAAAAGGCACGTGGGATTACGATTTCCACATCACACGTAGAATATGAAACAGAAAGTAGACACTACGCACATGTGGACTGCCCAGGTCATGCCGATTATGTTAAGAACATGATAACAGGAGCAGCACAGATGGATGGAGCAATTCTTGTAGTGTCAGCTACAGATGGACCAATGCCTCAAACACGTGAGCATATTTTACTTGCTCGTCAGGTAGGAGTACCTTATATTGTAGTATTTATGAATAAGGTAGATATGGTAGATGACGAAGAACTATTGGAACTTGTGGAAATGGAATTAAGGGAATTGTTAACAGAGTATGAGTTTCCCGGAGATGATATTCCAATTATAAGAGGTTCAGCCTTGAAAGCTTTAGAAGAACCTGAAAGTGAATGGGCAGATAAAATAATGGAATTAATGAACGCAGTTGATGAATATTTACCCACACCTGAAAGAAATACAGACAAACCATTTTTGATGCCGGTAGAAGATGTATTTACCATAACCGGACGTGGCACAGTGGCTACAGGTCGTGTGGAAAGAGGAACAATAAAAATAGGTGAAGAAGTAGAAATAGTTGGCTTGAGTGATGCTCCACGCAAATGTGTAGTAACTGGTTTGGAGATGTTCCGTAAATTGTTAGATCAAGCTGTAGCAGGGGACAATATTGGAGCATTACTAAGAGGCATTGAAAAGAAAGAAATTGAACGTGGTCAAGTATTAGCGAAAACAGGTTCAATAAAACCTCACACAAAATTTTCGGCGGAAGTATATGTATTGACGAAAGAGGAAGGTGGAAGACATACACCGTTTTTTAACGGATATAGACCACAATTTTATTTCCGTACAACAGATGTTACAGGGGTAGCAACATTACCGGAAGGTGTAGAAATGTGTATGCCTGGGGATAACATCAAAATGAATATAGAATTGATTACACCGATAGCTATTGAAGAAGGAGTTCGCTTCGCTATTCGCGAAGGCGGACGTACTGTTGGAGCTGGTGTGGTAACAGGTATTAGTGAATAACCATTGAGTATGTTATGTTACATGGGAGTTGGGGGGCATATTCCCTTCTTCTCCCTCTTAGTTTTGTTTGTATTAAAATAACTCTTGTATAAATGATTGCTTTTCTGTATAATAGATAAAGTGTGGTTGACATGCGATGAGGTGGAAGGTTGCTGGGGAGTAAATGATACACCCGATGGCGTTGTTTGAATGGGAATTCAGTACCAGGTAATTTTCACTGAGAATGTCCGAGATTTAATAATTCGGGCGAAAAGGAGGGAAATTCGTGGCTAAACAGCAAAAAATAAGGATTAGACTTAAGGCTTTTGATCATATGATAATTGATCAATCAGCAGAAAAGATTGTTGAGACCGCTAAACGAACAGGTGCGTCGGTTGCAGGACCTATACCGTTACCCACGGAGAAGAATGTGTATACAGTATTGAGGGCTCCTCATGTAAACAAAGATTCTCGGGAACAGTTTGAAATGAGGACGCATAAAAGGCTGATTGATATACTTGATCCTAATCCAAAAACTGTTGATTCATTGATGAGTTTGGATTTACCAGCAGGTGTGGATATTGAAATCAAGCTATAAAACGATATTGGTAGATACCACATGGGTAGATATAAAGGTTTGCTAGGAGGTGACAATAGTAATGAAAGCCATATTAGGTACAAAGGTTGGTATGACTCAGGTGTTTGATAAAACGGGTCGTGTGATACCTGTTACAGTAATTGAAGCAGGACCATGTACTGTGATACAAAAAAAGACTTTAGATACTGATGGTTATAATGCTATCCAGGTAGGTTTTGGCAAGGTAAAAGCTAGGGGAGTTAATAAACCGAGCAAGGGGCATTTTGATAAAGGGCAGTTATCACCGATGCGTTATTTAAAGGAATTTAGAGTTGAAGAAACAGATTCGTTTGAACAAGGTCAAGAGATTAAGGTTGATTTATTTTCTGAAGGTGAATGGGTTGATGTATCTGCTATTTCTAAAGGGAAAGGGTTTTGCGGTGTAATAAAACGGCATGGGATGCATCGTGGTCCTATGGAACATGGTTCCAAGTATCATCGGGGTTCTGGTTCATTAGGAGCAAAAGGACCAGCTCGTGTTTATCTTGGACGTAAACTTCCCGGACGTCTTGGTGGAGAACGTGTGACAGTTCAAAAGCTGTTGGTGGTTAAAGTAGATTCGGAACGTAATTTACTTCTTGTTAGAGGGGCTATTCCAGGTGCTAAGAAGAGCCTAGTAACCATCAAAAATTCGATTAAGGCATGACACACTGATTCAATGGGAAAGGAGGAATAATTTAATGCCTAAGGTTATGTTATATAATACAAAAGGTGAACAGGTCGGCGATTGTGAATTAAGTGAAGCCGTATTTGGAATAGAACCAAATCAAGCTGTTGTTCATGAGGCTATAGTTATGCAAATGGCTAGTTGGCGTCGTGGCACACACTCAACTAAGACAAGAGCAGAAGTGCGTGGAGGCGGGAAAAAGCCTTGGAAACAAAAGGGAACAGGTAGAGCGCGTGCAGGTACAAATAGTTCTCCTATTTGGCGTAAAGGTGGAGTCGTATTTGGACCGAAGCCCCGTGATTATTCATATCATATACCTAGAAAAAAAGCCCGTCTTGCTGTGAAATCGGTATTATCTGCGAAAGTTAGCGATGACGAGATAATTGTTCTTGATCAGTTAGAAATGGCTGAGCCTAAAACAAAACAAATGGTGGAGATATTGGGCAATTTAAAAGTTACACAAAAAGTTCTTATTGTTACTGCGGATGATCTTGAAAATGTACAAAAGTCTGCTAGGAATATACCTGGTGTAAAGCCGGTAGGGGCAAGCGGTATCAATGTCTATGACATGGTAAATCATGATATTTTAGTGATAACTAAAGCTGCTGTTGCTAGGATTGAGGAGGTGCTTAAGTAATGCGCAATCCTCATGAAGTTCTGATTAAACCGATAGTAACTGAAAAAACTACCGGATTAATAGAAGTAAACAAATATACATTTAAGGTAGATGGAGAAGCAAATAAAATCGAGATAAAGTATGCTGTGGAGAATGCTTTTAAAGTTGACGTAGTTGATGTTAAAACTTTAAAGGTCCCTGGAAAGAAGAAAAGGCAGGGTCGATCCCAAGGTTATACTTCCGCTTGGAAGAAAGCTATTGTAACTATAAAAAGTGGGCAGAGATTGCCGATCTTTGAAGAGTAATAATTTAGAGTGAGAATGTAAGGGAGGGAGAAAGAATGCCAGTTAGAGGCTTCAAACCCACATCTCCGGGAAGAAGGCAAATGACTGTTTCTACTTTCGAGGAGATAACAGCTAATGAGCCGGAAAAGTCCCTGGTTGAACCGTTGAAGAAGAAAGCAGGTCGTAATAATTATGGACGCATGACTGTCAGACATAGAGGCGGTGGGCATAAACGTTCATATAGAAAAATTGATTTCAAGCGTGACAAGGATGGTATTATTGCTAAGGTGGCAACGATAGAGTATGATCCTAACCGTTCAGCAAATATTGCTTTGCTTAATTATGTGGATGGTGAGAAAAGATATATAGTTGCACCTAATGGATTGAAAGTAGGAGATACCGTAGTTTCGGGAGCTGATGCAGATATAAAGATTGGTAATGCTTTGCCATTACAAAACATACCTGTAGGAACGGTAGTCCACAATATTGAGTTAAAACCTCTTAAGGGTGCTCAGTTAGTTCGCTCTGCAGGTACTTCGGCTCAACTTATGGCGAGAGAGGGTAATTATGCTTCTCTGCGTATGCCGTCCGGTGAGGTTCGGATGGTACATGTAAGATGTAAAGCAACCATAGGTCAGATTGGTAATTTAGAACATGAAAATATGAATATTGGGAAAGCTGGTCGTACTCGTTGGTTGGGAATTAGACCTGCTAATCGTGGCGTAGTTATGAATCCTTGTGATCATCCGCATGGTGGCGGAGAAGGTCGTTCTCCTGTTGGACGCAAAACGCCTATGACTCCTTGGGGTAAACCTGCTAATGGCGGAAAAACAAGGAAGAAAAAGAATCCTACAAGTAAATTCATTGTTAAGCCTCGTAAAAAATAATTGATAAAAAAAGGGAAAGGGGGCAAATGAATGGGCAGGTCATTGAAAAAGGGACCATTTGCTGATGAACATTTATTAAAGAAAATTGAGCAGATGAATAGTTCAAATGAGAAAAGAGTAATCAAAACGTGGTCGCGTCGTTCTACTATATTTCCACAGATGATAGGACATACGATTGCTGTATATGATGGAAGAAAATTTGTTGCTGTATATGTCAGGGATGATATGGTAGGATTAAAGTTAGGCGAGTTTGCACCTACTAGGACGTTTAAAGGGCATGGAGCTCATACTGAACGTTCAACCGCCTTAAAATAATATCCGGGAAGAAGGAGGTATATCTTATGGAAGCAAAAGCTGTAGCCAAATATATACGCGTCTCTCCCCGGAAAGCACGTCAAGTGATAGATCTTATCCGGGGAAAGGAAATCAGAGAAGCTTTTGGTATTCTTAAATTCACAGCTCATAAGGCGACGGAATCTATAAATAAGGTTTTGAAGTCTGCTGTTGCAAATGCAGAACACAACTATGAAATGAATGCTGATGATTTGTATGTGAAAGAAGCATATGTGGATGTGGGACCGACCATGAAGAGAGTACTGCCAAGAGCTATGGGTAGAGCTGATATGATAAAAAAACGTAGTAGTCACATTACTGTTGTAGTTGGCGAAAAGAAGGAGGGAAAATAGTGGGTCAGAAGGTACATCCGAAAGGGTTTAGAATTGGAATCATTCGTGATTGGGATAGTAATTGGTACGCTGACAAAAACTATGGAGAACTCCTTCACGAAGACCTAAAGATGCGCAGTTATATAAAAGAAAAGCTTTTTCATGCTGGAGTTTCAAGTGTAAAGATTGATCGTGCAGCAAATAGAGTAAAGGTGTCTATTCATACCGCAAAACCGGGAATCGTTATAGGACGGGGTGGTATTGAGGTAGAAGCATTAAAGAAAAGTATAGAGAATATGACTGGAAAAAAGGTTAGTGTAAATATTGTAGAAATAAAAAGGCCGGAGCTTGATGCACAGTTGGTTGCGGAAGGAATAGCATCACAACTTGAAAAACGTATCGGTTTCCGCCGTGCAATGAAACAATCAGTTTCGCGTACTATGCGTGTTGGAGCACAAGGTGTAAAAATTTCCTGTTCTGGACGTTTGGGAGGAGCTGAAATTGCTCGTACTGAATGGTATAGTGAGGGAAAGGTACCGCTTCATACGATGAGAGCTGATATTGATTATGGATTTGCAGAAGCCAATACTACCTATGGTAAAATTGGTGTTAAGGTTTGGATATATAAAGGGGAGATACTTCCTGAAGTTAAAGACAGGAAGGAGGAGAACGTTAATGTTAATTCCTAAGAGAGTTAAATGGCGTAAACCTCACCGTAAAAGTTCGTTAAAAGGGAAAACTATTAGAGGTAGTAAAGTAAATTATGGTGAATATGGATTACAAGCATTGGAAGCCAGTTGGATTACCAGTCGTCAAATAGAAGCTGCTCGTATTGCCATGACTAGATATATTAAACGTGGCGGTAAGGTGTGGATCAAAATATTCCCAGATAAGCCCATTACAGTAAAACCTGCTGAGACTCGTATGGGTAGCGGTAAGGGATCACCTGAATATTGGGTGGCTGTAGTAAAACCGGGAAGGGTTATGTTTGAAATTGCCGGTGTTGATGAAACCACAGCTAGGGAAGCATTTCGTTTAGCCTCTTATAAAATGCCCATAAAAACGAAGTTTGTAAAACGTGAAGAAATGGGTGGTGAAGCAAGTGAAAGCTAAAAATCTTCGTGACCTGACACAGGAAGAATTGGGAAATAAGATTATTGAGCTTAAAGAGGAACTGTTTAACTTACGATTCCAGCTTGCTACTGGACAATTGGAGAATCCCATGCGTTTGCGTGAGGTTCGTAAAACAATTGCTAGAACTCATACGGTGATCAGGGAACGTGAGCTAAGAGAGAATGGATGAATTGATTCTGGGGATAAGCTTTGGCAAAGGAGGTATTAACCTTGGAAAGAGGTATGCGTAAGACACGTACCGGTGTTGTGGTAAGTGATAAGATGGATAAAACTGTGGTAGTCTCGATTGAGAATTTCAAGAAACATGCGATGTATAAAAAAATCATGAGAATTACGAAAAAGTATAAGGCACATGATGAAGAAAATATTTGCAAAGTTGGAGATAAGGTTCAGATTATGGAAACTCGTCCTTTAAGTAAAGGAAAATGTTGGAGGGTTGTCCAAATTATTGAGAAAGCTCCCATTGTTTAAACAGGAACTATTCCTGAAAGGAGGTTTGCGGTATGATACAGCAAGAAACGGTTGTTAAAGTTGCTGATAATACAGGCGCAAAACAGATATTATGTATCAGAGTTGTGGGGGGATCATATCATCGGTATGCTTCGGTTGGTGATATTATAACTGCGACTGTTAAAGAAGCAACGCCAGGTGGCGTTGTTAAAAAAGGTGAAGTTGTAAAAGCGGTAGTCGTACGTACAAAGACTGCAAAGAGACGGGCTGATGGTTCATATATCAGATTTGATGAGAATGCTGCTGTTATAATTAAAGATGATAAGAGTCCCAAAGGAACACGTATATTTGGTCCTGTAGCTCGTGAATTGAGAGAAAAACAATTTATCAAGATTCTTTCATTGGCACCTGAAGTATTGTAGGACCTTCTTTGAAAAGTTACGGTTGGAGGTGAGATCCGTACGTGAATAAAATAAAAATTCATGTCAAAAAGAATGATATAGTTCAAGTAATTACCGGCAAAGATGCTGGGAAAAAGGGTAAAATTCTTAATGTTGATCTTAATAAGGGCAGGGTTATTGTGGAAGGAATTAATATTGTTAAAAAACATATGAAACCGACACAATCTAGCCCACAAGGTGGAATTGTTGAACAAGAGGCAGCTATTGCCAGTTCGAATGTGATGATATATTGTGAGAAGTGTAAGGAACCTGTTCGTATTAATAAAAAGTTTTTGACTGATGGTAAAAAAGTTAGAGTTTGTTATCAATGTGGAGAGCAATTTGACAAGTAGGCTATGCCAGAAGGGAGGTTAAGGTGTGGTACGGTTAAAGGAAAAGTATGTTAAGGAAATTATTCCTGCAATGATGCAGAAGTTTAGTTATAAGAATGTGATGGAAATACCTAAACTGGATAAAGTAATTGTAAACATTGGTGTAGGCGAAGCTGCACAAAACCCCAAAGCTCTTGATGGTGCAGTGGTGGATTTGCAAATAATAACCGGACAAAAACCGATTATAACACGTGCAAAAAAATCTATTGCCGCTTTCAAATTGCGTGAAGGTATGCCAATAGGAACTAAAGTAACTTTGAGAAGTGATAGAATGTATGAGTTTGTAGATAAACTTTTCAATGTTGTGTTACCTAGAGTTAGAGATTTTCGTGGAATATCACCAAAGTCCTTTGATGGAAGAGGTAATTATACCCTTGGATTGAAAGAACAATTGGTATTTCCTGAGATTGATTATGATAAGGTTGATAAGGTAAGAGGCATGGACATTATATTTGTTACAACTGCTAAAACGGATGAGGAATCAAAAGGGCTATTAAGCTTTATGGGAATGCCTCTCGTAAATAAATAAAAAAATATTTTATATGAAGGAGGGAATTGTGTGGCCAAGAAAGCGTTAGTTTTAAAACAGAAAGAGACACCTAAATTCAAGGTGAGAAACTATAATAGATGCAAAATATGTGGTCGTCCTCACGCTTATTTACGGAAGTTTGGTATGTGTAGAATTTGCTTTCGTACACTGGCTCATGAAGGACAAATTCCCGGTGTGACCAAGGCCAGTTGGTAAGTTTGATAGAGGAAGGGGGGTCGCTTAAATATGGTTATGACGGATCCTATTGCGGATTTTTTAACAAGAATAAGGAATGCAAATTCAGTTAATCATGAGAAGGTTGAAATACCGGCTTCAAATATGAAGAAAACCCTTGCCCAAATTCTTGAATCGGAAGGGATGATTAAGGGATTTGAGTTTATTGAAGATGAAAAACAAGGAATTCTTAGACTTTATTTGAAGTATGGATTTAACAAAGAAAAGGTTATTAGTGGAATAAAACGTATTAGTAGACCTGGATTACGTGTTTATGCAAAAAAAGATGAGGTTCCTCGTGTTCTAGGCGGGTTAGGTATTGCTATTATTTCTACATCACAAGGTATTGTGTCTGATAAAGAAGCGAGAAAACGTGGTCTCGGCGGGGAAGTAATTTGTTATGTTTGGTAGAATCCTTTAGGGATCTCGGTAAAAAATGGCTTGCTTGGGAGGTGCGAAAATGTCAAGAATTGGTAAGCAACCTATTGCTATACCCACTGGGGTGGAGGTAGAAATTAATGATTTACGTATTTTGGTTAAAGGACCTAAAGGGCAATTAGAAAGAGATATACACGAATACGTAAGAGTTAATGTTGAAGATAGTAACGTGATTGTTAGTCGTTTAAAAGATAATAAGGATCATAGAGCAATACATGGTTTAACTAGAGCCTTAATTGCCAATATGGTACAGGGCGTTTCTGATGGTTTTCAAAAATCCTTAGATTTAGTTGGTGTTGGGTATCGGGCGACTAAACAAGGAAACAAACTTGTATTAGCAGTTGGTTATTCTCATCCTGTGGAAATTGAACCTGAAAGCGGTTTAGAAATTGAAGTTCCTTCACAAAACAAAATAGTTGTTAAGGGCATTGATAAAGAAAAAGTAGGACAGTTAGCTGCTAATATCAGAGCGGTGAGACTTCCGGAACCTTATAAAGGGAAAGGTATTAGATATTCTGATGAAGTGATACGTTTAAAAGCTGGTAAGACGGGCGCTAAGAAAAAGTAAACTCACTTCAAAGCTTAACTCATAAAAGAAGGGAGTGAAGCATGTGATAACAAAAAGTGATCATAAGAAAAATTGTCAAAAAAAACATCTGAGAATAAGAAAAAACATTAACGGAACGACAGAACGACCTAGATTGGCTGTTTATAGAAGTTCAAAGCATATGTATGCTCAGTTGATTGATGATACACAAGGAACGACTATAGTCTCTGCCTCGACACTGGAAGCATCAATAAAAAGCGAACTGGAATATGGTGGAAATGTTGGCGCGGCATACAAGATAGGTCAGATATTAGCAGAAAAGGCACTAAAGAATGGTATTAAAGAGGTAATATTTGATCGTGGTGGTAATACTTATCATGGTCGTGTGAAAGCGGTTGCCGAAGGAGCACGAGAGGCAGGACTGGTATTTTAAGTTGCTGGTAAAGGAGGGAAAAGAATGGCAAGAATAGATGCTAGTAAAATGGAACTTAGTGAAACAGTTGTTTATATAAACCGTGTAGCCAAGGTTGTTAAAGGTGGACGTCGTTTTAGTTTTAGTGCGTTGATTGTGGTAGGAGATGGCAATGGTTATGTGGGAGCGGGTTTAGGTAAGGCTACTGAAGTACCCGAAGCAATACGAAAGGGTATAGATGATGCTAAAAAGAATTTGATTGCGGTTCCTATAGTGGGAACAACCATTCCTCATGAAGTATTAGGTAGATTTGGTGCAGGGAAAGTATTAATGAAACCAGCATCAGAAGGTACTGGAGTTATTGCTGGTGGACCTGTTCGCGCTGTACTAGAGGCGGTTGGATTACGTGATATTTTAACTAAATCACTGGGTTCTAATAATGCTAATAACATGGTAAGAGCTACCCTAAAGGGACTGGAAAGTTTAAAACGGGCTGAGGATGTTGCTAGATTGCGGGATAAGTCCGTTGAAGAACTTAGGGGTTAGGAGGTCGACGATGGCTAAGATAAAAGTTACTTTAAAAAAAAGTGTCATTGGATACAATAAAGTAGTAAGGGCAAATGTTAGAACACTTGGACTTCATAAATTGAATCACAGTGTTATTCATGAAGCTACGCCAGATGTATGTGGGAAGATTAAAAAAGTAGGACATTTATTATTAGTAGAAGAATTGGATCAGTGACAAGAGGAGGTGTAACAAATGAAACTCCATAATTTAAAGTCTGCTGAAGGTTCTAGGGACGTGTCTACAAGGAAGGGACGAGGAACTGGGTCCGGTTTAGGCAAGACGGCTGGTCGTGGTCATAAAGGACAGAAGGCCAGGGCTGGAGGAGGAAAAGGTCCATATTTTGAAGGTGGTCAGACACCATTACAAAGGCGGTTGCCTAAACGTGGATTTACAAATATATTTAAGTCTGAATATGTGATAATAAATCTTAAACAATTAGAAGAACGCTTTGAAGATGGCACGGTGGTTACACCGGAGGTTTTGGTAGAATCAGGTTTAATAAAAAATGTACGTGATGGAATAAGAATACTTGGGGATGGGGATATCACAAAGGCTTTAACCGTAAAAGCTCATGGCTTTTCAAAAGCGGCAACAGAAAAAATTGCCGCTGTGGGCGGCCAAACAGAGGTGATATAGTTGTTAGAGGTTTTAAGAAGTGCATGGAAACTTTCGGATTTACGAAAAAAGATAATTTTTACTATAATGATGTTTGTGGTATTTAGAATTGGGGTTCACATACCTGTTCCGGGAATTGATACGGATGTTATTGAAAAACTCGTTGGGCAAGGACAATTACTGGGCTTTTTTGATGTTATATCAGGGGGAGCTTTTAAGAAGTTTTCTATTTTTGCGATGAGTATAACGCCGTATATTAATGCTTCAATTATTATGCAACTATTGACAGTTGTGATACCTTATTTGGAAAGATTATCAAAAGAACCTGATGGACGTAAGAAGATGACTCAATATGTTCGTTATGGAACAGTTATTTTAGGCTTTATCCAGGCTGTTGGAATATCGTTTGGTTTAAGAACGGCTATTATTAATCCAGGTATTGTGTCTACACTTCTTATTGCATTATCATTGACAGCAGGTACTGCGTTTTTGATGTGGCTAGGTGAATTAATAACAGAAAAGGGAATAGGCAATGGGATATCTTTAATAATCTTTGCAGGGATAGTATCACGTGTTCCGTCAGGAATTGTAATTATGTTTAAGTATTTGAAGGAAGGGACAACTAATATATTCGTTGTATTGATGTTTATTGTAGTGGCTCTTGTTGTAATGGCAGGTATAATAGCTATACAGGAGGGACAAAGACGGATTCCGGTACAATATGCAAAAAGGGTGGTAGGAAGAAAGGTCTATGGTGGTCAGAGTACACATGTGCCTTTGAAAGTTAATCAAGCGGGTGTTATTCCTATTATCTTTGCGATATCTATTATGATGTTTCCCGGTACGATAGCATCGTGGTTTCCTACGAATGGGTGTGCAATCTTTGTGACTAAAATATTTGATTTTCAATCTTGGTGGTATCAGCTTATATATGCTTTGATGATTATATTCTTTACGTATTTTTATACAGCAATAACGTTTAATCCTAGTGATGTTGCTGATAACATGAAGAAATATGGCGGTTTTATACCAGGATTGAGACCAGGTCGTCCTACTGCAGAATATATAGAAAAAGTGGCAAATCGTATTACTCTTGCTGGAGCTATCTTTTTAGCTGCGATTGCTATTTTGCCATCTCTTTTAATTAAGGTAACAGAATTACCGGTATATTTTGGTGGTACTAGTTTACTGATTGTGGTTGGTGTAGCATTAGATACTATGAAACAAATGGAATCGAATCTTTTGATGCGACATTATCAAGGTTTCCTGAAATAACAGGGGGTACCAGTTATGAAAATTATTATTATGGGACCGCCTGGTGCTGGTAAAGGTACACAGGCGGAGTTCCTTGTGAAAGAAATGAAAATACCTCATATTTCAACGGGTGATATGTTCCGTAAAGCTGTAAAAGAAGGAACATCCATGGGGTTGGAAGCAAAGCGTTATATGGAATTGGGGCAACTTGTTCCAGATCATGTGACGGTGGGTATTGTAAAAGAAAGATTATCCGAAGCAGATTGTAGTGAAAGCTTTTTATTAGATGGATTTCCAAGGACAGTTTCTCAGGCTGATTCATTGGAAAAGATATTAGAAAGTATTGACGTTGGTCTGGATAGTGTAATAAATATTGTGGTGAATAGAGAAGGGCTTATGAAACGTCTCACGGGACGTAGAGTTTGCAAATCATGTGGAGCCACATACCATGTTCTTTACAATCCGTCCAAGGATGGTGATAAGTGTCAAGAGTGTGGTGCTGAGCTTTATCAAAGAAGTGATGATACTGAGGAAACAGTAACCAATCGACTTGATGTTTATGAACAACAAACAGCAGCATTAGTGGAATATTATGAAGGAAAAGGATTGCTCCATCATGTAGTGGGGGACTTATCAGTGATGGAAGTTAACAAAGAAATTCTAAAGGTCCTGGGAAGTGTTTGAAAATGATTATTATAAAATCCGATAGAGAACAGCAATATCTTTATGATGCAGGTCAGATTGTTGCCAAGACACATAAAGAAGTTGCGGAAGCATTAAAACCAGGTATAACAACTCAGGAACTTGATAGAGTGGCAGAAGAATATATTTTAAAACAACAAGCAATACCTTCTTTTAAAGGTTATAACGGGTTTCCTGCAACAATTTGTGCTTCCATCAATGAAGAGGTGGTACATGGAATACCTAGTTTAAAGCAGGTAAAATCTGGTGATATTATTAGTATTGATATTGGTGCTACTCTTAATGGGTATGTGGGTGATGCTGCGGTTACGTTGCCAGTGGGTGAAGTTGACGAAAGTCTAAAACGATTACTTGATGTTACAAAACAGTCTCTTTATGAAGGAATTAACAAAGCTAGGGTTGGTAATAGGTTATTTGATGTTTCACATGCAATACAAAGTTTTGTGGAAGACAAGGATTTTTCGGTTGTTAGAGATTTTGTTGGACATGGAATTGGAAGAGATATGCATGAAGAACCTCAAGTACCAAATTTTGGACCACCGGGACGTGGACCGAGATTAAGAGCTGGTATGACAATAGCAATTGAACCAATGGTAAACGTGGGTACGCATGAGGTAGAAACTTTACTTAATGGATGGACAGTAGTGACTAAAGATAGAAAGCCTTCTGCTCACTTTGAGCATAGCATCGCCATTACAGATAAAGGACCATGGATATTGACTAAATGATCTTATGGAACAGACTATAAAATGTTTGATTCTGGTGTAGTAAAAGTTATAATGTTATTACATTTAGGAAGCGTTAAAAATAGTTGCATTTTAAGGTGCTAGGAATAAGGAGGTTGGTACCCATGTCGAAACAGGATGTTATAGAAGTTGAAGGGACGGTGTTGGAACCACTCCCCAATGCGATGTTTAGAGTTGAATTAGCAAATGGTCATAAGGTATTAGCACATGTTTCCGGAAAGATAAGGATGCATTTTATTCGCATTTTACCAGGGGATCGGGTTACTGTTGAGCTTTCACCATATGATTTAACTAAGGGGAGAATTACTTATCGTTATAAGTAAATTTCTCAGTACAAAGGAGGTAGTGCAGTGAAAGTGAGGGCATCGGTTAGACGTATTTGTGAAAAATGTAAAATAATTAAACGTAAGGGTAGGGTTATGGTAATTTGTGAAAATCCCAAGCATAAACAAAGACAGGGTTAATTATTTAAAATTCAGTTCAGTAAGGAGGTGTGCAAATGGCCAGAATAGCGGGTGTTGATTTGCCTCGTGATAAACGTGTTGAAATAGGTTTGACATATATATATGGAATTGGCAGGGTAACTTCACAAAAGATATTGAGCATTACTGCGGTAAATCCTGATACAAGAGTTAAAGATCTAACGGAGGATGAAGTAAGTAAGATTCGTGAAGTTATTGGTAAGGAATACAAGGTGGAAGGTGATCTCAGACGTGAGGTATCTTTAAATATCAAGAGGTTAATGGAAATCGCTTGTTATAGGGGTTTGAGACATCGTCGTGGTCTTCCGGTACGTGGGCAAAATACAAAAAATAATGCTCGTACTCGTAAGGGTCCTAGTGGGGCTGCTGGAATTAAACATAAAAAATAGTAAAGGGGGAATAGGAATAAATGGCTAGAAGAACAACTGCCAGAGTAAAACGTCGTGAACGTAAAAATGTCGAGCAAGGAATTGCCCATATTCAATCGACTTTTAATAATACAGTTATAATGATTACCGATGTGGCTGGTAATGCTATTTCTTGGGCTACTGCGGGACAGTTAGGTTTCAAAGGTTCTAGAAAGAGTACTCCTTTTGCAGCCCAAGTGGCAGCTGAACAAGCAGCAAAAGCGGCCATGGAACATGGTATGCGTGAAGTGGAAGTGTTTGTTAAGGGACCAGGATCAGGCAGGGAATCAGCTATTCGTGCCTTACAAGCTACAGGAATAGAAGTAAGTGCAATTAAAGACGTAACACCAATTCCACATAATGGTTGTCGTCCACCAAAACGCAGAAGAGTATAAGGAGGTGTCGATTAAATAATGGCAAGATATACTGGACCAGTTTGTAAATTGTGTCGCCGTGAAGGTGTAAAGCTATATTTGAAAGGCGATCGTTGTTATACTGAAAAGTGTAGTGTTGAGAAGAGGGCTTACGCTCCCGGAGAGCATGGGCAGAATAAACGCAAAAAGTTATCTGAGTATGGTCTCCAACTTAGAGAAAAGCAAAAAGCTCGCCGCATTTATGGGGTTTTGGAAAAACAGTTTGTGAATTATTTTGAAAAGGCCGATCGTCAGAAGGGTGTTACAGGTGAAAATCTGCTACGACTTTTGGAGAGACGTTTTGATAATGTAGTGTATCGCTTAGGCTTTGTTTGCTCAAGAGCAGAAGGTCGTCAGTTAGTTAAGCATGATCATTTTACAATTAATGGGCACAAAGCAAATATTCCCTCGATGCTTGTTGATGTCGGAGATGTAATTCAAGTAAAAGAAAAGAGCATGAATTCTTCTAAGTTTAAAGAATTAGGGGAAATCATTGCCAATAAGAATGTTCCGGCGTGGTTAGAACTTGATAAGGAAAATCTTACAGGAACAGTGTTGTCTCTTCCAAATAAAGAACAAAATGATGTTCCTATTGATGATCATCTTATTGTTGAGTTGTATTCTAGATAGCTCTTGGATGATTGATAATGAACGGGGAGAAAGTTTGGTACGAGTAGGAGGGTTAAACTGTGATAGAAATTGAAAAGCCCAAAATTGAGTGCGTGGAGATGAGCGAGAAAAAGGATTATGCAAAGTATGTTATTGAGCCATTGGAAAGAGGATATGGTATTACATTAGGTAATTCTTTGCGTCGAATCTTATTGTCTTCGCTCCCAGGGGCTGCGGTTACTTCCATTAAAATTGATGGTGTATTGCATGAATTTTCCTCTATACCTGGTGTTGTAGAAGATGTATCGGATATCATTATGAATATTAAGTCACTTGCTTTAAAGGTGTATTCTGATGAGCCTGAGATAATTTATCTTGAGGCAAATGGAGTAGGAGATATTGTGGCGGCAGATATTACAGAGAACAGTCAGGTAGAGATTCTTAATCCAGAATTGCATATTGCCTCATTGGATGATGATGCAAAATTGATGATGGAAATGACAGTAGAAAAAGGGCGAGGCTATCGTCGCTCTGAAAACAATAAAAAAGAAGATCAGAGTATCGGAGTAATCCCAATAGATTCTATATTTTCACCAGTTTATAAGGTGAATTATACAGTTGCAGATACTCGTGTAGGTCAGATTACCGATTATGATAAGTTGACTTTAGAAGTATGGATGGATGGAACAATTGTTCCTGATGAGGCGCTAAGTCTTTCTGCTAAAATATTAAATGACCATTTAAAACTTTTTATCGGATTGACAGAAACGGTAAATGATGTGGAAATAATGGTAGAAAAAGAAGAAGATGAACGTGATAAGGTAATGGATATGAATATAGAAGAACTTGATTTATCTGTGCGATCTTATAATTGCTTAAAAAGAGCAGCGATAAATACTGTCGGAGAATTAGTTCAGAAGTCAGAAGAAGATATGATGAAGGTTAGAAATCTTGGTAAAAAATCTTTAGAAGAAGTGGATAAAAAGCTTGATTCTCTAGGGTTAAAACTTAGAGTCGCAGAAGAGTAGAGTTATCCAGCTTTAAAAAGGGGGTTTGGATGAATGTCCTATAGAAAATTGGGACGTAGCTCAGGACAAAGGCGGGCGTTTTTCAGAGGTATTGTTACAGCACTTCTTAAAAACGGGCGTATAGAAACGACAGAACCAAAAGCGAAGGAATTAAAAAGTATTGTTGAAAAAATGATTACATTAGGTAAACAAGGAGATCTAGCTGCAATACGTCAGGCTTCTGCGTATATTCTTGAGGAAAGTGTTGTAAAAGACCTTTTTGAGAATATTAGTAAAAAATATGCTGATCGTCAAGGTGGATATACTCGCATTATTAAAGTGGGTACTCGTCGTGGCGATGCCGCTTCCATGGTTATAGTAGAGTTAGTTTAAAGTGTTAAATGTGTTTAAAACTGAAGGTCAGGAAAACCATGTCCTTAACTGATGTATTAGTTGAGTTTTGGCTTTCCTGGTTTTTGTTTATAGCATTTGTTAGTTGAGGTTTAATGTAGATTAGTTTTAAAAAAAGTGGTGAAATTGTAATGATTGTTGTAAAAAAATTAATGCATCAATTTCAAAATCCACAAGGCGGGTACAATGAAGCTTTAAAGGAAATAAATTTAAAGATAAACCAAGGGGAATTTGTTGCGGTTATTGGACATAACGGTTCAGGAAAATCCACGTTAGCAAAACACTTTAATGCGTTACTTTTACCCAATAAGGGCAGTGTTGTTATAAACAAGAAGGATACTAGGGATGAAAGTGAATTATGGAATATTCGCCAAGAGGTTGGAATGGTTTTTCAGAATCCGGATAATCAGCTTATTGCAACTACGGTGGAAGAAGATGTGGCCTTTGGACCAGAAAATTTGGGGATTGAACCTACGGAAATCCGCCGGCTTGTGGATGAATCGTTGAAAAATGTAGGAATGAGTTCTTTTAAAAACAAAGCACCTCATTTATTATCGGGAGGGCAAAAACAACGTGTGGCAATAGCTGGAGTTATTGCTATGAGACCTAAATATCTGCTATTGGATGAAGTTACCGCAATGTTAGATCCGATTGGTCGTAAAGAGGTAATGGATACGGTAGTAAAGCTTAATAGTGAAGAAAACTTAACGGTAGTTCATATAACTCATTTTATGGAAGAAGCTGCTTTTGCTGATCGTGTTATTGTGATGAAGGATGGAAATATAGTAATGGAAGGTAAGCCCAAAGAAATATTTAACAAAGTTAAGGAGTTAAAGGATTTACGCCTTGATGTACCACCCATGATGGAACTTCGTGATATTCTGGTTAAAGATGGATTGAATCTTCCAGATGATATTTTAACAGTAGATGAGATGGTGGTGGCTTTATGTCAATAAGCCTGGAAGGTGTATATCATACGTATCAACCTAATTCAGCTTATGAAACAAATGCGTTAGAAAATATTAATCTTGTTATTGAAGAAGGCGAGTTTATTGGTATAATTGGTCATACTGGTTCTGGTAAATCGACACTTGTTCAGCATTTAAATGGGTTGCTTAAACCAACAAAAGGGAAAGTAATTGTAGATGGCTGTGATATTTCTGCTAAGGGGACGAGGTTAAAAGAAATAAGAAAAAAAGTAGGACTTGTCTTTCAATATCCTGAATATCAATTATTTGAAGAAGATGTGTTTCGAGATATAGCTTTTGGTCCTATAAACATGGGATTATCGCCAGATATGGTGATAAAAAAAGTAAAAAAGGCTATGAAGATGGTTCATTTAGACTATGAGAAATATCGTAGCTTGTCACCTTTTACTTTAAGTGGTGGGGAGAAGCGTAGAGTTGCTATAGCTGGTGTTTTAGCAATGGAACCAAAGTATCTTATATTGGATGAGCCAACAGCAAGCTTGGATCCACAGGGACGAGACGAAATAGTATCGCATATTGTTGACCTACATAATTGTGGTTTAACAGTTGTATTAGTCTCTCATAGTATGGATGTTGTAGCTCGTTTAGCCCAACGTCTCGTAGTTATGCATCAAAGCAAAATATATTATAATGATGAGACACGAAAAGTATTTTCAGAGTATGATGGTCTTCAGAAAATTGGTTTAGATGTTCCTACGGTGACGAAATTAATGGTTAGATTAAAAAAAGAAGGATGGTCTGTACGAACAGATGTAATTACAGTTGAGGAAGCACGAGAAGAAATATTAAAGGTTGTGCGATAGTTATTAATTCAAAAGAAAAATGGGTGCAGTTCCTTAAATCATACAATATGAAGTTTTTTGTTAAGAGGAGCAAAGAGAGATGCTTAAAGACATAACAATTGGTCAATATATTCCTGGTAATTCGCCGATTCATAAAATAGATCCTCGTACTAAGATTATAACGATATGTTTTTATATGACTGGTCTTTTTTTAGTTAATAATTTAACAGGGTATCTTGTTGTTACGCTTTTTACTATAGGTGCAATTCTTATGTCTCAAATATCTTTTATAACAATTATGAAAGGAATTAAACCCCTTTCCTTCATAATCATGCTTACATTAGGATTACACATATTTATGACGGAAGGGGATAATGTTATCTGGCAATGGGGTATATTCAAAGTAACCCAACAAGGTGTGCAACAAGGGGTATTTATGAGCTTACGATTAATATATTTAATTACAATTACTTCATTATTAACGTTAACAACGACGCCCATAGCATTAACAGATGGGATAGAAAAAGTTTTGAAGGCTTTATTTATACCTGTTGCTCATGAATTAGCAATGATGATGACCATAGCGTTACGTTTTATACCAACTCTTATAGAAGAAACAGAAAAAATAATGAAAGCACAAATGGCTCGTGGCGCTGATTTTGAAAGTGGAGGGCTATTAACTAGGGCTAGAAGCTTAATTCCTCTTCTCGTACCATTATTCTTAAGTTCATTTAGAAGAGCTGATGATTTAGCAATGGCTATGGAGGCGAGATGTTACCGCGGAGGCGAGAACAGAACAAGAATGAAGCAGTTAGTAATGGGTTATAGAGATTGTATAGCTTTTATCGCAATGACTATTTTTCTTGTGGTTGCAATATTAACACGATATTGGTTGTGAGATATGATGAGAAATATAATGCTTATAATTGCATATGATGGAACGAATTATCATGGGTTCCAAGTTCAGAACAAAACTAGTTTAAAAACTATTCAGGGAACTTTAGAAAGAACCCTGTTTATCCTAACGAAGGAGCATACCAATGTTATAGGTTCGGGTAGAACAGATGCTGGTGTTCATGCAAAAAGGCAGGTCGTTAATTTTAATAGTGCTACAAGGATACCTACTGAGAAATTACCATTAGCTCTTAATTTGTTATTGCCAGCGGATATTGTTGTTAGGGAAGCTTATGATGTCTCAAATGAATTTCATTCTCGCTATAGTGCAAAGAAAAAAACATATTGTTATACTTTTTTTAATGATAAAGTTATGGATCCATGTTGGCGAAATTTTGCTTATCGTGTTCCAATGCGATTAGATATAAATGAAATGAAAAAAGCGTGTAAAGAGTTTGAAGGTCAACATGATTTCAGAGCATTTTGTGCAAGCAATACAACAGTTCGAAGCTTTATTAAAACGATAGATTATTGTAGTATTAAGACAGAAGATAAAATAATAATATTCAAAGTGACGGGGAATGGATTTTTATATAATATGGTAAGGATTATGGGCGGTACACTTCTTGAAATCGGACAAGGAAAGCGCTGTGCAGAAGATATATTACGGCTTCTTGCAACGGGGGATCGAACCAAGAGTGGATTGACATTACCACCACAAGGTTTATGTCTTCTTGCGGTAGATTATTGAAGTTTGAATGAAAAACCTTGACACGAATGGATACGTGTATTAAAATGAATCAGTAGTTTGTGGTTATATTTGCTTTGATTCCACTAGCCCCGGGATCGAGTGTTATATAAATAAAGTTAATTTGGGAGGGAATAGGATTGCGTACCTTCATGGCGAAGATCCAAGAAATATCACGAAAATGGTATGTTATTGATGCTACTGACAAAACTTTGGGTCGTTTAGCATCAGAAGCGGCAGCTATTTTAAGAGGAAAACATAAACCGACATTTACACCTAATGTTGACACCGGGGATTTTGTTATTATTGTTAATGCAGAAAAGATACATCTTACCGGGAATAAACTTCAGAACAAGATGTACTATACACATAGTCGTTACCCTGGTGGACTTAAAGAAATGAATTATGGAACATTGTTACAAAGAAAGCCGGAAGTTGTTATTGAAAAAGCGATAAAGGGAATGCTTCCTCATAATAGGCTTGGTGCAGAGATGTATAGAAAGCTTAATGTTTACAAAGGATCAGAGCATCCCCACCAGGCTCAACAACCCGAAGTATGGGAATTAAGGGGTTTAAGGGAGGTATAAGAATTGGCACAAGTACAGTATTATGGAACAGGACGTCGCAAAACTTCTATAGCTCGTGTACGTTTAGTACCCGGGGAAGGAAAGGTTTTAGTTAATCGTATGACTTTGGATGAATATTTTGGCAAGAAGACATTGGAGATGATTGCTAAACAGCCTTTGGTACTTACTAGCACTGATAGTAAGTTTGATGTTTTAGCTAAGGTAAATGGTGGCGGCACTTCCGGTCAGGCGGGAGCAATTCGTTTAGGGATTGCGAGAGCGTTATTGAAAGTAGATAGTGAGATGAGACCAGCTTTGAAGAGTGCAGGTTTCTTGACACGTGATCCAAGAATGAAAGAGCGTAAGAAATATGGACTTAAGGGAGCACGTCGTGCACCACAGTTTTCAAAACGTTAGTATTAATAAAGTATTGTATGAGATACATAAAAGAACTCTCCGCATGAGCGGAGAGTTCTTTTATGTATAAATTATTTAAGGCATATATAGTTACTCTCCGAAATATCTATAATAAAGAAAAATAAAATTAGTTGAAGGTGAGTAAAGTATGAGATTATTTATAATAAAAAAGAGATTCTTTACTTGGTTGTTAATTGTGTGTTTAATGGGTATATGTTTAATTGAATTTAGAAATTGGAATATAAACAAAGAAAAATTGGCGGTTGAGGCAATATCTTGGGCAATTGCCGGTAGAACATTTATTATAGATCCGGGGCATGGTGGTGAAGATCCTGGTAAGGTTAGTTCTAGCGGTATATATGAAAAAGATATTAATCTTGCTGTTGCAAAGAAGCTACAGAACCTTATTCTTCAAGGAGGAGGAACTGTTTATATGACGCGGAATGAAGACAAAGCTTTAAGTAATAAGGAGGAATCAATAAGAGCTAGAAAACGAGCTGATCTAAAGAATAGAGCAGAGTTAGCACAAAGTAAAAAAGCGGATATATATATAGCTTTACATTGTAATTCATTTCCTTCCGAAAGATGGTACGGAGCTCAAACCTTTTATGCTTCCAATGTACCGGGAAGTAAAGAGTTAGCAAGCTATATTCAGGAAGAGCTAGTTGAGTTTCCTGGAACGACAACAAGAAAGGCAAAAATAGATGATACAACTATTATTTTAAAAAAGGTTAAAATACCTACAACGAATGTCGAGCTGGGATTTCTTTCTAATTCCAGGGAAGAAAAGATGCTCCAGGATGATGGATATCAAAACAAATTAGTGTGGTCCATATACAGTGGAATAGTAAGATTTTTAATAAAATATGGTGATCAATACCGTCCAACCTAGTTAAACAATAGTTAAACAATAGTTAAACAATAGTTATGCAATATTTATGCAAAACGACATTTATAGTGCAAATATGACAAAGGAGTATTAGGCTACAATAAAGAACTAATAATAAAACCATTCAGTTAAGTTAATCATTGTTAAGTTCATGAAAAGGTTCAATTAACCTTCGGCGAGTGGATAAAACACCACATTGATAGATGTTTTGCCCCATCGAGTTTGAGATAATACGTTATAAAAAGAAGGGTATAGAGATATTTTATAGAACATACATAAAGTAGTTTATTTATAAAATCTATTTATGTATGGTGAAAAATTATGAGAATGCCTTTTCTAGGATGGATATTGTTAGG
>JAQUGH010000003.1:0-2156 GCA_028684195.1 Clostridia bacterium | reverse complement strand
CACATAGTAATGCTTATTTTGTGTGTTCTATTTATTTGCATTGTGTACAAGTATGCACCTGTTGATTCTGTTGCAAAGCCGATAGTATCAAAAGAATATAGACAAAGATTACGTATAATATCAATTATCACAATGTTATGCTATACGTTGATAGTAATAATCAATATTAACAATATTGTGGGAATGATAGTTGTGGGTGGACTCGTAGTACAAGTGATAAGTTTGTTACCTAAAAAAAAGAAGGATAATCCAAGGAAATTATAATTTTCGCTAAGTGTGTTATTTGAAAAATTATCAAGAGGAGGTGATATTATGAGTAAAGTTAAATATGTACTATTATCCTTAGTTACTACAGTACTGCTATTAGTTGCTACAGTTAGTTCTACTTTTGCTTGCACTTTTTGGAAATATCAGCCTAAAACCCCAAAAAGTCTCATCAAGTAGTATATGAGGTGGGCTATTCCACCTCATATATGAGGAGAGTTAGATATGCATATTATGGAAGACAGAAGAAATAAAATAATTGAAGAATATATTTTTATAACACAGGGTGTATTCTTGCTATTGACTGGGATTCTACTTGTGAGGAGTTCCCCAAATATTAGTGATTCATATATTTATTTTTATAGGAACATTATTTTTTTATTATTACCGTTTGCGGTAATAATATTACACATGATTAATGTAAAAAAGACAGGTAAGACCAGTGCTGTCTACCTTGATATCGTTGTGAATACGGTATATTTTTTGTTTGTTGTTTTTTTTCTTGTTAAGGAGAGGGATAACTTTTTTAAGTTTCTTCTTTTAATGCCGGTAATAGTGTCTGCGTTGAGACAGGGTTTAAAATATGTTTTTATTTGGGCTTTTCTTGATACGGTGTGTCTTATAGGTATTGATGTTACTTTTGACCCGGATAAAATGGATGTTGATGTTTTAGCAATTGCATTTATTTGGCTTTTCGCTTGGTTGTTTGGCAGAATTGCTGAAATGGAATTAAACATATGGCGTGAACTTCAAAAATTAGCCTCTCAAGATGGATTGACTAAAATGTTCAATCATCGAAGCTTTTATTGTTATCTAGAGGAGTATGTTAAAGAATATGAGCAAAAAAAAGATTCGTTTGTTTTGATTATGCTTGATGTGGATTCCTTCAAATATTACAACGATGCCTATGGACATCAAAAGGGTGATGATGTACTACAGTTATTGGCTGGAGTTATAATTAGTGTTATAGGGGATCGTGGGAAATGTTTTCGTTATGGAGGAGACGAGTTTGCTATTTTGATTCCAAAGTGTGAGGGAATAGAAGGTTTAGAAATTGGTGAGAAAATACGCCGAGAAGTAGAAAAAGCCAATGTTGATGGAGTGAAAATATTGCCGGGTGGCAAATTAACAATAGCTGTGGGAGTTGCTTGTTTCCCTGAACATACCTCTTCTATAAAAATGTTAGTACAAATGGCGGATGAAGCATTATATAAAGCTAAATATACAAATAATAATAGAGCGGAACTTTATCATTCCGTATTTGGTGAGTTAGATCAATCTTTTTTTAATAATAAAAAAGACTTAACAAATTCCTTGCGTACTTTGTTAATGATTGTTAATGCAAAAGATAGGTATACCTATGGTCACTCAGAACGAGTTATGAATTATGCGGTTCAAATTGGGGAAAAGCTTAATTTATTACAAGGAGAAATACAAGATCTTACAGTAGGAGGATTACTGCATGACATAGGTAAAATTGAAATCTCGAGAGATATTTTAAATAAAACAGAAAGACTCTCGGATGGGGAATGGAGAATAATAAAAAAACATGGTATATGGGGTGCAGATATAGTAAGATCGATTTCAAAACTTAATAAAGCTGTGGATATTGTATTGTATCATCATGAAAATTTTGATGGAACAGGGTATCCTACGTCTCTTAAGGAAAATGATATACCTTTGGGAGCTAGAATATTGAGGGTGGCAGATAGCTTCGATGCTATGACAACTAATCGACCATACAAAAGGAGCATGACATTCAAGGAAGCACTTGATGAGTTGGAGAGGTATAAAGGGATTTATTATGATGCAAAGGTGGTAGATTTATTTAGGGAATATATTAATGAAAGTTGCGCTTTGGTTGAAACAGAAAAGCATAAGTAAGAATAACT
>JAQUGH010000232.1 GCA_028684195.1 Clostridia bacterium | reverse complement strand
CTTTTCCTTATCCCAATGATATGTTGCTTCATAAGCATATGTAATGCCAGAACGTTTATCATGTTGTTTTACAATAGCCAAACCATTCACCTCGTCATGTGTTTATCTGACTAAATTATAACACATGGCGATACAAAATTCAATACAGATTGACTATAAACCCAGTAAATTCGGTGCTTTTTAGCAAAAGAAGAAGCTCACAATCGTTATGCGTTCTGAGAATATAGGATTTAGGTAATAATTTAGGTAGTGAACAAGGAAATCATAGACCAGTAGTTATTTTGCAAAACAATATTGGTAATACTTTTGGTAACACTACAATAATTGCACCAATCACAACATATAAAAATAGTAAATTTACAAAAATAGATGGAGTATGGTATATTGAAAGTGAAAAGGATGGAGAAAAAATAAAAAGAAAATTAGATTTTTATGAAATTCCTGTTGAGTTAGAAGAAGATCCCATCCAAAAAATAATTGGAGTTACAAATGTAGTTCATATGAAGGAAGTTAGTAAAAAAAGATTGAGTAGAACACCAATAGCAAAGGTTACTGTAGATAATTTCAATGAAATTAGAGAAGCAGTAATGAAAAATTTAAATTTACTTTGACATTTTAAATATCTTTGAGTATAATAATAGTGAAGTTGTAAATACTAATAATGTGTTTTGGTACTATGTACTGAATAAAATTTTAAAAATGAGTGTTGATACTATGTATCAACCAAGAAGAGACCTCTCTTGCAGGGGTCTTTTCTCATTTATCCCAAAGTAATACATACAAGACCTGTGAGTGGGGAAATTTTGGCTAACTGCATATTACCGAAACAAGTTTCGGTAATGAACCCAAATATGGACATATTCCGAAGTAACTTTCGCATATCTAATTTATAACAAACGACCTAGACATAAAAAGCCACTTCCGCTCACGGATAGTAGCCACATATTTATGCAAAACAATATTATGATTTTTTCTACTAACTTCTACAGTTATTTCATATATTCATTCTAATACCTTTGTTTTTAACAGTCAACCAAATAAACACAAATTGTCTACTTTATTGTAAATATATTTTCCCATGATGAAGCTAGCAAGTTTAAATACGGAAATAACTGCTACTGAAGGACAATGGTAACAGGTTTGCTATCCTTTTTTATTACACTATCCAATTAACTTCCAAATTAATTGGATAGATGAAAATAACAGCAGACAAATAAAAGACAACTTTGAAGAAACAGAATTTCCTTTTAAGGAAGTATGGTCACAAGATTTAAAGAAACAAGTTATGAGTCAGCCTAGTGAAGCTATCTCTTAAATCAGGAACAGAAAAAGAAGGATCGAAGGAATCAATGATCATGAATTACCCTCAGGTTCTTCTCCCACATATGCAGAAACTACTCATGCTCCAAGAATTTATTCGATTTTTCCGTCAAGGAAGGCATTGAGGATATTCTGTGGTGCTTCATAATAGAAGCTGCTATTGTAATCGTCAATCTTGTCACTAACGAAAGAATGATAAGCGGCAAAGAGTGCATCCACAATATCTGTCCCCTGTTCTTTTGCGATACCGAGAATCAGGCGTTTGTATACCTTGCCGATATCCCAGTAGCTTGGTACGATATATTTTGCGGCAGATATATTATCAAAATCGCCGTCTTGGATTCCGGCAGATTTGATGAAATCATCGCTGACACGCTCAATATTGTCACTGTGGTAAATATCAGCCAAATCATATATTTTTTCTATTGAGGTCTTTCCGAGTGCGTTCACTACGGCAGCCCTCTTGTTTTTTGTCTTGCGGGCACTGTACTCAATCAGACTGCAGGTAAAAAAAAGGTCATTCTCCTTTTGGTCTTCTCTTCCTGTCATTTCGACACCTCCTCACACGACACGAATTCCAAGCACGTCAAAGCTTCCGGGGAGCAGAAGTTAATCTGGTGGGTCGGGTATTTGAATCTTGCCATTGACCAGAATTGTTCTCTCGTGATGATGCCATCAATGTAATCCGCAATGAAATTGTAAATCTGGTCATTTGCCATTGCACCGATAATGATATCGTAATCATGCGGTACACCGTGGCGGCAGTCACTGATTAAGTCAAGCCATTCTTCGGTCATTTCCCGGAATTCCAGTATCTTAAGACTGGTGTTCATACGCACGGTGTAGGTGTTTACCATCGGTTTATCGTATCGTTTTGCCCAACGTTCTGCCTGCTCCCGGATAATCGTGCAGTAGAAGCCGGAACCGAAATCCTTTGTATTTCTTCCTTTTATAATCTTTGGATGTTTCACATCTGTGTAGCCACCGTGATATACTGTCATCTTTCCCATCTGACAGACCTCCTTCATCTTAATATTTCAAAAAATCATTTCTATGTTCCTGTCTGTGCAGGCAGTAGGCTTGTGAAATCAGCGTATCGTGACCGATTTCATGAAGCAGAACAAGTACCGTCATCTATATCCCCTCAATAAAATCATTAAAATCTTTACACACTTGAAATTGAGCATCATTTCCAATAGCTTCAAAATGTTTTATACCACACCTAATTTTCTTATCCTCTTTTTTCCTCAAT
>JAQUGH010000231.1 GCA_028684195.1 Clostridia bacterium | reverse complement strand
GCAGGCAAGTTGATATATGACTGTGACTTCTTCCCTGATATCTGCTTCTGGCTGTTGTTTGCTACTTTTCCTGCAAATGCATTTTTTCTTACCATCTTTTGTTACCTCCTTGTTTTTGTTTGGTGCAGCTACTCTCTCTTTGTGGGTTTTTGCTCCCTCCAGCCAACCTAGCATTTGTCCTTTGCTAAGAAGGAATTTGTACCAAGGATAGGCAATTGCCAGAATCAACAACCCAACAAGTATGATTGCCACACCTCCTAAGATTTCAAACATACTATCCCTTCTTTCTTTTATTGAGTGCTGCCCCTACTGCTCCATTTGCCTGCTTATTGTTATATCTCCCCTGACGCTCTGCTGTAAGGTCTCTTGGCACAGATGGACCCGCAAAATACTGTGCTCCGTGTAGCCTTACAAGGTTTTCAAGAGAATCTTTGCGATCTGTTATTGCCCTGAAAATCTCCTGTGACATCGTCTGTTCAAATCTGGCATCAATATAAGCTTCGTTTGCATCTTTCCAAGCTGGCTGTAGAATGATTGTGTTAGCTACAACACTTTCTGTTATCTTCTGCAAACCATAATTCTCTGGAAAGGCTCTTATATCTCTGTCAAGTTCCGCTGTCCGTATGTCAAGGCGTTCTTTTGCCAGGTCTGCTATCTTTCTGGCATCAGCTGAAAATCTGGCGTATTTAATTACCAAACTAGGTTGTTCCAACCATTCCACATCAAGTGCATTTTCATCAATCCTTACATCTTCTTCAAAATTCATATTCACTTTAAATCCTCCCTCCAGATAACATCTTTCGATGCTTGCTTAAACAAAAATTCCACGATATTAGCTTTCTTTTGAATTTCTTCTATAGCCTGTTTTAATATCTCCTGGTCAATATCATCCGCTATACTCTGAGCAAGAGTTTTCACCCCTCTTCACCTCCACAGCTTACTATAATATTATACAGGCTGTGTATTGTTTCGTTAAAATTTCTTTTTGCCTAAAGATATATATTTTTCTGCAAAATTATCAAGTCCTTCCTTAAACATAGGTAAGTTCTCCTGATGGAAATAAGAGGAAGCAGGGGAGATACAATAGCAGACCCAAGCCCCAACCTTATCGTTCCATTCAGTCTTGCCATTCCACTCCATTATCCCGCTAGATAAGCCCTTAAAGTACTGCAAGCCGATATTACCAAAGGCTAAAATTATATAGGGCTTTACAGCCTTAATTTCAGCATCTAACCAAACACTACAAGCCTTGATACTTTTCTTGTCTATATCCTTTGGATTAGAAGCACTACACTTAACAACATTGGTACAGTGGAATAGCTTTTCTTGCAACCCAAGGTTATCCCACATGTGGTTATAAACTTCCCCTGAAAAGGCACGACCTATCCTGGCTTCGTTCCTGCCAGGATATTCCCCTATAATCATTGCATTTGTTCTGCCCTCTGTATAAGGTATAGGTTGTTTACAACTAATAGAAAGCCCACATCTTTCACAGATTTGTATATCCCCTTTAAGATAATCAGAGTATTCCATAAGCCTATTCTTAAGGTGAGTAGGAAGCCCTTCAAGGTCACCTGCCAATATCTGATCCTGAAACCACACCTCACTACAGAGAAGGTTGTTTCTGGCTCTTTTTGTCTTGACAAGGAGATATTGCCCAGAGCAATGCTCAATATCATCTTTCCTTCTGTTGTAAAGTTCTCCGATGAAGATGACCATAACAAAATCAGTATCATCTTTCATGTTGCCATAAACACCGCCCAGATTATCTGAGTGTTTATCACTTGATAGCGTGGCAACCTTTTCTTTATAGCCAAACCTTATTTCTGTCATTCTTCCGAAATAATAACGAACTTTGTCGTCAGGTCTTGAAGTCCAATCTATATCTCCAAGCTGAGATATTTCCACAGAGTCTGATATTTTTTCCATAACCTTTTTGTATTTTCGGCTTGGATCTCTTATGATGGGCATAGAGAAAAAATCCGACAAATCATCCATTTCCTCTTCTGTCAAAACCTTATTTTTATCAAATGCGTGGATCTGTTCTAATAAATTCTTGGTCTTTGTCCCAAGGTCTTTGTTTTTCTTTGTATCAAAAAATCCTTGACCTTTGTTGATAATTTCACCATACTTTTGGCACTGCTTTGCTGTAACTTCCCCTATACCTTTGATAGCACAAAAAGGCATATAGAGAACTTTGTCCTTTACTGACCATAAATCAGCACTGGAAAATCCAACCTTTGGAAACTCTATTTTCAGCCCAAGCCTATATGCCTCTTCCAGAATTTCTTCTTTTTTATCTTCTGGACCATAAGTCAGAGCAGCACAGATAAACTCCTCAGGATAATGAATTTTCATCCACATATCCCAATAGGTTATGTAGGTATATTCAACAGCGTGACTAAGATTAAATCCATAAGACCCAAAAGAAGAAAGCTCATTCCATAACTGTTCTGCTGTATCCTTGTCCAAAGTTCCTCTGTCTATACAGCCCTGAACAAACAAATCCTTGAACTTCATAAATTGTTCAGCACCTTGGCTCTTGGATATAACCTTACGGACTGTGTCAGCAGTTCTCCAGCCAAGACCTCCCAA
>JAQUGH010000230.1 GCA_028684195.1 Clostridia bacterium | reverse complement strand
CTCCTCATATGTAGGTATAATATATTATACCTACATATGAGGAGATGAAAATCTATGAGTTCCATTATTAAACAAAAAGTTGGGAATAAGATATATCTTTATGAATCGGTATCATATCGCAATACCGATGGTAAACCAAGAAACAAGCGTACTCCTATTGGAAAGATTGATTCAGTAACTGGGGATCCCATCTATAAACCAGAATATCTTGTCCGCATGATTGAAAATGGAACTCCTGTTGATATACCTGCTACAAACATGAAGTTTTCAATTGATGATATACGGAACTCATCCATAAAACAATATGGCTCGTTTCATCTTTTCAAGAACATTGCAGAAAGCACGGGTCTAACCTCTTCCATGGAAAATTCAATTCCAAAATACTGGCAAGAAATTTTTACGCTTGCGTGTTATCTTATTTCTTCCGGTGATCCGTTTCTTTACTGCGAGGACTGGATTCATAGTACGGAATGTCTTTCGGTTGGAAACATGTCTTCTCAAAGAATCAGTGAACTGTTGATTGCAATAACCCCAAAGGAGCGTGAAACATTTTATCAGAACTGGTGTAAATGTCGTAGCGAACAGGAATACCTTGCACTTGACATTACCTCTATGTCTTCGTATTCCACACTAATAGAAGATGTGGAATGGGGATACAACAGGGACAAAGAACAACTCCCACAGATAAACCTTTGTATGCTGATGGGTGAGAAATCGAGACTTCCTATTTATCAAACCGTATACAGTGGAAGTCTTAAGGATGTAAGCACTCTTAAAACCACCCTATCAAAGATGGATGCCATTTCGAAAGGGAAACCAAAGCTGATTGTCATGGATAAAGGATTCTTTAGCACCAAAAATATCAATGATATGCTAGAGGATGCTGATAATAGTCGTTTCATTATTGCTGTCCCTTTCACTTCTGGATTTGCCAAAAAGCAGGTTGAGAGTGAGCGTAAGGATATAGACTGTCTGCAAAACACAATTGTCATCGGTGGAGAATCTATCCGAGGAATTACAAAACTGCGTGCATGGAACACAAAACACAAGCTTTATGTTCATGTATACTACAATGCTATGAAAGCTATGAATATCCGTGAAGAAATGTATGCCCATGTCACCGTATTAAAGAAAATGGCAGAGACAGATCCAACTAGTGCAAAGTACGCTGATGAGTATCAGAAATATCTTCTCATCCGTAGCTCCGAAAAAAACAATTCAGGGTACACCGTCAATATCCGTGAGGATGTGATCAACAAAAAATTGGATACTGCAGGCTGGATGGTCATAATCAGCAATGATATATCTGATGCAAGGGAAGCACTAACCATATACCGTGAAAAAGATGTTGTGGAAAAAGGCTTCTTGCGTGTTAAAAAAAGCCTTGATCTAGGACGTTTGCGTGTACACCGTGAAGAAAGTATGCAGAATAAAGTATTTGTAGGTTTCGTAGCTCTGATTCTCTTGTCGCAAATTCATAGAGTTATGTTGGCGAAGGGACTATACAAGAAAATGACAATGAAAAAGCTACTCTTAACCTTATCAAAGTTACGTATACAGGAAATCAATGGGACAAGAATTCTCTTTCCACTTACAAAAGAACAGAAGAATATTTATAAGGCATTTGATATTGATGAGCCCGTAGGTATAAAATTTTAAGGGATTTTAGGTTATAAGTATTATTTTTGTCTATTTTTATTTCAATAGCAATATTACCATTTAGTTTAGATCCTATTTCAGTGTGAAATTCTGCTAATTCATCATCATTTAAATTAAACTCTAATCTAAATATTGATTGTAAACCTTTCTTTCGATTTTGAATCTGAATAGGGAAATCATTTTCCCAATTGTAAGAATTTCTTAGATGTACATTTCCATTAGTCGAAGCAAATCTTGCATGATTCATAGAATGATTGATAAGTATATTCATAACTAAATCCAGAGCACGTAAAATATTTGACTTCCCTTCATTATTTTTACCCACTAAAACTGTATATTTATCTAAGATAATTTTATGAGCTGTTGTTATACTCCTATAGTTTGTAATAGAAAATGATACTAGTTTCATAATTATACTCCTCACGATATCTTCTTATAGACATAATTAACACTATAAAGAACGTAAAAATCCGAAAAACTTTACTTTCCCAATTCGCGGCAGGACGCCGCGCTCTTTGCATGTGGTTTCGGAGAACGTCCCGGATTTGCGACGTTTCCCAACCTTAGAAGGAGGCGCTCATGCCCTGATAAGGGCTAATGTGCCGACTGTCCCGACGGGCTTAGGTTGGGGAATGTGTGAGGGCAACACCCAAAAGGCTTTTTGACCCTCGCCCGAACCTTGTGCAAATCTTTTGTTATCGGATGGATGAGGCCCCCAGAACCAGAGTGCGACAGGACGTCGCACCCTTCAACTATTTATAGCTATATCTTATTACGAATTGAATCTAGGTAATTTGCAATATTTTTCAAAGCATTATCTGTATCCGAAAGGTTAGATCTTTTTGCCACGCTCCTTGAAAATTCATACGCTGGGAAGATCGAGTCATATAACAACGAGAAGATTATCTACATCAAGGATCTCGTTGACGGCGATTAT
>JAQUGH010000071.1 GCA_028684195.1 Clostridia bacterium | reverse complement strand
ATCGTTCAGCAATCGTTTTCCCTGTCCAACTGTCCAACTGTCCAACTGTCCAACTGTCCAACTAACCAACTATCCCTTCCGCATTTCCTCGAATTCAACCTCTGTGAGGATCTTCAAGCTTGAACCGCCTTTTTCTATGATTGCTAGAGCTTTATCTAACTTAGACCCTGCGTTTTCCCCCGCAATGATATAATCCGTTTTTTTACTAACGCTACTTGATACATTTGCTCCCAAATCGGTGAGAACTTTTTCTATATCTGAACGAGAGTAATTTTGTAACGATCCTGTTGCAACTACTGTTTTCTCCATAAAAGGATTTGATTTCACTTTTTCTCCCTGGTGAACAGGCTTCACACCTGCCTCCAGGAGTTTTTTTATGCTCTCTTCTATCTTTTCATCAGCAAAGAAAATTAAAATACTATCTGCTACTATTTCACCAATATCATTTATGGCTAATAATTCTTCCCTAGAAGCCTTTGCTATCCCTTCTAATGTCTTAAAATTTTTAGCTAAATCTATGGCTGTTTTTTTCCCTACATTGGAAATTCCTAAAGCAAACATAAATGAAGCCAAAGTACATTCTTTACTTTTTTCAATTGACGCAACAAGTTTTTCAGCCTTTCTTTCTTTGAATTTTTCTAGTACCAGTAATTCTTCCTTCGTAATACTATATAAATCGGATATTTCCCGTATATCTAATTTTTCGAAGAGCTGTTCAGCTGTTTTTTCACTAAACCATTCAATATTCATAGCATCACGACTGGCAAAATGCACGATACTTTTCACCATTTGAGGTTTACAGGAAAGCGAATTTTCGCAAAAAAGGTGGACTCCATCTCGTACTAACTTCGCTCCACAAGCCGGACATTCGCTTGGCATATCAACATTAGTTGAATCTCTCAAAGACGCTTCTACTACCCCAATTATTTCAGGAATAACATCATTGGAACGACGCACAAAAACCTGACAGCCTATTTTTACGCCTTTCCTATCAATATCATCTATGTTATTAAGGGTAGCTCTTTTAATAGTAACACCACCGATATCTACTGGTTCAAGAATCGCTGTAGGTGTCACCTTCCCGGTCCTCCCTATATTCCACTCTACCTCTAACAAGGTTGTCACATCTTCCTTTGCCTCAAACTTAAATGCTATTGACCAACGAGGAAATTTGATGGTATATCCTAACATCTCTCTTGTTTTTAAATCATCAACCGCTATAACAACCCCATCAATCTCAAAGTCTAAGCTATCCCGCTCGATGGCTATTTTCTCTATTTCCTCCACAACTTCATCAATGTTACTACACTTTTTATGATAAGAATGAACAGGCAAACCCTGATTTTTTATAAAATCTAACATCTCACTATAACTGTTAAAATTTAAGCCTTCCTGATAACCCATATCATAAAAATATGCAATAAGCTTCCTGTTAGCTGTCTCCTGCACATCTAAGTTACGCAAAGCACCTGCCGCCGCATTGCGTAAGTTTTTCAGTGGTAAAGCTGCCGTCATGTTATATTCAGCAAAAGCCTGTTTGGTCATAAGTGCTTCTCCACGAATCTCCATAGAGGACGTTTCCTTTATCTTCAGGGGAACACTTTTAATTGTCCTAACTTGGGCTAAAATTCCCTCTCCCACTTCCCCATTACCTCGAGTAGCTGAATTAACCAACATTCCGCCTTCATAAGTTAAATTAATCGTAAGACCATCAAACTTCAATGTCACAACATAGGATAAAGGTGGTAAAGTTACTTCATTATTAGCATTGTATTCCTTCCGTGCCTTAATAAGTCGCCCTTCCCAGGCAACTAATTCTCCTTGACTCTGAGCTTTATCCAAGCTCCACAATCTAGCTTTATGAGTATGCTTTTTAAACTCCTTTAAGACAATATCCCCTACTCGCTGGGTAGGAGAATCAGGAGATACTATTCCTGTTTCTTGTTCCAAAGCTCTAAGCTCATCATAAAGCTTGTCATATTCAGCATCACTAGCACTAGAGTTATCCAACGTATAATATTCATAGGCATAGCGATTCAACGTATCCACTAATTCTTTGATTCGCACTTCCATATCTTTATTCATTAACTTTTACCTCCACAAGATCCTTTTTACACATTGCAACCGCCTAACCATCCGTTTAACGATAGTTTAACAATGGTTTAACAATGGTTTAACAATGGTTTAACAATGGTTTAACGATGGTTTAACGATGGTTTAACGATGGTTTAACGATGGTTTAACGATGGTTTAACGATGGTTTAACGATGGTTTAACTATTGTTAAATAATGGTTCACTGTGTTGCTTTTCCGTTCTTCCTTTCCAACTGACCAACTGACCAACTGACCAACTATCCAACCAACCCATCATACCTTCTTAATTGGTGCATATTTGGTCATAACGGTTTTTATTCCCTTACCTGGAAAAGCAATTTTTAATTCCATATCACTCCCCTGTCCTTTTACGCCAACTATTACCCCTTCTCCCCATTTCTGGTGTAATATTTTATCTCCCAGTACAAAAATTTGTCCTTGCGATTGTTTAAGCTGTTGTTCTCCAATATGATTCCATTCATTATCACCCTCATGTTTACTTCCATTACTACTAGCATTAATGGAGGTTGAAGGTACTGTCCTTGTTGTTTCAAAGAATCCCGGCATTTTGTATTCTTCCATCAGCTCAGCAGGTATTTCTTTTAAAAATTGCGAAGGTAAATTCTCATTTGTATTTCCATATAAAGTACGTTTTTTAGCATTTATTAAATATAATCTTTCCTTTGCCCTTGTTATAGCAACATAGAAAAGTCTCCGTTCTTCCTCAAGTTCACTCTCCGAATATAAAACCCTTGCATTAGGAAATATTCCTTCCTCCATTCCTGCAACAAAAACGTTGGGAAACTCTAACCCTTTTGCCATGTGCATAGTCATTACAACAACCGCTTCATCCGTCTCTCCTAGGTTATCCAAATCTGTAACTAAAGCAACCTGACCAAGAAAATCCCCTAAAGAATTTTCTTCAGCAACTCTGTCATATTCTTGGGTTTTTGTAAGAAATTCTTGCAAATTTTCTATCCGAGTTTGAGCTTCAATTGTCTTTTCCATCTTCAATTGTTCAAAATAACCTGTCTTGTCAAGAATTTCTTCTGTCAATTGTGTCACACTCATACCTTCCACGGATTGTTTGAAACCCTCTATTAGATCAATAAATCCTTCCACTGCCCTAATTGTTTTAGCTCCTAAGCCCAATTCCTCTCGTTCTAGAAGCGCCTGATATATTGAAATTCCCTTTTCCCTACTGTAATCTTCAAACTTTTTCACCGTGGCATCGCCAATTCCCCTACGTGGTTCATTGATAATACGCCTCATCCCAATCCCATCACTAGGATTATACAGAAACTTTAAATAAGCTAAAATATCCTTTATTTCTTTTCTCTCATAGAATTTTACTCCACCCACTAATTTATAAGGAATCCCCGTTCTGATAAACCATTCCTCCATCGATCTGGACTGAGCATTTGTCCTAATCAATACAGCAAAATCACTGTAACTAGCTCCCTTTCCTCTTAATTCCTGTACTCTTTCCGCAATAAAAGCTGACTCAGCCCCTTCGTCGGAAGCATCGTAATGAATGAGTGGTTCCCCTTCGGGGTTTTCTGTCCAAAGTGTTTTGTTTTTACGTCCCATATTATTAGAAATAACCTGATTAGCAACTTTAAGAATAATGCTTGTTGACCTGTAATTTTGTTCTAGCTTAATAACCTGTGCTTGGGGATAATCTCTTTCGAAATCAAGTATATTTTGGATATCTGCTTGACGAAAACCATAGATAGACTGATCATCATCACCTACTACACAAAGATTTTCATATTTTTTAGCCAAATCATTAACCAATACATATTGAACATGATTAGTATCTTGATATTCGTCTACCATAATATAACGAAAACGATCTTGATATTTCTCCAGTATTTCTGGATTATCCTTGAAAAGGCGAACCGTCATCATTAATAAATCATCAAAATCCAAGGCGTTATTCGTTTTTAAACGTTCTTGATAAATTTCATAAACTTCTACACATTTTTCTTCAAAATAATCGCTTGGAGTAACTTGTTTTGGCGTTTTTAAGTTACATTTAAATCTACTAATCGCATTTTGAAAACTTTTTGGTTTGAACTTTTTATCATCAATATTGAGTTCTTTTACTATTCCTTTAATCAAAGTAAGTTGATCCTGACTATCATAAATTGCAAATTCATTAGTAAACCCCAATTTTTTGATCTCATAATGAAGAATACGCACACACATTGCATGGAAAGTCATTACCCACATGTTTTTGCTGATTGTACCCAATAAATTATCTAAACGAATCTTCATTTCATTAGCTGCTTTATTGGTAAAAGTTATAGCCAAGATAGCATATGGCGACACTCCATTAATTCTAATAAGTCTTATCAGATTAGAGGAAAGTTGACTTTTAGCTCCTTCTTTGTTTTCTTCCAACCAATCTCTCATTTCCTCCAAATCTGCTTCTGTCATATCAGCAGGGGGAAAAATATTTTTCTTGTACTTAGCCCCGAAAAGGTATAAATGAAGAATGCGATGAACCATAGCCGTAGTTTTCCCTGACCCTGCTCCTGCTAAACAAAGGACAGCCCCTTCCCCTGTTTCCACCGCTTTCAGCTGTTCATGGTTCAATCGACAAAACAAACAATTTCGTATTTCGTTTCTTAATTCTTGGTATTGTGCAATCATATCAGTATCAGATGTCACGATTATCCTCCTCATAATTGTAAACTTAAATTCTCATTGCCTATTTTATCATCTTTTCATCTATATCTCGAGTTCATTTTTTAAATAAAAATAATATAAAAATAACATAACTAAACGTATATTATAACTAAACCATGGACATAACTATTATTGAACAACTCCTCTTATCTCCTCCACTCTACGGATTCAGGGTTTCCCCTGAATCCGCTTTTTATTCAAGACACAAGGGGACGGTTCTTCTGTGTCCTAATAGGACACAGAAGAACCGTCCCCTTGTGTCTTGCTTTTATCAATCACCAATTTGTCGCTCTTTGCGTTTTTTAATTTTTTCTTCTGTTTCTTCTGTTTCTTCTGTTTCTTCTGGGCTTGGACTGGTTACTTCTTTAGTTTGCTGCTCAGCAGGTTTCACTTCACCATCCGGTCTTCCTTCTTCATCAAGTTCTTTAGATAAATTCTCTTGTTTGCATTTCTTGAATCTTTCTTCCCTCTCTTCTTTTAATTTTTTTAACCAACTCCAATCACAAAGCGGTACTAAATCTTTTTCTATCCTAATTCTTTCTAAACTATCAGGTAAACCTGCAATCCAAACATTTGATACTTCCATACCCTTTGTCTCTTTTTTTAACATTTTTGCCATTTTGGAATCACCATACTCCTCTTCAAGCTCTACGATGTTCCTTTTAACAGCGAGTTTATTATCACCATTTCTATAACAGACCCATGCTTCTGCTAAATCAAGTTCGTTCTGCAGATCATCTTCTAATACTTTTATTTGTTCATTTAGAGCATCTTCTGAAATATCATGTTTTTCACAATACCTCTCCCTCTTTTTTTCACTACTAAACCCATACCGTTCATTTTTCAATTGTTCTTGATATAAGCCCTCATATTTTTCTTTTATCCTTCCTATTGCTTCCCGATACAGTTCCATATTTTCTTCAACATTAGGCGTTTCTTCATAATATTTTGAGGAATATTTTATGTTATTATATCCTTCTGGTTTACCACGTAAGCCTAACCATTCAGGAATACGTCGTGAGAGAACACCTCCTACTGTACCTATAAAAGACTTTTCAGTCTCAACAGCACTCATATAACTCTCCCCCTTTTTATTTGAAATTAACCTCCCCACCTATTGTTACTTACACGGTTCCGATTTTGTTTCTCTTGCTCCCCCCATTCCAACACTGTTATTTACTTTTTGTTCTTGGGCAAAACGCTCCAAGCTCTCAGCTACTTTCTGCTGCAAAGCAGTAACTTTAGCCGCTTTTTCTGGTGTTTTCATATACTGCTCCCAATCATAATCCTGATTCATCTCAAAGCCTACTTCTTCTTCCGCTTTCCTAAGTTTCTCTTCTAATCCATCTATAACATTACTCATCGTTGGAAATCTCTCTATTTCCCGAGCTATTTCCTTTGCTATCACTTCATTTCCATTTTTCTCCTCAAGATATGCTATATTTCTTAATACAGCCCCTACATTATCACCATTTCTATAACAAACCCACGCCTTTGCCAAACTAACTTCTTGCCAAAGTCTATGTTCCCACTTATTTAAGATATCATCTAATTGTACCAATGATATCTCATTTTGGGGGTTATTGCAATATTTTTCTCTATTTTTAGCACTGCTAAACCAAAGCCTACTCTTTCCAAATTGCTCCATATATGACTTCTCAAATTTATTTTTTGCCTGTGATACAGCCAATTTATACAGCTCGATATTGTCACCTAAATTAGTTGTCCTTCTGTGATACCCTTGAGGAACTTCTATTCTGTCAATTTCATACTTCATTATGCTTTCCTCCTATTTATACTCGTTTATTCAATACCCGATCACTGCTCAAATACTTATATGCTTTTATTTACATCTTTACGAAAGTTTTTTAATATGCAGAATTAAATATAATTTATCACAAATACTGACAATAATATTTATACCTTCAATACACTTTATATAGAATATTTATACCATGTTTTTTACATACAACCCATTTAATACCTAAATGCTAACAATTTAATTACCTTTCAATAAAATCGCCTCTATTTATTACTATATCTCCAAATTTTCATCTTTTGAGCATCCTGTATTAATTCTTCTCTAAAATCAGGATGAGCAATACCTATTATCAGTTCAGCTCTTTCCCACGCAGAACGCCCTGCTAAGTTAGCCATACCCCATTCTGTTACAAAATAATGCACCTGCGAACGAGGATCTGTTACAACTTCTCCGCTTGGTAAAGTAGGTAATACTCTCGATTTTACCTCACCTGTTTTTTTATCAACATAAGTAGAAGAAAAGCAAACGAAACTCTTTCCTCCCTTGGATTGATAAGCTCCTGTTACAAAATCAAGCTGCCCTCCCGTACCACTTATAGCCCTTGTTCCCACAGATTCTGCCGAAACCTGACCAAAAAGATCCACTTCTATACAATTATTTATACTTACCATTTTATCCTGTTGACCTATTATAGTAGGATCATTAGTGTAATCTACCGGATATGAGGCAAGCCCCGGATTATCGTCGACCCAATCATAAAGCTCTTTGGAACCAACACAAAAAGTCCAAATGCCTTTATTTTTATTAATATTCTTACGTTTATTGGTTAGCTTTCCTGCTTTAAATATGTCCAAATACGCATCAACCATCATTTCAGTGTGCATTCCTAAATCTCGAAGATCAGACTGAGCTATCATTTTTCCCACGGAATTAGGCATTCCACCCACACCAAGTTGTATATTTGTTCCATCCTCTAACTTATTCACAATCTGTTTTGCCACTTTTAAATCTACTTCTGTTGGCTGTATATCCTGTACAGTATAAAGATCAGGATTATCTCCCTCTACAATATAGTCTACATCTGAAATATGTATTACCTCTGAATTTCCGCCTAATGCTCGGGGCATTTTTGTATTTACTTCCACTATTACCGTTCTTGCATTTTTTGCAATTGCCAAATTAGCAGAATTTGTTACCGATAAATTAAAATAACCATACTTATCCATTGGTGCAACCATAAACATCGCAACATCAACTGTTAAACTTTTGTTGTAATACAACGGCATATTTCTAAAAATCATAGGACAATAATTACATAACCCTTTGTCAGACATTCTACGTTCATAACCACTTAAATGCCAACTGGAATAAAAAAATGTTTCCCGCAAAGGATCCTTTTCAATTACCTGCAAAGGATGAGATGAAAAAGCACCCCTTACCTTAACATCCTTTAGCTCTTCCTTCCTATCTGCCAAGGCTTGATCCAAAGCTACCGGTACAGTCAATCCAAAAGTATAATCAACCCAATCTCCTGATTTAACTATCTGTACAGCTTTCTTCGCAGTACGCAATTTGCTTTTATACTCAGAATGAAAATTCATTGATTTCTATCAGTCCTTCTCGTAAAATAACTACACTTTCAACCTATTATTATAAAGTATTTCTTAGTAATGTCCAGTAAATTATTACCAAACACAAGGGGACGGTTCTTCTGTGTCCTAGGACACAGAAGAACCGTCCCCTTGTGTTTCTATTTCTCCTTATGTCTACTGGCTAACTCTGTCCATATTTTTTCTAGATCAATATTTCTATCTCTCAACATCACCAAGATGTGATAAAAGAGATCAGCTGTTTCATAAACTATCTCTTCTTCTTTCTCACCTTTTGCTGCAATTACCACTTCTGTTGCTTCTTCTCCGACTTTTTTTAGAATTTTATCAATTCCTTTTTCAAAAAGGTATGTAGTATACGAACCTTCTGGCATTGTCTCTTTCCGCTCTTTCACTAAATCTTCTAGCCAAGACAATGTCGCCCAATCAGAACTAACTGATTTATCGCTCGACTGCAAAGGATAACTAAAGCAAGAAAAATTCCCTTCGTGACAAGCTACTCCTGTTTGATTTACTTGAATAAGTAAAGTATCCGCATCACAATCATAGCAAATAGACGCTACTTTTTGGATATTACCTGAAGTTTCGCCTTTAGGCCATAGCTCTTGACGACTGCGACTATAAAACCAAGTACGTCCGTCTTGAAGAGTTTTCTGCAAAGATTCCTTGTTCATATAGGCAACCATGAGAACCGTACCGCTTTTCACATCTTGAATAACAGCAGGAATTAACCCTTTTTCATCATATTTTAACTGTTCCAAAGTTTCCGATGTTATCTTCATAAACGAACCACCACATCCTTTTCTTTAAGATAATTTTTAACCTCACCAATAGTAGTTTCCGCAAAATGAAAGATAGAAGCCGCAAGTAATCCATCTGCTTTACCTATAGTTGCTCCTTCTAGGATGTGCTCTTTCTTACCAACACCACCTGAAGCTATTACCGGTATTGATACGCTTTCGCTGACGGTACGAGTCAATTCCAAATCATAGCCTATTTTAGTCCCATCCCGATCCATACTGGTTAAAAGTATTTCCCCTGCTCCTAATTCTTTAGCTTGACACGCCCACTTTACGACATCAATTCCTGTAGCTTTACGCCCTCCGTGGGTATACACTTCCCACTTTCCTTCACTTACCATACGAGCATCAATTGCCACAACTATACACTGGTTTCCAAAGTAGTATGCCCCTTCTTTGATAAGCTCTGGATTATTCACAGCAGCAGTATTCAACGCTACTTTATCAGCCCCTGCTTTAAGTATCCTGCGAATATCCTCAATAGAACGAAGTCCCCCACCAACAGTAAACGGAATAAAAACTTTTTGAGCAACACTGGACACTATGTCCAGCATGATGTTCCTGCATTCACTGGAAGCAGTTATATCCAAAAAGACAAGTTCATCTGCTCCCTCTCTGTCATAATATGCTGCTAACTCCACAGGATCTCCTGCATCTTTTAAGTTTAAAAATTTTGTTCCTTTAACTACCCGCCCTTTTTCTACATCAAGACACGGTATTATTCGCTTAGCAAGCATTTTTCTTTATCCTCCACTACTTCAAGTACTTCCTTTAATCGAACAGCACCTGAATAAAGAGCTTTGCCCATAATAACCCCTTCAATCCCACAAGCTTCTAGCTCTTTTAATTTATATATATCATCAAGGCTAGATACACCACCCGAGGCTATAATTTTCAGTCCACTAACCTCTGCCAAATTCTTTGTAGCTTTTATATTAGGACCTTTCAAGGTTCCATCTCTTCTGGTATCTGTAAAAATAATACGTTCTACTCCCATTGTAGCAATTTTCTTTGCTAATTGGCAGACCGTCATCTCCACTGTAGATTCCCAGCCTTCAATAGCAACCATACCATCCCGTCCATCAATTCCCACAGCGATACGTTCTCCATACTTTTGAACACATTCACAAACTAATTCAGGTGAAAGAATAGCCACAGTACCTAAAATTACTCGTTCTACACCTATATCCAAAATGCTTTTTACCGCATCCATGTTTCGTATTCCGCCACCCACTTGAACAGGAATATTCACAGCACCAACAATATCCTTAATAATATCCAAGTTTTTAGGAGAACCTGAAAAAGCTCCATCCAAATCTACCACATGAAGAAAAGGTGCCCCTAATTTTTCCCACTGTTTAGCCATTTCCACCGGTTCATCAGAATAAACTATTTCCGAGCTTATTTCTCCTTGAACTAAACGAACACAACAACCATCCCTCAAATCAATAGCAGGAATTATTAACATTTCTGACCAACTCCCCAAAATTTTTCAGTATTTTTAATCCCACTTGACTACTTTTTTCCGGGTGAAACTGTATCCCCACCATATTATTAAAACATACTATCGCCAGAATTTCCACCCCATAATTTGTGGACGCTATAACTTGTTCCTCCACACAGTCACTTACATAATAGGAATGAACAAAATATACAAAGCTTTCAGGCTGAATATTTTCTACTGCTTTATGTTTTTTCTTGATATCAAGGGTATTCCAACCCATATGTGGCACCTTCATACCTTCTGGAAATTTTTTTATTTTTCCTTTAAGAAGACCCATCCCTTTGTGAACACCGTATTCTTCACTTTCCTCAAACATTAGTTGCATCCCCAGACATATCCCTAAAAATGGAGTTCCCTTTGCAACTACTTCTCTAATCAATGATATCAAATTATAGCGTTTTAGATTTTCCATTCCCTTGCCAAAAGCCCCAACTCCGGGAAGAACCAGAGCCTTCGCCTTTGATATAATTTCTCTATCACGAG
>JAQUGH010000229.1 GCA_028684195.1 Clostridia bacterium | reverse complement strand
AACACTCTTTTCCTAATATACTCTTGCATTTTTTCGCCTCCGACTCCCTTATATTTTCTATAAATGTATATGAGAGGAACCCGAAAAAAATGCAAGACATCTTTCAAATTAGTAAATAAAAAGAACAAGTGAATTGAAAAAGCAACTTTTTATAAAATTATTTTTCCTACCTTGATAATTAGCCCTCTTTATGTTATTATTTATTTCAAACTTGCTAGTTTTGCTTGGTATTTATTTCTTTATTGACTTCTAATGTTATTTTTAGTATCATATGATTAAGAAAGGGCATACTATACTATGTATTGAAAGGAGATCCAAAAAATGAGAAAATTATCTACTGCAAAACTTGCAGAAACTTTAAAAACTAAAAGAACCGAGAAAAATTTAACTCAAGAACAACTAAGTGACCTTACTGGTATAAACAGAGTAATGATTGGTAGGATAGAACGAGAAAGCTTCATCCCATCTATTACTCAATTTGAAACTTTAGCAAATACACTAGATTTTGAAATTACAGATATGTTTATTGAGAAGCAAGAATCAAATTCTTTTATTGCTATGCGTAGTGAAGCTTTAAGCGAAGTTGAAAAAAAAGGTGTAGAAAAGCTTTTCACTATGATGCTGTCTCTACGTCAACAAATCTTGTTAAGGAGTAAATTTGAAAATGAATAATACAATTACTCTTAACGAAATAGGACTTAACAATATAAGAAAACTCGCTGAAGATAAACGCCGCACTTTAGGTTTTGTGGGTGAAACACCTATTGCAAATGATATTTTTACTATCCTTGATAATATGAATATCCTATTGTTAGAATACCCAATTAAATCAGGCGATGAGAAATCTGCATTCTCCGCAGCAATAATGTATTCCACGGAAGGTGATCAAGAACTTGTTTTTATTGGTTTAAATACCGCAGATTATTTTGACAAACAAATATTTGCAATAGCACATGAACTCTATCATTTTATAACAAAAACTGGATCACACCTTAGTAGACTATCTGAAGAACAAAATAATCTCGTAGAAGTTAAGGCAAATCGATTTGCTGCAGAATTTCTACTTCCTAAAAGTGCATTAGAAAATCTTATTCTAAGTGAATTTAAGACATCTTCTCTAAAAAAATACCAAATAAAAACACTACTAAGGTTTATAACTAGACTTCAATGTACCTGGTGGCTTCCCTACCGTTCGCTTGTTAAAAGATTGAAAGAAATAAATGCAATTTCTGATATCCAATATAATCAACTCTATGCTATAAATGAAAGAGATTTAGATGGTGAATACGGACGTATAGGTAAAGCCATTAATGAAGAGGTCTTCACTAAACTTAACAAAATCACAAATAATATTGGTACATCTCCAAAAAAAATTGACATTATTATTAGGAACTTTGAAAACAATCTTATTGACGAAGATCAATTAAATGATACACTATGCTTATTTAATAAAAAGCCATATGATTACGGTTATGATATTGAAGTTTCTGATGAAGATATAGATGAATTTGAAGATTTCTTCAGCGAGGAGGCGAATGATGAAGATTAATCTAACCTCCTTAAGCCCTGCTTTACAAAGCATCTTCAGTAATCCTAACCAACTGATTACTTTAGATGCTAATTTTCTTATTCCACCTGATAGAAGTAAATACGGTGTCAGAGCCTTTGAATTCAATACCTTTAAACGTATATGGCTGGATCCGATATTTAATATATTCCCAAATTTAGCTACACACGAAGCTGTATATGATGAGGTTGTCTCAGAATTATCTAAAGATTATATTGATACACACATAAATATTGAGCCACCAAAATTATTGATTCATAGGGACTTATCTCTATCACCTGAAGAACATATACTTCGTGACTCAATCGAAGAAAGAATTTTCCCTTATACTAAATATGACCCGGTATGCAATAATAAAGATGACCGTGGAGAAGTGAAATCTCTCTCTTACATAGCTGTAAAAGGCTTACTTTATTTTGCAGCCCATGATTCTAATGCTATACAGTTAATTGAAAAAGCAGAAGAATGGAAAACAGCTCTAGATAACGTTCACGCTATAAAAATGTATGAACTAATTTTTTATCTTTATTTTACAGGCTCTAGTGCCAAGAAAGATTTAAGGATACTATATAAATATCAATATTATCTAACAAAACATGAAAAAAGAACTAATCCTGAATGGGGTAAATTTATTGAAACTATGCAAACATTATACTCTACTAATTTGCCCGAGTAATAAAAAAACCCCCAAGTAGCTTGATAATTCCTAGTTGCCTTATATGCAAAAGTAAGTTCTACCCTTGCATATACTAAGGGTAGAACTTACTTTTGCAATTGTAGTGTTCTTAAAAATTCAATAGCCTCATGCACTGTCGTGAATGTGTGTGTCCCCTGATATAGCCAGCAGTTGCGGTCATCAGTATCCTCAAGGGTTGGCAGACCATCATCCACAAGTGAGATAAGCGTCCATTTCCCATTTACTATAGCCGTTTCGTAGTTTTTTTGCGATCTCACATATGGCGTCATAGTCCCCCTTTTTATAAAGCGGCACCTTCCTTTTCACCAAATCCTTCATGCGCTCTTTATCAGCTGGAGAGGCAATTGCTGGTGCCGTACGCTCGTAAT
>JAQUGH010000070.1 GCA_028684195.1 Clostridia bacterium | reverse complement strand
TCTTCTATTGTTTCTTCCTTTACTATCAAGTCACCCTGTTATAGCTAAATCATTGTGGGAGTTAAATGATGCTGAACGTGTTGTTCATTGCCTTTATCTAGAAAATAAAGGCAATGAAATTATTGTTGAAAACAATAATTTCATCACAGCATATCCACTCGACAATAACGTTTTTATTATGTTAGCAGGAATACGCTCTGGAAGTATTACTTCATTAAAAAATTTTCCTCACAACATACCTGTAGAAATTATTCTTAATAAAGCCGGAAAAGTTAGGGCTATGCAAAACAAATTACTGCAATATGCAGCACCTAATGGCATCGTTCTTGATTGTTCAGGGCATACCGCAACAATAAGTCCTAACGAAAAGTATTATACAGTTTTTAGCCACAGTGAAGGTCTTTCTCTTCATGAATTAGAAAAAACAAAAAAGCCACTCTTCCTTTCCTCCCATCACATTTGTACTTGGAATAATAAAGGAACTAAAATTGCTTTTTGTGGTGATACTTTCCTCGGAGTTTATGATACTGATACAAATACCAGAACACTTTACCCTTTTTCACAAAAGAACAATGATCTAATAAAAACAATCACTTCTTTAGACTGGAATCCCTCCAATGAAAATCTTTTGTGTACATATTTAGAAGACTACCCCCAACAAGGAAGCAGTTCTTTTCAAATGATTGTACTAAATAATACAGGGAAAATACTTGCAAGTAAAATAGTTGAAAACCTTGGTCCTTCTTATTGGCTTTCAGAAGAAGAAATCCTCTATATACAAAACCCCTGCTATGACAATACTGGTCAAGCAATTGTTTGGAATTATAAAACAAACAAAACTTATTTATTGTTGGAAACACTAAATACTCCTTGTTACAATTTGTGTTATAACAGACAACATAATTCCATAATTTATACTATATCAAAGGATCAAGGAGAGGAATTATATTATATCTCATTGACTGAAAACATGACTTTAAAAATAAAATACATGCTGGGATTTTTCCCTTATCCTATCCGCAATTTACAATGGAGCCAAAATAGCACCATATTTTATTGGGAAGAACTAACTAATACAATTAATGAAATTGATAAACATGGCAACTTACTATCAAAATTTTCGGGTTTTTTGCCAGAAAAAGGAGTCTCACTTAAATTCTTATACTTTTTAGAAGAACCAATAGAGAAACCACTTCAACTCCATCTAAGTCCTCAATTATAAATAAAACAGGTTGGTAACCAAGACTAACTAACGATCAACGCTAAGGTGACCTTGCTAATCTTCTGAAACAGTTACCAACCTAAAAATATTCTTCCCCATACTCAATGAAGTATGTTTGTTTTTGAGTGTACTTATTACCTATATTCCCATCTATTGCTATTTCTTGTTTCCCCAGTTTAGTGCTTTTATAATTATTACTGCTATAATTCCACCAACAATAGCAGTAATAAGCTGTTGTGTTGTTAAAATCGGAAGTATTTTCGCTGGTAATTTGATACCCATTAAATTAGGCAAAATATAATAAAAGCCAAAGGTCATACTGGCATACTTAAGCACAGCAGCACAAATTATCCCCAATATTGGTTTCTTTTTTAACAATCCATAAACTATAGCAAGTAACGCATTCCCCAACATTATAATAGGAACTGCTGGTGCAAGTGCCATAATTCCAAAACTAAAAGCCAGTAACGGTGTAAGAAGCCCAACCATAACCCCACTAATTGGACTTATCAATGCACTAGCTAAAATTATTAACGCATTAACCAAAGGTCCAGTAACATAGGCAGGCATCCGAATACTTTGTATAGCAATTGCCAAAGCCAAAATCAACGCACTACGTGTGAGTGTTTTTGTAGTTATTTTTGTAGTTATTTTCATATTTAATATTCCTCCCATTTATCCAATCCTAAAATACGATTATACTACAAACCAATAAGCTTTGTCAGTCCTAAAAAAATAATAATCCCACCAGGTAACAACGAAACCCCTTTCTTGAATTTATAAACACTAAATCCCCCCCCAATTATTAATCCTAGATTTAGCATTATAAACTTTGTTATTGCTACTACGATAGGCGTAAGTATAAGGCTATAGCCTGACATTGCAACTCCAAACCCAGCTCCAAATGCGTCCATAGCTAACGCAACGCCCAGCAATATAGCTTCTTTAATATCTATTTCTCCAGAATTATTTAAATCCGCTTGAACTGGTTCTTTAAGAATGTTAATTACCGTTACCTTATTAGCTATTTTAGCTATATTTTTACTTTGCGTTGCTAAATTCAGAATGTAATTTTGCAATATTATCCATATACCTATGACTATCATGATGCTTCCACCTAAAAATGTTGCAAATCTCTCTGAAAAAAAAGAAGCCATAACCTTTCCAAATACCATAGCTATTGTCACTGCAACAGCTGATGACATACAAATAATAAAGAAGGGAATCACTGCTATTTTAATTTTTCTCATACCATATGACAAGCCCACTCCAAACCCATCTATGCTAATAGCTAAGGCAAACAAAAAAATATAACACAAATATTATCACCCCTTTTCTAACTAACTACACTATATGTAATAAACTTAAAGGGGTTAAAATGTTTTTGATTATTTAAGTCTTTATTATTCAAGTTAAGTACTTAAATAATAAAGACTTGATTTTATTGATTTGATTATGTATTATTTGTATAGTAATAATTTTTAAAAAAGGTTAAATACAACAATTTTAACTATATATTATCACACAGCTTATTTACTAAACTATCATATAACATTAGCTATAATATATGTGAAATAAAGTGTTGCCTAAAATCCATAGGCAAAAATAAGCAAGCTATATTTTACAACAAATACTATTCTATTTTATCTATTTTATTGTATAATGAAGATAGTTTTTTATAAGAGACATTTAAATATAGATTTTTACATAATGGAGTGAAATAAATGCTAAATCCAACTGAAAAAGCAGCCATCCTTATAGAATCTCTTCCCTATATTCAAGAGTTTTACGGTAAAACCATCGTTATTAAACTAGGTGGTCATGCCATGATTAATTTGGAGCTTGAAAAGCTTGTCCTACAGGATATTATTTTAATGAAACTTGTAGGTATGAATCCAGTTATCGTCCATGGAGGTGGTCCTGGAATAAACAAATGGTTGGACAAAATAAATATTAAATCAAAATTTGTTCAAGGAATGCGTGTTACTGACAAAGATACTATGGAATTAGTAGAAATGGTTCTTAGTGGTCATATTAACAAGACCATTGTAGGACTTATCAATGACTTAGGTGGAAAATCAATAGGAATTTCCGGTAAAGATGGTAATCTTATTGAAGTTGAAAAGAAAAACATTTTTCACGATAACAAAGATAAAGAAAACTCTTTAACTGATTTGGGATTAGTAGGAAATATTAAAAAGATTAACCCCGAAATAATTCGTATATTAACAAAAGAAGGCTTTATTCCTATCGTATCTCCCGTTGGCATTGGACCAGGAGGGGATAGTTATAACATAAATGCAGATCATGTTGCAGGAGCTTTAGGGGGAGCCCTAAGTGCTCATAAACTTGTTGTGTTAACCGATGTAGAAGGCATTTGCCTAGATAAACAATCAGGTACTCTAGCTTCAAAGTTAACTGCAAAAGAAATTGATTATTATGTTGATAAGGAAATTATTAATGGCGGAATGATTCCTAAAGTACAAAGTTGTCTTATGGCTTTGGAATGTGGTGTAGCAAATGTACACATTATTGATGGACGCCAACCGCATTCTCTACTCCTAGAAATTTTTACTAAAAAGGGTATTGGTACTATGATTGTAAAAGAATAAATCTTCATTATCTATATTGTTATATAATTATAATATAACAATATAACAATATAATTGTCAAAATGTTAAACATAATTTATTTTTATTATTATAAGTTTGCATTATTTTAAAACGTGTTTTACTCTTACGATTAGCTTCACTGTTGTTTTTTAATGTTACAATCAATAATTTAATTGATAAACGGGAAGTGCTACTTTATGAACAAATCAAAATCAAATAGTTTTTCTACAAAAAAATACGATTTAAAGAAATTAAAAATTCGTCAAGATTTCCCTTTGCATAATCAATCATTTTCTTACAAATTTTGTTTTCAAAAACTATTTGAGTGTTTTCCTGATAGTATTGTAATGCTTGATAAATTTGACAAAATTATTAGCTTTAATAAACGTTTTGAAGAACTTTTTGGCTATACAATTGATGAAATAAAAGGCTTGAATATTAAAAATATTTTAATACCCGATATTCTCAAGGATAAACAAGATGACATAACAGGTTCTATGCTTACTGGAGAAATAGTTCAAATAGAATCTATTAGAGAAAAAAAGAATGGTACTTTTGTTAATGTTTCTATTTCTTACTTTCCAATAATAGTTTGTAACAAATATATGTGTACTTATGTTATCTACAGCGATATTACAGCTCGAAAACACGTAGAAGAAAAGCTTGTACAACAGAGCATACGTGACCCCCTTACTAATTTATATAACCGTGCTTATTTTGAAGAACAAATAAATAACTATGACTTAAGAATTGTACAAGCTGGCATCATAATATGCGATTTGGATTGTTTGAAAATGGTTAACGATTCTCTTGGTCACAAAGCAGGAGACTTATTGCTAATCTCTGCTGCTAATGTAATAAAATCTTCTGTTCGCAATGCTGATATCGTTGCACGTATCGGAGGAGACGAATTTGCTATATTTCTTCCTTACAGTTGTAAAGAAGATGTAGAACATATCAGTTACCGATTACACAAAAATGTATTAAAATATAACTCAAACCTTCTTAATTTACCTTTAAACATCTCCTTAGGTTGGGCAGTAGTCACCGACACAGTTACAACGAGTATAGATAAGCTTTTTAAAGAGGCTGACAATAATATGTACCGTGAAAAAATAAATCATCACCAAAAAACCAAAGAGATTATTATAAACCACCTTGTTTCTTTATTAAAAACAAAAGAATTTTTACCGGGCAAACATACCTTACGTCTACAAAGCCTCATCGATAACATGATACAATTTATGAGTTTATCTGAAGAGTCGAAAATCGGACTCCATTTATTAGTCAAATATCACGGCATTGGTACAGTGGGAATATCTGATACGATACTATTTAAAAGTTCTGCCTTAACTCCACAGGAAATTAAAGAAATACGTTGGCATTGTGAAATTGGGTATCGCATCGCACATTCTTCTCCAGACATCATCCCCATCGAAGATTTAATACTTAAACATCATGAATGGTGGAACGGTTGTGGTTACCCTTTAGGTCTTTCAGGTATTAACATCCCTTTGGAATGTAGGATTTTTGCTTTGGTTGATGCTTATAATGCTATGGTTAACTTTCGACCTTATCGAAAAACAAAAACTCATCAAGAAGCTATTGAGGAAATACTGAAGTTTAGTGGAACTCAATTTGATCCTAATTTAGTTAATGCTTTTATAACAGTCCTTCAAAAGATACAAACAAATATAGGTTAATAATTTATCAATAAATATTTTAATACCTTTAACAACTCGACTTTCCTTAGAATATTTTACACCATGGTTAAAAATACTACTATAAGTTAGCTTTCTCAAAAATTCACCTCCCTCTCATAAATTATAAAAAATATGCCATTCTTAGTTAATATTTATTCATCATTATCCTTTCAAGTAGAAATCACGCGTTCGCCTTGACAATATGTATCTATATCTATAACATATTGACTTAACAGGAGGGAGTAAATAAATATGACTAACGTTTTTGATATACTTAAAGAAAGAGGATATATTGAACAAGCAACCCATGAAGAAGAAATTCGAGAACTATTAAATGACGAAAAAGTAACTTTTTATATTGGCTTTGATCCCACTGCTGATAGCTTACACGTAGGTCATTTTATTCAAGTAATGGTTATGATGCATATGCAAAAAGCTGGTCATCGACCTATTGCCTTAATTGGTGGTGGTACTGGTATGGTGGGGGATCCATCCGGCAGAACCGATATGCGTAAAATGCTAACAGTAGCACAAATTGAACATAACGTTTCCTCTTTTAAAAATCAATTTTCTAGATTTGTGGACTTTAGTGAAAATAGAGCGCTAATAATTAATAACTCTGATTGGCTTCTAAACCTCAATTATATTGACTTCTTAAGAAATATAGGAGCTCATTTTTCTGTCAACAGGATGCTTACTGCAGAGTGCTTTAAAAACAGATTAGAAAAAGGTTTGTCCTTTTTGGAATTCAACTATATGTTAATGCAATCCTACGATTTTTTAGAACTATATAAACGGTACAACTGTAAATTACAATTAGGTGGAAATGATCAGTGGTCTAACATTATAAGCGGAGCTGACCTTGTGCGAAGAATTGAAAATGGTAATGCTTATGGATTAACTTTTAAATTACTCACTACCAGCGAAGGTAAAAAAATGGGTAAAACAGAATCAGGTGCGATTTGGCTTGATCCTGAAAAAACTCCGCCCTACGACTTCTATCAATATTGGCGCAACGTTGATGACCCTGATGTAGAAAATTGTCTTGCCTTACTAACATTCCTTCCTATGGAAGAAGTAAAACGATTGGGTTCTCTCAAGGACGCGGAAATTAATAAAGCTAAAGAAATATTAGCTTATGAGGTTACTAAACTGGTTCATGGTCAAGAAGAAGCTGACAAAGCTCAAAGTGCAGCTAAAACATTATTTAATAATTCAGGAGATATCTCGACTTCTATTCCCTCTTCAAAGCTAAATGAATCCGACTTTATTAAGGGAATAGATATTCTGACACTTTTGTCAAAAACAAAGCTAACTTCCTCTAAAGGAGAAGGTCGACGTCTCATTCAACAAGGCGGTATCTATCTGAACGATAAACGAATAGACGAATTTTCCCAAATAATAAACTTGGATGATTTTGAGGACAGAAAGCTAATGCTAAGAAAAGGTAAAAAAATATATCATCAAATAGAAATAATATAAAAGAAGACCCTATAGGGTCTTCTTTTATATTTACATGTTACATTATTTAATCATCACCAAACTATACTCTACCCATTTTATCCATTTCAAATGCTTGGCGACGCTAATCTCATGGAACGAATAAATACATTACTATTAATTTTACTTTATAATTAGCTAAAAATAATTTAACATTCAATTACCAATCAGATCATAAAAGCATATACTAACACGAGGTGTTTTACATGACTAACAAATTTGATATTTTTAATATTATAAAGGGGATTAATAATAAACTACATGAACATTTTAGTACACATGGCAGTATAAAATTTGGTGATATAATTGGGGTATCAAAAATTTTTTATGAACATTATGGAATATATACTGGCAATCATATGGTAATTCACTATACCAAACCCGCTCCTTTAACCAGAAAATTAATTATTCGAAAAACCCCTATAGAAAATTTTTTAAACGGCTTTACCACTTATTTTATATTAGATTGTGAATATAATTACCCTGAAAAATCCAAGCCAATACTTTACAATGAAAAAAATTTAAAAAATATGATTAATGCATACTTGGATTTTTATAGGAACATCAAAATTTATTCTCCTGAAGAAACCGTACAGAGAGCAGAAAGTCGTTTATACGAAGAAGAATACAACCTTTTTACAAATAACTGTGAACACTTTGCAATTTGGTGTAAAACAGGAATTAGTAAAAGCTATCAAATAGAAAGATTTTTAGAGCTTGTACCTCGTATACATTGTAATGTAAATACAATTCAACTTAAATAAAGTAAAAACTCGTTAAAATATTTTAGGAATTAAACGACAGTTAGTTAAACTATATCTAGCTGAATTTCTTCATATAAAAGAGTACCCTATTATATTTAGGGTACTCTTTTATATGAACTAAATAAAAAACTTAATTTTGTTAAAATGTCACCTGATATGTGTTATTATTTCTATATAAGGTTACAATTACTTTAATTAGGGAGGTGTTAAAATGTCACCTTATGAAATTCTTCATTTCAACTCCTCTATAGGAGAAAAGAAACCTAAAAACATTACTAATCATAATGTAAAATGTCCTTTCTGTGATCGGGATAATCTAGAAAATATTTTAGATGAGCGAGGTCCAATATTGCTTTTAAAAAACAAGTACCCAGTTCTGGAAGACACATTACAAACCGTCATAGTAGAGACTTATCGTTGTACACCCGAGTTTTCAGATTATCCCAAAGAACATCTCTACAATGTCATTTCGTTTGGTATTGAAAAGTGGTTGGAAATGGAATCGTCAAATGAATTTTCTTCAGTTATTTATTATAAAAATCACGGACCATATTCTGGGGGAACTATTTCGCATCCCCACATGCAAATAATTGGTCTTAAAAATGTTGACTATCACAAACATCTTCAAAAAGAGCAATTCGAAGGCTTAATAATTAACAAGGAACAAAACGTAGAATTCAATATCGCCACTAAACCGAGAGCCGGTTTTGATGAATTCAACGTGATTCTTAAGGATTTTAATAGCATAAATAAAATGGCAGATTATATACAAATTGCAACTCATTATTCACTAAACCATTACCACAAACATTGTAACAGCTATAATTTGTTTTTTTACCATATCGACAATAAAATAGCAGTTAAAATAGTCCCTCGTTTTGTAACTTCCCCTCTTTTTGTAGGCTTCTCTATTCCTCAAGTTTCTGATAATATGGAAAGAATAGCCTTGGATATAAAAAACATTTACCTTTAATTCATCAATCTATCCAAAGCACTTGCTAACTCATACCTTGTAATATTTTCTTCCCCTCTAAACGTACCATCAGAATATCCAACCATTATCCCCACTTCTTTAATCTTCCTAACCGACTCCGCTGCCCAATGTTGGGGAGGAATGTCTGAAAATATTATTTCATCTTCACTTTGTTGTAACTCATTAAAGAGACGTTTCCAAGGAAATCCAACTCCTGGACACTTGTATTTATTAACACTATCAATCCTGAAATGCCCAATTATTGTTTCTTTATTTACTTCCAAATTGAATTTTTTAATAAGAATCCTATGAAGCTCTAAAGTTGCTTGAAACTGATTTTCAGTCAGATCTTCACCCGAATAGCCCTCATGTTCAATTCCAATAGTATAATAATTAGGATTTAATCCTTTAATTAGCAATGCCCAACTAGGATTAGATACTTTCCCCGTATGCCAAGCTACATTATTTAAATCTACATATTGATGTATCTCACCACTTTTCCCTATTCCAAAATGTGCACTGGCTTCGCTTTCAATACTATTAAACCACGCATCCGTGCCCACTAAAGTACCTTCCATAATGTGATCAACAATAGCAATAACCTTATTACCCCTCCGTCCTTTTGTACCTCTTGGTAGCCCATAATTTTGCGAACCAATCCATTTAATATCTAATTCCATAAAATTATTACCTCCTCAATATGCTGATTATTCAATTATTTTGTCAACTATTAAAATTTTATTTTATAATTTATGTTTAATATCTTTTTTTATGTCACTTGACACCTTCTTTTAATCTTTGAACCAATAAAGTATTTCTCATTTCAACCTTATTGTTTTTAAGTGCTATAACGAGAGCTTTTTTTGTCCCTAACAATACTAAAATATCTTTCGCCCTCGTGACACAGGTATACAATAGATTCCGTTGTAACATCATAAAATGTTGCGTTATTAACGGAGCAACAACAATCTTATACTCACTTCCTTGACTCTTATGAATAGTTGTAGCATATGCAAGCACTATCTCATCTAATTCAGAAACGTCATATTCTGTTTCTTTCTTATCAAAACAAATTAATACCTTTCCATCTTCTTTATCTATGTTTGTTATTCTCCCAATATCACCATTAAACACATTCTTATCATAGTTGTTTTTTATTTGCATAACCTTATCCTGCAATTTATATTTTGTCCCTCTACTATTTACAAAAATTGTTGCAGGATTAAGAGCCTCTTGCAGTACTTCATTAAGATTTCTAGCTCCAACCTCTCCACGTTGCATAGGTGTCAGCACTTGAATATCATTAATTGGATTAACTTGATAATATGTTGGTAATCGTTTTACACAAAGATTTTTTATTTGCTCTACAATTTTTGTTGGTTCACTCTCTTCAATGAAGAAAAAGTCGTTTTGGCTCCCCACCTTCAATACAGGAAACTCACCTTTATTAATCTTATGTGCATTCATAATAATCATACTGCCTTGGGACTGTCGGAAAATTCTAGTTAATTTTATAACACTAACCGTATCCGAATTAATTATATCCCTCAAAACATTTCCAGCTCCGACAGAAGGCAATTGATCAACATCACCTACTAAAATAACAACTGTTGTAGACGGAACTGCCTTTAATAAATTATACATAAGACTAATATCCACCATAGACATTTCATCTAAGATAAGAACATCGCATTCTAAAGGATCCTCTGAGTTCTTCTGATAGCCCTGAGTAGGCTTGAATTCCAAAAGTCGATGAATAGTCTTAGCTTCAAAGCCCGTTGCCTCTGCTAGCCTTTTAGCTGCTCTACCCGTAGGTGCAGCTAATAATATTCTAGCCGCCATCTTTTCAAATACTTTAATAATAGCAAGAGTAGTTGTCGTTTTGCCTGTCCCCGGTCCCCCTGTTATAACAGTAAAATTAGAGGAGCACGCTATCTTAATAGCATCAATTTGCATCTTGTCATATTTAATTTTGTTTTCTTTTTGGACACTTTCTATTATTACATCAACATCCTTAACATCATAAGAGCCATCGGAACTTATGAGCTCTTTAATTCTTTTGGCTACTCCTATTTCACTGTAATAAAAACTATGCAAATAAAAGATATCTTCAGTTTCCTGTATGATACAATCTTCTTGCACCATTTGTGTCAATGCACTTTCAAGATAATTCTTTTCAACGTCAAGTATAAT
>JAQUGH010000069.1 GCA_028684195.1 Clostridia bacterium | reverse complement strand
TGAAGTTTCCACTTCGGAGATGGAAGATGTGATAAGGCTTGAGGATGAATATAACCGTGCAAATACATAGCTACTAATTTTACAGAATAGGAGAATAAGGATGAAAATATTGATTACAGGTATCAGTGGCTTTGTTGGTAGTCACTTAGCGGAATATGCCCTAAAACAAGAGAACGTAGAAGTTTACGGTACAATACGTAAGCGTAGTCCTTTAGAAAATATAAAACATATTCTTCATAAAATAAATTTAGTGGAATGTGATCTAAGAGATCCCTTTTCTGTTAATAAAACAATTAGCGAGGTACGACCGGAAAAAATTTTTCACTTAGCAGCACAGAGTTTTGTGCCCACTTCATGGAAGGCTCCGGGAGAGACTTTGACCACTAATATTTTAGGGCAACTCAATATTTTTGAAGCAGTACGGCAAGAGGGGTTAGCGACTCGTATTCAGGTGGCTTGTTCATCGGAGGAATATGGAAAGGTTTATACTGATGAAGTACCTATTACAGAGGAAAATCCTTTGCGTCCCTTGAGTCCCTACGGAGTAAGCAAGGTTACTCAGGATTTCTTAGCTTATCAGTATTATGCTTCTTATGGGATGTTTGTGGTGCGAACCAGAGCATTTAATCATACAGGACCTAGAAGGGGAAAAGAATTTGTAACATCAAATTTTGCAATGCAAGTAGCTGAGATTGAAAAAGGGTTACGGAAGCCTGTGCTGTATACTGGAAATTTGGAAGCATTGCGAGACTTTACGGATGTCCGGGATATGGTAAAGGGTTATTGGCTATCTTTAGAGAAAGGCGATCCAGGTGAAGTTTATGTGCTTGCTTCAGGTAAAGCTTATGCTATACGTGAAGTATTGGAAATTCTGCTCAATTTGACAACGGTTAAGATCACATTACAACAAGATCCTACTCGTTTACGACCGTCAGATGTACCTATTTTACACGGCGATGCTAATAAGTTTAAAAATAAAACAGGTTGGAAAGCAGAAATACCTTTTGAGAAAACTGTGGAAGATTTATTAAATTATTGGCGCTTAAAAATAGATGATAGATGGTAGATGGTAGTAAATAGTAAATAGTAAAGGAAATTTAGAGATGAAATTAAAAGTATTGGGATCTGTTGATGGTGTGACTGGATATGGTGAGGTTATTCGTCAGATTATTTTGGCGTTACATGAGTTAGGTGTAAATTTATGGGTACAACCACAAAATTGTGGTTGTACCCATATTAAGATATCTCCAGAAATAGACAGACTGTTGACAATATTAAAGCTAGAAAAAAAATACGAGGGCTGTTTTTATGTAAATGTTCCTTCTTTTTTTCGTGTTAATATGGAGAAACCGTCTATAGGATTGACCATGTCGGAAGCGGACGGTATTTGCCACGGATGGGTAAATTGCTGTAATCGTCTTGAGAGGATATTGGTTCCATCACGGTTTAATTATGAAACATTTCGACAAAGTGGTGTAAAGGAAAATAAGTTGAGGATTTTACCCTTGGGTGTTGATTTTAAACATTTTACTCCCGAGGGAAAAAAGCTTATACCCAAAGAGCTAGATTCCGACTCAATGTTTACCTTTCTTTCTATTGGGGAGTGGTTACCTCGTAAAGGGTTTGATATTCTTCTTAAAGCTTATGTACAAGAATTTTCCCTTCAAGACGATGTATGTCTTATTCTTAAGTGCTATTCAAACAACAGCGATTATGACTTAGTTGGAACTCGAATTGGTAAAGAGATTAGTGCAATTATTAAAAATGAAAAAAAAATCAATCCTCCCTCTGTTATTTTATTACCGCAAACTTTATCAAGCAGGGAAATGCCTTCATTGTACAGAGGCGTAAACTGTTTTGTTCTTGCTACACATGGAGAAGGATGGAATATGCCTGCTTTTGAAGCACTAGCTTGTGGGGTTCCGGTTATTACTACCAACTGGTCTGCGCATGCAGATTATTTGAATGATGGTATAGCTTATCTTATTGAAATTGAAGGAATAAAACCTATTCCGGCTTATGGTTTGTCTGTTGATGAGATTTATTTGGGAAATCGTTGGGCTCAGCCTAGTATGGAGCATCTTCGTAGTTTAATGAGATCGGTCTATGAAAATTATGAACAGGCGAAGAGGAAAGCAAATAAAGGTATGAAAATGATAAGGGCTAATTTAAGTTGGGAAGAGTGTGGAAGGGGCGTTATTCGGCACTTTACGGAGATAATGCAAAACAAATAAAGGAAAAAGCTTAAAAAGGAAGAGAGTGTTCCATAGTTCTACGCCTAAGGGCACTTCCTTTTATCTAAAAAAGTATGTTTGTGTACAGTTTCACTAAATTATTAACGGTTTTTTCCCAAGAATATTTTTTGACGTGTTCAAGACCATTATTTACCATAGTAATATTTTTTTCACTTCGTGTGAGAAGATATAGTATAGCTTTTGCTAGTTCGTTTTTATTCAAGGGATTAATATATTCTGCACAATCTCCTAGAACTTCTGGAAGAGAACCTCGATCAGAGGAAATTACAGGTATGCCACAGGCCATAGCTTCAAGGGGCGGATTACCAAAACCTTCATTCAAGGAAGGATAAGCAAAGATTTTTGCAGCATTATAGATAAGGGGAAGATGTTTATCTGGGACAAGTCCGAGAAATTTAACTCTTTTTGTAAGTTTATTCTCGTCAATATAATGTTGAAGCTCTGTTGTAACTGTGCCTCCAACAAAAACTAAGTCAAGAAAGGGAGTGAAGTTATCCAAAAGAATTTTGTATGCTTCAAGAGTAAATATTTGATTTTTACGTTTGTTAATTGCACCTACTTGAAGAATGAAATCGTTTTCTAGTCCATATATTTTTTTTATTTCTTTAATTTCCTCTGGAAAATAATTTGAATGGAAGATGGTATGGTCAATACCACAAAGGATAGTCGTTATTTTATTTGTTGAAATACCCGCAAAATTTATTAATTGGATTTCAGAATCTTGGGATATTGTTGTTATATTATCAATATGGTTAATGATAGATAGTAGGTTTCTTGTAAAAAGTTGGTTATTGTTAGTTTTATACTGTAAAGGGAACATGTCATATACAGTAATGAGGGTGGAAAGAAAAGAAAATTTTTCATTTATAAAATCTTCAGGATTATATAATGGGAAAAAATAGTCGTTAAAGTGAAATAAATTGATATTATCACACTTTAGTATTTCTGGTAAATGGGTACAATCTTTTATATAGCGAATATTAGCATCTGGGAGATAGTAGTTAAATGTTTCATCTTCCTGGGCATAAAAAATAAGTTCAAAAGGAAGAGAAGTAGAAATAGTCATTAATTCTTCAGCTATGCGCAGTGTGGCAAAGCCAATACCACGTTTTTTTTTGAGTTGGGTTTTTAAAGGATTCAAATCAAAGCCAACTCTTAAAGTACGTTTCATATAAATTCACCTTCCGATGGTTTTATAGATTAATTGTCTTGAATAAGTTTCAGATATAATTCAGTCAGTTTTTGTACTGTTATTTCCCAAGAGAATTTTTTTGCTTGATTTAACCCCTTTTCACTAAGAAATTTTCTTTTTAATGGATTGGAAAATAGATCAAAAATTGCATTAGCGAGGTTTATTTCGTCAGTAGGATTTATATAAATAGGGCAATCACCCAATATTTCCGGCAATGAACCTTGATTAGAGGATATTACGGGAAGACCACAAGCAATGGCTTCTAGGGGAGGATTACCAAATCCTTCATATAGGGAGGGGTATGCAAAAATTGTTGCTGCATTATAAATTAGAGGAAGGTGGTTGTCAGGGATAAGACCAAGGATCTTGACCCTGTTTTTTAGGTTATTGTCTATAATGAATTTCATATGATCCTCTTGGGGAGGCCCTCCAACGAAAACAAGGTCAAGAGGAAAATTATGTTCATTAATTAATAATTTATATGCTTTTAACAATGTTATTTGGTTTTTCCGCCATTCCATAGCTCCAACTTGTAAAATAAAATCAGTATCTAATTTATAATGCAGTTTAATTTTATCAATTACAGATGTAGGATAATTTGCGTTAAAGTAACAATGCTCTATACCATGATAGATGACTTCGATTTTTTTTTCATTTAAACCGGTTAGTTTTATTAATTCTCTTTTGGTGTCCTTGGAGTTAGCCCTGATTTTATCAATGTGGTCGAGTATACTAAAAAGGTTTTCTTTAATTCTTGTTGTATTAGGAATTTTATTTTCATAATAAAATGGTATTACATCATAAGCTGTAATTACTGTTTTTAAAAAAGAGTATTTATTATTTATAAAATCATTAGGTGAATATAGAGGGAAGAAATAATCATTAAAATGTATAAGATCTAGGCAATCTTTTTTTAATAGTTTTGGAATATCAGTAGCCTTTTGAACGTAATTAATTTTAGTGTTTGGAAGAATATTTTCCAGATGCTCTTGTCCTAAAGTATAAAAAAAAGGTTCAAAAGGAAGAGAGGTGGTAAGAAATTTTTTAACCAGTCTGTAGGTGCTTTGACCGATTCCTCTTTTGGTTTTTAATTGTGTGTTTAAAGGTCTGATATCAATAGCAATAGTAGGCTTTTTACCCATATTATTACCACACATCCTTTTTATATATTTTTTTCTGTATTGACATGACTATTAGTGGTGTGTACAGTAATAACTTTTTTAGACCAGAGAAACCACGGATCTACTATAAGTGGGTGAGGTTGTGTATACATCATCAACGTGTCAAGTGTTAGTTCTTTGTACTCTTTATGTGGTACCATTACAAATACTTCAGTAGCGTATGTTAGAGTTTCTTGAAGGGTTTTACATGCTCCGTTAAATTTTACATAGGGGTCATGAATTTTTACATTTGCACCTTGACCTTTGAGAAGTTGGAGAAGTTTTAAGCCAAGAGAATTTCTACTATCGTCACTTTCGGCTTTAAAAGCGAGACCCAGTAAAGCTACATTTTTCAAAGGTCTGATTTGTTCAGCTTCTTTCAAAAGAACGGCGGGCAGACTTTCGTTTATTTTCCAACTGGAAAAGATTAAATCTATAAATAATTGTTGGTTTGTAAGAAAGAAGCCATCTTTGGAAAGGCAAGGTCCTGCAGCATATCCAGGTTGCCATGGACCTCCTCTTTTGTAGTTTTCGTTACACATTTGTAGGACTTTAACCGTACTACCTCCATATTTTTCCGTCAGATACATACATTGATTGGCTAAAGCAAAATTAACATAACGGTACATATTGTTAAATATTTTTGCAAGCTCGGCTTCGGTGGGAGTTCCTGTAATACATTGTATTCCGAGGTTATTAAAAAAATTCGTTACTTTTTGTTGAGAATTATCATCAAAGGTACCAACTATTTGAGGTTGACTACCTAATTCTTCCAATGCTTTACCTTCAGCAATTCTTTCGGGACAATAGGCGTATAAAACATTTTTCCCAACGGAGATGTTTTCTTTTTTTATTAGCCTTAAAATGTATTGACTGGTACCCGGAGTTACTGTACTACGTAATATGATTGTTATTTGTCCTCTATGTGTAGTTGATAGTATATTCTTGATGATTTCTAAAACAGCATGTTGTTCCGGAACCATATTATTGTTTAAAGATGTGCCAACTGTAATTATAAAAATGTTTGCTTGGTTTGATGTTTTTGAAAAATCATTCTCTATTGTGAGAAGACCGCTTGATATTGCTTTGCAAAGTAGTTTTTCAGCATCTTTTTCATAAAAGGGCATTTCACCAGCTCTTAGGGTATTTACTCTTTCTTGGTCGGTATCAATACCAATAACGTTTAAACCTTTCTTGGTAAGAAATAATGCCAGTGGGAGGCCAACTCTGCCACAACCTATAATAGCTATCATATTAAATATTTCTCCTTACAATTAATCTTGTAATATATACATATTCTTTGTGAAGGAATATGGTTAAAAAAGGTACAGGTGCAAACATTAAGTTTGCACCTGTACCTTTTTTACTTTCACAATATGATATGTATTTGCTCTATACTCCTGATTTATTAACAATCTCCATCAGATTAGTTGCCATATCAGAAAGTTTTACTGATGTGTCATTTACTGTAGATAGGGATGTGTTTGTACTTTCAATGTTATTAGCAATATCTCCTGCTTTTAAAGCACTTTCATTGATAGAAGACGAAATTTCATTGATGGATTGACTTACTTGAGTAACAACTTCCAAAACTTGTCCACAGCTAAACGTAGCTTGATCGGTTAATTCAAAAAAGGTTAAGGCATCATTTTTATAATTATTTGCTGTTTCCAAAAATGTTTTATAATCATTATTAACATCTGTACCAATAAAATCAAGTAATTTATTGGCATCATCAGTTAAAGTTGAAATAGCATTGTGGACATCGCTAAGTAGTGCTTTTATTTTTGAAACGGCTGAAGCTGATTGCTCAGCTAATTTTCTTACTTCATCAGCAACCACGGCAAACCCTTTGCCTTGGTCACCAGCACGAGCGGCCTCTATAGCAGCGTTGAGTGCTAATAAGTTTGTTTGTTCCGCTATATCTGAAATAAGATTAGCCATTTGCGAGATTTCTTCAACAATTTTTGCTCGTTCAATTGCTTTTTTCATTTGTAGCTGAAGATCGGAGGATATAGTTATTGCAGTTTGGTGAGCTATATTCACTTTTTCATATATTGATACAGCTTTATTTTCAATTTTTTGAGCTGTTTTATTTCCTTGTTGCATTTTAATGTTTAAATCTTTGACAGATTCGTTCATTTCTTCGCTTGAAGCTGAAATTTCTTCAGCTGTTGAAGAAATTTCTTCAAAACTTGCGGTTAATTCTTCTGTGGATGTTGACACATCTTCTAATTCCATTGAAGAATTTTGAGTCGCAATCATTAACATTTCGCTAGAAAAGGAGATCTCTTGAGCTGAATCAGCTACAAAATTCATGGATTTAGTAAAGCTCTCTTTGCTTAGCTCTAATTCCGAAGGAGCTTTAGTACTTACAGTGGTAAGTTTGTTTTTATGAGGTTTCCTTAAGGTTTTTTTAAAATAGCCAATTGGTTTTGCAAATATGCAGGAAATCTTCAATTTTAATTCCTCCTCTTGATTTGGATAAAATAAAACTGGCAGCGGTTATTAATCGCTAGATATAAAAAGACATGAATTTATAAATAATACTTAGAATATATTCATATTTGTAGTATACAAATAATAAATACAAATAGCAATATTTAATATAGAAATATACAGAAAATTAGCTGTTGCTCATTGCTTATATTTACCTGATGATTTTTTGAATAATTCATGTTAGTCTTGTAAATACGACCTGTACAAAATAAAATTTCACAAGGAGGGTGTCAAATTGAATAAAAATACTGGTAGAACAATTGTTTTATTAACAATGTTGATTTTTGTATTTACTATTTCTACTCCTGTTTTTGGGGCTACTGTACAAGGAACAGGTAATTATTCTCAAAGCAATCAGATAATAGCCGAACCAGGAGATTATGGTACTGTTGTTAAAGAAATTAAATCTATGTTAAAGGCAGTGGGGTATTATTTTGGAACTTCAAGCAGCTATTATAATACAACAACAAAATATGCTGTGAAATATTTTCAGATGGGTAACCAATTGAGAATGACTGGTATTGTTGACAGTGAAACATATGAAACATTAAAAGCAAAGTATTTTGCAAAAGTAGGTGTTCCAGATACTTCAACACCACAGCCCGAACCACAGCCCGAACCAGAGGTGACGCCACAACCTAAACCATGGGTAACACCGCAGCTTGAACCAACTATTGAGCAAGGATCAAGTTTATCTGCTGATGAACAATTAATGCTTAGTTTAATTAATCAAGAAAGGGTTAGAGCAGGGGTAGCACCTCTTGAGATTGATATGAGAATTGTGCAAAGCGCTAGGGTTAAAAGTAAAGACATGATTGATAACAATTATTTTAGTCACACATCACCAACATTGGGAAGTTTTTCGACTTTAATTCGTAACTATGCACCTGATTATTTGTATCTTGGTGAAAATCTTGCTGGGAATAGAAGTGTGGAAGCTGCACACAATGCTTTAATGAATAGCGAGGGGCACCGTAAAAATATTTTAAATCCAAACTATATTCATATAGGTATAGGAATTGTTAATGGAGGATCTTATGGCAAAATGTTTACGCAACATTTTGGGGGATAATTTAATATGATAAAAAATGCTCTAAAACTTAAGTTTTAGAGCATTTTTTTATTATGAAGTTAGTAACTCTTGTATCATCAAAGTCATATGATAAGTTAGACGAAATTTAACTTTATATCGAGGAGGGATTATCTTGAACGATGATTTTTTTGATGAAACAGGGGAGGATACTACAAATTTAGGTTTCGAAGATAATTTCGGAAAATGTTATCACAAAAAGTTTATTTGTACTCCTGTTATTATGGAAAAGGTATGTGCATCGGGAAGAAAGTGTTTTCATGATATTCATTATCTTTTTGAGAACGAAGCTGGATGTCCAATACCGACAGATGCTTGTCCAATTAATTGTATAGCCTCAAATTTGAAAATTATAGGGGTTAATATTCCCGTGCCACCAGGTGGAGCTCCACCTAGACGTGTAGGGGAATGCATTATTTTTACTGTAAGTTATAGAGTTCGAGTTTTTTATGAATTTTTTGATACTGCAATAGAAAGTATTGAGATGGGAACAGCTGCAGGGTGTTTTGATAGAGAGTTAGCAGTCCCGGTTAATAATTTTGATGGTGGTTGTGTTCTCTGTAATCCGGAAGAAAATGAAATCTGTGTAAGGCGAATTAATTTTGATTGTATTAGGGCTGTTGTAGTACCACGTCCTGCTGGTTTCCCAAGTACATTTCCACCTTATGCTATCGAAGTTACAGTAGAAAAAGAATTTTTTGCTCTTGAATCAGGGCGTTCTATCATATGTATGCCTACTTGTGCGAAAAAGTGTATTGATTTACCATTCCCAATTCTTCCAGGTGAATGTGTACCTTTTGAAAAACCAGCAAAGTGTAGCGAGTTTTGTCAAGAAACAGATCTAGAACCGGGACGTTGTGCCCAGTGTCCGCCTCCACAACCTTAAAATGAGGAACATTTTATTTTAGCGTCACTTTAAAAAAGTGACGCATTTTTGTCCTATTTTCCTTGCCAAGATACTCTTTTTTACGTTAAAACATATGATGAATTATATTTAGTTTGTAAGATATTAATAATAGGAGGGATTGATATGGAATATATGGATGATATGGAGTTTATAACCAAGGTAAAAGAAGCGTGGACAAATCCGGAAATTCAGGCTCTGGCACGACGGTGTTTTCATAAAAAATTTAATTGTACGCCTGTAATTATGGAGAAAGTTTGTGCGTCGGGTAGAAAGTGTTTCCATGATATTCATTATCTTTTTGAGACGGAGGCAGGATGTCCAATACCAGCAGATGCTTGTCCCATTAATTGTGTTGTTAGCAATTTTGCTATTTGTGGCATAGGAGAGGAACTATGTCCGTGTGGAGTAAATTGTCCGCGAAGAATTGGCGAATGTATCGTTTTTACAGTTAAATATAAAGTACGTGTTTGGTTTGAATATTTTGATAGCACTTGTAATTGCTTAGAAGTTGGAATGGCAAGTGAGTGTTTTACCAGAGAACTTGCTGTACCAGTAGAAGATATTGATGGAGGTTGTGTACTTTGCAATCCAGAAGCTGTGGATTTGTGTATTAGAAGAATAAATTTAGATTGCATTAGAGCTGTTGTGGTGCCTCGCCCTGAAGGATTTCCTCGTAATTTTTCACCTTTTGCGATTGAACTCACAGTGGAAAAAGAGTTTTTTGCTTTGGAGTCGGGTCGTTCTATTATATGTATTCCCACTTGTGCAAAGGAATGTATTGATTTACCGTATCCAATTTCTCCTGGTGAATGTATACCCTTTGAAAGGGAATCAAAATGCAATGATTTTTGTCAAGAAACCGACCTAGAACCGGGACGTTGTGCACAATGCCCACCTCCCCAACCGTAAAATTAATTTACATTACTAAATTATAAATAACTACAAATGATTTTGCTTTTTTGTTAGAAAATCAAAGTGTAAACCAAAGTACATATACTTTATAGGTTTGTGGTAAATGCAAGTCTCATTGAATTTTCTAAGTAAAAATCATCGCCTTAAAGGTGATGATTTTTTATTGTTAACTTAACTCAAGAAACAAGATGGCTCAACTAACTTTCAATGAGGGATAAAAAACATTTACTGAAAGAAGTTTCATAATATTGGGTCCAGCAGGAGATTTAAAGATGAATGAAGAAAGAGTTGAGTTGTGATGGATATTTAGCTAGACATAATTTAGAAAGGATTGTTGGAAGATGAATCTAAATGAAAGATCCTTAAAACTTCATAGTGATAATAGAGGCAAGATAAAAGTAGAAAGTAAAGTAAGATTAGAAAATATGGAGGATTTAAGCCTTGCGTATACACCTGGGGTAGCTGAACCTTGTCGAAGGATCCAAGCTAATCCTGATAAGGTTTATGAATATACAGCGAAGGGTAATTTAGTTGCTGTGGTTTCTGATGGTACTGCGGTATTGGGCTTGGGGGATATAGGAGCGGAGGCAGGATTGCCTGTAATGGAAGGAAAATGTGTTTTATTTAAAAGTTTTGCTGGAGTTGATGCATTTCCTCTTTGTTTAAAGACGAAAGAGGTTGATAAGATTGTTGAAATAGTGCAAATGTTGGAGCCGACCTTTGGTGGTATTAATCTTGAAGATATTGGAGCACCGAGATGTTTTGAAATAGAGGAGAAGCTAAAAAAAACAATGGGAATTCCCATTTTTCACGATGATCAGCATGGCACGGCGATAGTAATAGTTGCCGCATTGATAAATTCCCTTAAAATAGTTAATAAAAATTTAAACGATATAAAAATAACCATAAATGGGGCTGGTGCTGCAGCAATTGCCACAGGTAAGTTGTTGCTAAAATTAGGTGTACAAAACATTGTAATGTGTGACAGTAAAGGGGCTATATGTAAAGGTAGACTAGAAGGTATGAATAAATACA
>JAQUGH010000228.1 GCA_028684195.1 Clostridia bacterium | reverse complement strand
TATTATTATCAGAATCAAAAACTTTTTCCAAAGAATCCGCTACCTTAGAAAATATCGGAATGCTTTTCCCTGCTTTTTTTACTGGCAACAAAAGTTTCTTTAACCGAAAATCCTCTATTGCCAATTCACTACCCGCAATGAGAAGTCTTCTTACTTCACTTTGTATTTCTATTAATAAGGGAATACTCATTTATCTTCACTCCTATATTTTCATTACTAAAAGATTGTTGTATAACTTCATCTTTATCTTAATAAATCAACCGTATGATACTATCGTCTTTAATAATACTGAGGGGCTTTGCATAAAGCCTTCCTTCTTCAAAATCATTATAAAACCGTACAAGCATCACCTGTTCATAGAAACCTTCCTGTCTTATCAACTGGAGTAATTTTACACTTGGTGGCTCAAATCCACCAGGCATATCAGACAAAACAATTCTTTCCCCCTCTAAATCCTCCAATATATATCTATTTTCCACAATTCCAATTCTAGCAAATCTCAACAACGCTACAGGATATTTAGAAGAAAAAAAGTTTTTAATCTGATTCTTTACCGATTTAACAATCTTTTTTAATGATCTACAAGCAAAAGACTTTATCATTGTATAATCAGTATCTTTTACAGCTCGATTTGTCATGTTCTCCCAACGAACCCTAGTGTTCATGTTATCTCCAGGGTACAAGTACAATTCTTTAAGCTGGATAACAGAACAAACCGAATCACCTTCACGAATATATTTTGCTCCTTTAATTGGGCGATAGTTCCGTGTTTCTTGTATTTGCCCATTTTTTAGGTTTATCCATGTTCCAATATCAACAAATTCCTCTCGTGCTTCATCTGCATATGAACTAAAAGAAAGTTGCACCAATTCCACATCATTTTGTATATAACCCAAACTTTTTAATTCTGATAACTGCCAAACATGACCCATCCATTCATCTAAAGCAGAGACTGGAGTAAAAGACATCCCTGGATCATTTGTTCTTTGCTCAAGATAGTCCCGACCTTTTTTACAGATTGAATAAAGAGTAATCAGTCTATCTATAGCCTTGGTATATATTTTTTCATAATCATCAGTGTTCTTAAAAAGCAAGATGAACTCTCTTAACCCCCTTTGTGCCCCAGGAATATAATAATTCCCAAGCTCCATCGTCTGATTTTCCAGCATTTGAATTGTTTCTTTATTAACTGTTCCAAGACCAAATCTGACTATATTAGCAATGATTTTTTCAAGTAAATCCAGTCCTTCCTTTTGCATTTGGATTTTCTTAAGTAAATCATTTTTATTGACTTTTTTAGGTTTGTCCTTTATTTTTTCATTTTCCTTTTCTTTTTTCTCTTCCCTTTTGGTAACCTCCGCACGCTTTTCTACAATACTTTGAGGAATATCAGCCCTTTGGAACTCCTTCCCTTCAATATAGGCATACATCAACCCCAAAATATGCTTACAGGGAAATTGTCTGCTAGGACAAGTACAACGATATACAGGTACATCAAAATTTGCAAAATCAACAGAAGTAAAGTAATTACTTTTACCACTACCCATACATTCGCCAAAAATCACAGTTTCATCACTCGAAATATTCAATTTGAAAAAGCTATTTTTCTTCAACAGTTTCCAAGCATTCATAATGGCATTTTGGTTGGGTGCAACAGCATTAATGTACTCCTCCGTTATTTTTAACATAATATCCTCTTCCTTTTGTATTATATTTTATTATTGTTTTTTGTATTTTAAATACTTTTCTTGCAACATGAATTTAAATTATTCTAGTAATTTTTTTTATCCCATATCGAAGATTAATTAAGCTATTCTAGAAACAAACCATCGCTAAGACTTCCACTTGGATAATTAGAAACCTAACAACAGTTAGCTATTTGGATAACCTTATTATCGTTTGCCGAATCAACAAAAAATCATATTATGCACAGTCCAAATCATATTTAAATAAATTTTAGTTCACTAATCAAAGTACCTTTATTGCTTTTCTAGCATAGTTCTACATAATGTTTCTTTCTTGTTCTTTAGCCCCACTTCGCCTTGCTGTTGCTTTATTTCTCTTCCCTACAGCTATTTCTTTCCTAGCTACAGCTACCAGTTTAGGAATAGAAGATTGATTTTTCCCTTCAGCTACACGTCTATTATTAGATGCTGTTCTGTATTCTTCTGTCTCAACCGCTTCCATAGCTCTCCTAGCTTCAATTCTAGCTTTTCTGGCCTCAGCTACCCGTTTAGGAATAGAAGACCTTGATTCTACACGTTCTTCTCTCCTCCACCCGACCTTACTACTTGGGTCCCTTGTAAACTTTTTTGCTCCAAACCCACCTATACTGGAATCTTGTATCGGTTTATCTACACCAATCATACGCTTTTCAGCGTTCCTTACTATGCTTCCTCTAGGTTGTACTCTAAAAACTCTCATATAAGCTTCCCCTTTGGTTTACACTATTCATAGTGTTATTATATATTATTGTGAATATATTGTCAATAAAGTCGAACTTTCTTTAATTAAACTTTATGATTGACCATATAGATATGTATCTATAAAATATGCGAGACCTAATCAATGATTAACGATTGATTATTGTACTCGTATTTTTTAACGAATTTATCTTGGAGTTACTCTAATATCAATGTCCTGTAGACCCTTTTTT
>JAQUGH010000227.1 GCA_028684195.1 Clostridia bacterium | reverse complement strand
CATTAATAAACATGCAGCAAAGTAATTAGCTTCTACTTCATATTCATCTCTTTCACTAAAATCATCATCTTTTATTATTGTTAACCCTTGCTCTGATAAATGTAACTTTTGATGTCCAATCTCATGTGCAATAGAAAAAATCTCTCTAGATAAAATCACAGATGAATTTGAAAAAACTATTCTCTCATTATCCTTTATTAAAGCAAACCCTAAAAAAGCATCAATTCCAACAGGATATCTTATAACTTGATACTCTAATTCTCTAGCTACATCAAATATATTTTGAATACCATATCCTACTATTCTACAATTATCTTTGACCTTATCTGCCATCCTCGCAATAGCAAGTTGTCTATTCTTATTCATTAACTTCAACCTGCCTTACTTTGTTATATAATCTACGATGTGCATAAAAAGTATCTATCATTTGATTGATAAATTCAAACTTATCTCCTTCAATTTGGTCTCCATTCTTTCTAAACAGATGTTCTTTTTGTTCAATATTATTTACAGCAGAGGTAATATCTTCTGTTTTAATTTCTAAAATTTCAGCGATTCTTGTAATACTAGAATAAGAAATATCAGTTAAGCCTCTTTCAAGTCTAGCATATTTTTGTCTAGTACAGTTCATTTTTTCTGCAATTTGTTCCTGTGTTAAGCCCTTAGATTCTCGTAAAAATCTAATTCTTGTTCCTAAAATTGCATTCATCTTAACACTTCCTTTCATCTTCATTATATATTTTATTGTATGATTTTGTCAACGATTATGTTGCATTTTTGAAACATATATGGCTATTATTGCCCGGATTTTTTTTATTATACTTCGTAATGTTACGTTGCTGAAACATAATAATTCATTTTTCTTTTTAGGTGAATATTCCGGGGCAAATTGAGCCACCTGTCCGGATGTTGAGAACCACCCTTCCGGATAAGAGAGCCACTCTTGGAAATTCCCTGTAGAATGTAACTATGCACGAAATTCGTGTAAATACATTCTTAGGAGGTCTTAGTAATGATCAATTACAAGTGACTTAACAAAAAAATGAAATGGAATGGTGTAACACTTAAACTTCTGTGGAACGAATACTATGAAGAATGCAGACAGTGCAATGAACTGTCGCTTATGTATCCCCGTTTCTGTTTCACTACCAGCAGCATATGAAAAAGAAACGTGCAACCATGCATATCCCAAGAAAACCTGGCAAGCAAATTAAAGTTGATTGGGCAGGCTATCCTGCTTCTGTTGTCGACAAAGACCAGGTAAAATGATTCCCTAGTACTTTTACCTTTACCCCATTTACATTTACAACACACCTATTTCTTTAGACTATTTTTACGTTTTTCAAAAAGAATACCCATCACACTATTATATCAAATAATATCTTAATCGTATTATCAAATATTAACCAAACAGCTCTATAAATTAGTGCCTGACACCATTAAGTTAATTGGTGTCAGGCACTATTAGCTTTTTGTTAATTTTTTGTTCTTATCTACACTATAGATAAACCGCCATCTACAAGAATATATTGTGCATAAGCTCGTGCTGCATCCGCTCCTAGACCACTTGATGCACCCGTTATTACTGCAACTTTTCCTGATAAATCAAATAAATTACTCATATTACGCCTCCGTTTAATAAAATTTTAACATTTAATTCTATATTTTAATTTATTATACTACTTTTTGATTTTAATGTAAATTCACAGTATATATCTTGTCCCCTCCTAGCACTTAATATCTCTATCCTAATGTTTCCGCATTATTTTTCATTCACTCTTTATTTGCTGATATAAGTCCACGAATTCTTTAACATAAGATTTCTTTATTCTATCTGCAATTTCTTGTGCCATTTCTTCTTTATACACATGTGTAGTCATATTTCTATCTTTTAACATAAGTAACCAAATTTCTTCATTAAAAATAAGTTTTTGCGCAAATGCCTCTTTAATAACTGCTTTAGGAGAATTATTATCCGTAATTCCCAAGTCTTCCAAATATTCTTTTGTCATTTTCCATGCAAGCTCGTAAGTAAATTCAAACCGTCGAATTACTCCATCACGTACAACATCGCTGGCATTACTTTTTTCTAATTCTAATGTCGCCTCTTTAAGCCTCCGCAACGCATTCCGGAAATTACTTATTTTCGCTTTCAGCTTGCTCATAAATTATTACACCATCCTTCATAATATTGTCAATCAAAATATCTGCTATATTTTGATTGACAAATACCACATCGAATTTTTTTAATGATTTGATTTCCTCAACATCATCACAAAATCTTGCTTCATCTATTTTAGATAAATTCTCTCCAAAAACTGCAATATCATAGTCACTAGTAGTACTATTGTCACCTCTTGCACGAGAACCAAATAATATGATTTTTTTAATTTTATACTTTCCTGCACTTACTTTTACTTGCTCTATCACACTATCCATGAATTTATACCCCATTTAATTTAGATATTTTTATCTCTAAAGTTTTCTTCTATTTAATTTTCTTCTATTTTTGGCAGGTTTTCCAAAAGACGTATCCCTTTTCGGTTCATTATTCGAAGTCAAAGGTGTAAGCATCCAGTCCCTGCTCTTTTTTCACCTGTAATATCTCTTCTTGTATCGCAACCCCAAGGGGAATACCGGTTTTCTTTCTTTCAAGCCACGCCAAA
>JAQUGH010000068.1 GCA_028684195.1 Clostridia bacterium | reverse complement strand
TGAAAGTTGTTTTTGGCTTCAGTCCAGTTCTCTTCCTGAATAGCTGAAGAAATTTTTTCAACTGAAGGAAGAAGAGTTTTTGTATCGGCATCCAGTATTTTATATGTTCCCCAACCAAGTAAAAGAATGAAAATCAGAAGGCTCATAAGTGCTATGAGGGTTAAGTACTTTTTCATAATTCAAATTCCTCTTTTCGTTGCCAATATATAGCCCCTGTCTTATCAATGCTGACCAAAAGTAATTCTTGTAAATTTTTAACGTTGTGTTCCTTTAGTTTATTAAGTAAGTCAGCTTCAGTTAGATTATATTGCTGTAAATTGTGAGAGATAATATTACCATCAATAACTAAAGTAAGAGGAAGCCCGGGGTTTGCACTACTAATATGCAAATCCTTTGTAGTAACAGGGCGGTTTGTTTCTTTAGGGATGATACTTATTTGACCATTGGTTTCTAAAATGGCATAATTTACATCAGAGATATTAGGAAAACTTTTGAGCCTTAATTGTTCTAAAAGATCATTGATATTGATACGTGTTTTTCTTAGCTCTTCTTCAATTATTTTTCCATCACAAATAAGAATGCTAGGTCTTCCGCAAATAATAGATCTAGCTTTCCCACTTTTCAAAGTCAAATAGGCGAGGGCTATTTGTGCAAAAAGGAGTGTAAGAATTGGTATAATACCATCGAGCAACGGTATTTCAGTATCTGCCATGGGTATGGCAGCTAGTTCCGAAATTAGGATAGCTACAACAAGCTCAAAAGGTTGAAGCTCCCCGATTTGTCGTTTACCCATGATCCGCATAACTGTAATTACAAGCAAATATAGAATTAAAGTTCTAAAGAAGAATATCAAAACAAGACCCCCATGCTTAACTAGTTAATAATAGTATTGTGACATTACTTCTCTAGTATTTTTCGTATTTTCTTGATATTATATTCCTGATAGTATAAATTATTTTTAGGTGGAAGAGGAATAGAAGAATGTGTATTATATTATGGGTGCTAGGTTTAATAGCATTATTCTTGATAAGCTTATTACTTTGTCCTTGCTATTATGTAATGGAGGGAAGAATAAAGGGAAAATCAAGTTTTAATATTATTATACAGCTTGGCATAGTTAATTTTACTTTTTCAAGATTGGAGGATGGGGAAAGATTAATTTATTTACGAGTTTTGGGTATTATGATAATAAATAGAGATGAAAGTAGTGGTAGTAGTAGTAGTAAGATTAAAGATGAAAACAAGAAAAGAAACAAGTTAATAAAAAGCAAAAAAATCAAAGATAACAATAAAAATAATAACCCCAAAAGGTTGAGTTTTAGTATTAGAGAAAAGATGATGCTTTTGGATAAAAATGTGATCAGGGTATTGTTAGAGCTATTTGGGAAAATACTAAGGAGGGTTAAGCCTCAAACATTTAGTTTTAAAGGGAAATTGAGTTTTGAAGATCCATATTATACAGGTGTATTAGCGGCTTTGCTTTCTGGATTTTCACAGGCAGCTATTGAACCGGATTTTACAGGGGAGGTTTGCGATTTTACTTTTAAGTTGAAGGGGCAAGTGGTTCTGATAATAATTTTATTTTATGTTATAAAATTGTTAATAACTAAACCAATGTGGTCAATTACTAAGATTATCGTGAGGAACAGATAATTGTAGTTTAAACAGAAGAAGTATAATTATGTATTGTATAATAAAAGCAAGGGGGAAAAGTAATGGAATTTAATGAAAACATGCAGACTATTTTTGACAAGCTAGAAAAATTCTTTTGCACGGAAACAGTGGTAGGGGAGCCTATAACTGTTGGAGAAATTGTACTTGTACCAATTATTGAAATTAGTTTTGGGTTGGGTTCAGGCGGAGGTTCGGGCAAGGATACTAAGGGTAATGATGGTACAGGTGGAGGGGCAGGAGTAGGAGCCAAAATTACTCCTAATGCAATAATGGTTATAAAAGGTGGAGAAGTGTCATTAATGCCTTTGAAAAATAGGGGTTCTATGGAAAAGGTTTTGGAAATGGTTCCGGATATAGTTGAAAAATTTAAGAACATGAAGTTTGAAGCAAAGAAAACTAAAGGCGAGTAATTAGTTATAGCAGAGAAGCAAATGATTTGTATAGTGAAGCTAATTCAAAAAGGTTGTTAACAGAGGTCAAAAGAAGTTATCAGCGGCTAACTTCTTTTTTCGTTGTTTAGGTGTAGAAAATGTGGTAAAATATTAATTATTGTAAAGAGATATATGTTAGATTTATATATTGTATAGGGAGAGGATGGATAAAATGAGTTATTGTTCGCTTGTTGCATCTCATGCTAAAGGTAAAGGAACAGAGAGCGATGCGGTTTTTACGATACTTAAGGAAGCCAATGATGCCATAAAAAGAGTAGGTAAAGATAAGGTAACAAATGCTTCTATTGGAGCTATTTATGATGAAAACGAAAATTTTGCGACGTTGTCTGCAGTACGGGAATATTATCAAAAAATATCCGCTGAAGATTTGATGAATTATGCACCAATCGCAGGAATGCCGGCTTTCTTAGAGGCAGCTATTCAACAAACATTTAAAGGATTTCAACCTAAGAATACATATGCAAGAGCAATTGCCACACCAGGTGGAACAGGGGGAATACGGCACATCTTTTATAATTACGTTGAGCAAGGACAAAAAGTCCTTATTCCTGACTGGGCGTGGGGACCATATCATACTATAGCAAAAGAACATATGCGTGATGTAGAAACATATAATATGTTTGATGATGAATATAAATTTTCTTTACAATCGATCATAGATAAGACCACTGAACTTCTTGAAATTCAGGATAATTTAGTAATTGTTTTTAATACACCAGCTCATAATCCCTCTGGATATAGTATGAGTTCAGAAGAGTGGAAAAAGCTGATAGAGTTTTTTAAAGAATGTGCTGTTAATAATGAAAAAAAGAAAATAATACTGTTGTTGGATATGGCTTACATGGATTATGCAGGAACATCGGAAGAAACTAGGGGATTTATGCGACATTTTGCTGGAATTCCTGCAAATATGTTTGTGACAATAGCCTATAGTATGTCCAAATCCTTTCTTATGTATGGTATGCGTTCAGGAGCAATTATAGGGTTGAGTACTTCAAAGGATGTTGTTGAAGAGTTCTCTCGTGTGGGGAGTTTTTCAAATAGGGGAGTATGGTCTAACGGAACTAGAAGTGCTCAAAAATTATTGGCGGATGTTGTAAATAACCCTGAATTAGCGAGTGAAATAGACAAGGAACGAGCATATTATAGTACACTTCTGTTTAAACGTGCAGCTATTTTTTTGAAGGAAGCAAAAGAAGTTGAGTTACAGACATTACCCTTTCATAGTGGATTTTTCATAACAGTTCCGTCATCTGATCCAAGGAAATTGACGGAAATATTGATGGAAAGTAATATTTATACAGTTCCTTTGAAGAAAGGGATCCGTTTTGCCATTTGTGCTGTTCCAGTTCTCAAAATGTCTGGTATGGCAAGGAAAACTAAAGAAGCGTTGGGAAGAGTATAAATAGTCATTGTAAAATTTTGCAATGTTATTATTAAAGTAAATTTATATAGCGCTTTTGAGGAGGATTGAGGGAGAAAAAATGGGAAATATAAAAATCGGTTTTCCGCGTGCGTTGTTTTATTATGCATATTATCCATTTTGGTACGCTTTTTTTTCCGAATTAGGTTTTGAAGTAGTGGCATCATCGCCAACTACGAAATATAGTCTTGACTTAGGTGTTCAAGAAACCGTGAATGATGCTTGCCTCCCGATTAAGTTATATCATGGTCATGTTGCTGAATTAAAGGATAAGGTAGATATAATATTCATGCCTCGTATGGTACGAGTTCGTAAAATGGAGACGGAAGTGTTTTGTCCTAAGTTTCTTGGGTTACCTGATATGATTCGCAATTCAATTGAGGGGTTGCCTAGAATAATTGATGAAAGAGTGGATTTAAGTAAGGGATTATTTCCTGTTTGGAAGTTGTGTCAGAGTGTTGCTAAGCAGTTAGATAAGAGCGGAGTCATTGTTTGGAGGTCATATAAAAAGGCACGAAGATGCCAAAATGAATTCCATAGATATCTTGTCCGGGGAATACCAGTAGAAGAGGCTATAAATGCAGTTGTAACAGGTCAATCATGTCAAAAAAAAGAGGAATATGAAACAGACATTGATTTAGCTATTCTTGGATATCCGTATCTTATCTATGATTCTTTTGTCAACGTAGGACTTTTTGACAAACTAGGGGAGATGGGAATAAAGCCTTGGACGGTGGAGATGGTACCACCTGAACGTTTGGAAAAACAAGGAAAATATTTATCAAAGAGCCTTTTTTGGCACTTTAGTAACAGGACAATTAGGTCTACATTATATTATTTACATGAGAAGAAGGTAGATGGAATTATTCACGTTACGGCTTTTGGTTGTGGACCGGATGCCATGGTTGATAAATTAATGGAATTAGAAACAAAAAATACTGGAAAGTTACCTTTTATGACACTTTCGCTTGATGAACTTACGGGGGAAGCAGGGATTTTGACTCGTATTGAAGCTTTTGTAGATATGCTTAGATTACGGAGGAAGAAAAATGAAAATAGCATTTCCCATCATGGGTAATTCATATATAGCTTTTAAACAATTAATAAAAGAGATGGGACATGAGCCTGTTGTAGAACCGATGATCAGTGCTAAAACAATGAGTTTGGGGGTTGCATATTCACCGGAGTTTGCTTGTATTCCGTTTAAAATATTATTAGGTTCATATTTGGAAGCTATTGAAAAAGGCGCAGAAGTTATAATAACTTCTGGGGGACATGGTCCATGTAGAGCAGGATATTATGGTATATTGCATCAAAAAATTATTCAAGACCTTGGTTATGATACAAAGGTAGTTGTATTTGATTCTTTCACAAGGAATATTGGGGATTATATACGAAAATTAAATTGGTTATTAACCCAAGGCAAAACTAGTTGGTGGAAGTTTTATAAAGGTTTACAAAAAGTTTGGTTAAAAATTAAGGTGCTTGATGAACTTGAAATACTTTCCCATAACATTAGACCGTATGAAATAAATAAAGGGGAAACGACTAAAGTATATAAAAAGTGTTTAGAATTAGTGGATGAGACTAAAAACAAGTCACAAATCTTGGAAGCAAAAGATGCTTGTATTAAGATGTTAAAAAACATTTCACAGGATAGGAGTAGAAAACCGTTAAAAATTGGTGTAGTTGGGGAAATATATGTACTAATAGAACCTTTTGCTAATTTAGATATACAAGCAACTTTAGGAGAAATGGGTGTGTATACGGAACGCTCAATGTATCTTGCGCATTGGCTTAGAGAAAATTCTAATAAGTCCCATCATGAAAAAGACGTAATAGAGGCGGCACAGCCTTATTTACGTGAAAAAATAGGTGGTCATGGTATTAATTCCATTGGGGAGACTATCATGTATGCTAAACGAGGTTTTGATGGAATTATACAAATGGCTCCCTTTTCGTGTATACCAGAGATTGTAGCAAAGGGAATATTACCTCGGATTTCTCAAGATAATGGAATACCTGTTATGACAGTGTTCTTAGATGAACAGACGGGGAAAGCAGGGTTAGAGACTCGGTTGGAAGCCTTCGCTGATTTGTTAAAACAACGTCGTGATGGTAGATTGCTAAAAGCATATTAAAAAAACTGTGGTAAGAAGTGGTTGCAGAATATGTAAGGAGGATATATTGTGAAAGTATACCTTGGGGTAGATGTAGGCTCGGTAAGTACGAATATGGCTGTGACGAATATCAATGGGGAAGTATTGGAGAGTCTGTATATTAGAACAATAGGTCAACCTGTAAAAGCGGTGCAGGATGGATTGAAAAAATTGGGTGAGAAGATAGGGAAAGATGCTGAAATTATGGGTGTAGGTACAACAGGTAGTGCGAGAAATCTAACCTCTGTACTGGTGGGTGCGGATGTGGTAAAAAATGAAATTACTGCACATGCTGTGGCTGTATCAAGAATTGTTCCCGGTGCGCAAACGATATTAGAAATAGGTGGACAGGACTCCAAAATTATAATAATGAGGGATGGAGTAGTTACTGATTTTGCAATGAATACTGTTTGTGCAGCGGGAACAGGTTCGTTTCTTGATCAACAAGCGTCTCGCTTGAATATACCAATTGAAAAATTTGGGGAATTGGCTTTGAAATCGCAAAATCCTGTTCGTATTGCAGGACGTTGTGCGGTGTTTGCTGAGTCGGATATGGTTCACAAACAACAATTAGGTCATTGTACAGAGGATATAGTGGCTGGACTATGTGAGGCGCTGGTTCGTAATTATCTAAATAATGTTGGTAAGGGCAAAGAGATTCTTGAACCTGTAGTTTTTCAAGGTGGTGTAGCGGCTAACATTGGTATTAAGGTTGCTTTTGAAAAATCATTAAAGAAAGAGCTAACTATACCTGAAAACTTTGGTGTAATGGGTGCTATAGGTTGTTGCTATTTGGCAATGGAGGCTACTTTGGAAAAACCGACCAAATTTAAGGGGTGGGAGGCTTCGGAGTTTAGTTTCCGTCCTACTAGTTTTGAATGTAAGGGATGTCCTAATCATTGTGAGGTTATACAGGTTTACGAAAATGATAAGATAGTGGCTCGTTGGGGAGATCGTTGCGGAAAGTGGTCTAATGCTAGTGTTGATAAATAATCTAAGATTTATTTAAATTACGGTAAGCAAAGTATGAGTAAATAATAGGGATAAAAGCCATCAGCATAAATAAAGCAAATTGTGTATATCCTGCCCAGCTTCCTTGAAAAAAGCTAAGGAAGAATTCTATTGTTCCAACCCCCACCCATAAAGGGGCGGCTAAACGATGGGTTTTTCTCCATACTTGTTCATTAGCTAGAGTCCAAGGAGTTTTAATACCCACAAAATAGTTGTGCTGAAATTTCCCCATGTAATTACCAATTAAGATAAATAAAATTGAAATAGATGCTCTGACTATTATGTCCATCTTAATAGGATATCCTAGGGCTATTACAAGTGTTAATAGATAGATGAAGGCTAGGAAGAGATGAAGAAAGATACGGATAGCCTTATAAGCTCCAGCGAAACGAGAATAATTATCACTCCGAGGATCTAGCTTAGGGAAAATAAGCATAAGTGGATAAAGGATAAGATTCAATAAGGGGTAAAATATAACAGCGAAGGTTTTACTTGACCAACCATCTATTTCACCATGAATATTCCAGTGACTGGGAACATTAGTTGGAAGATCAGGATATACATAAATCCCGATAATAAAGGTAATTAGAAGTATAGCAAGTAGATACCATTCCCTTTTTATAGTTGAAATTAATGAATAATTATTATTTTTTGTGTTCATTTAAAGCATCCTCCTTTACAGTTTTTGTAAGATTCAAAAACCAGTTAATTATGTTTTCAAAAACACTGGTGTTTAGGTAATACATAATATTTTGTCCTTGACGTTCATCTTGTACCAAATCAGCTTGCTTTAAAATATTAAGGTGATGGCTTATACTTGGCTTAGAAATATTGAAGTGGTCAGCAATTTCACCGGCTGTTAAATTATTTTCCTTCAAAAGGAATAAAATTTTTCTTCTAGTTGGGTCAGAAAGAGCCTTAAAGCATTCATTGAATGGGGACAAAACATCCACTTTTGTCGTCACCTCCATAATGTAAGTATTTAGTTGATTAGACAGTTAGATAATTGTCTAAATATCTAACTGTCTTTATTTTAGTATCAATAGGTTAAATTGTCAACTCTTTAACGATAGTTTAAAATGGTTCAGCAATGGTTCAACTATCGCTTTTCCTGACCAACTGACCAACTGACCAACTGACCAACCAAGATAGAAGTGGTGAACTAAACATATTGATGATATAATGGCAGTATTATCGCTAATGTCTAGGGGCAATTACAATAGTAATACTGTTTAGGATTATTTCTTTATCTCTATATTCGGCTCTCGGTATAAAAACGGATAATTCTGAAGGGGATTTTGATGTAGTCTCTCTGCTAACGGATAAGTTTAAACCCCATAAATTCATATTTATTTCATCTCGTGTAAAATTATTAAGAGTATCTATTTGGTTTGTAAAGGATGTTTTTTCAACATTATTATTGTTTCTATCTGAAAAATTTATTTTCATATCTATTTTCACCTCACCATATGTATATGGTAGATCTGGTGAGATTGTTGATTAAATTAAAGGAGTTGATTAAGATATCGTCAACAGTTGAATAAAAATGAAGATAGAAAGGTATTTGATATTGAAATTTATTTTGTTTTGATTAGGAGGAATAGCAATGATACAGGAAAGTCAACATGAGAAAACAATATCACTTTGTGTGCAGGGAGAAAAACTTGAAGTGCAGAAAGGGTCATCTTTATTGAATATTGTTCCCCTATTTGAGAAGTATTTTGATTATCCAATATTGGGGGCTAAATTTAATAATAAGCTAGTTGATTTATACACTGAGATCACAGAACAGGGTAAGATTGAGTTCCTTGATGTTAGTTCAGAAGATGGGATGAGGATATATAGGCAGAGCTTAGTATTTATTCTTGCAAAAGCAGTGGAAGAACTTTTTCCTGAGAGAAGATTAATAGTTAAGCATTCTTTGGGAAAAAGTTATTATTGTAGTTTTTTGAAGATGGATGATGTACTAGCTACGGATATTATTGCTTTGGAAGCGAAAATGAGAGAGCTAGTTAAGGGGAAGGTTCAGATAATACCTCAATATTTAAGTCGAGAAAATGTTTTAAAGATATTAACTGCTCAAGGTAATGATGAAGAAGTAGCTTTTATGAATGATTTGGAATTAGGCAAGATTAAGGTATATACGGCTACTTCATATTCTAATTATTCATATCAGTGTCTTGCTTCTGATGCAGGAAAGCTTACAGTTTTTAAATTAGAACGACATGCCAAAGGGTTTTTATTAAGGTTTCCTGCACCATGGAATTTATCTAAGGTTGCACCTTATCCTAATTTACCTAAATTGGGTCAGGTTTTTCGTGAATCGGAAGAATGGGCAAATATATTAGGCATTAATAATTTAGCAAGCTTAAATAAGTTAATAAGAAAGGACATTTTAGAGTCTAATAATCTTATTCATATCGCAGAAGCATTGCATGAAAAAAAGATTGCGGGTATAGCAGATGAAGTTTTCAAACAGCGTGACAAATTAAGAATAATTTTGATAGCAGGGCCATCTTCTTCCGGCAAAACGACTTTTGCTCAACGATTAGCTGTGCAGTTACGAGTTCTTGGGCTTCAGCCGATGCCGATTTCTTTGGACGATTATTTTGTTGATCGGGTTAATACACCTAAAGATGAGTGGGGAGAATTTAATTTTGAGGCGTTAGAGGCGATAGATATTAGTTTATTTAATCAAAATTTACAGGAATTAATTAATGGTCGTCAAGTGGAAATGCCTTCGTTTAATTTTGAGACAGGTAATAGAGAATGGAAAGGTAAAAAATTGTCGGTAAAACGAGGACATCCTTTGATTATTGAGGGGATTCATGGCTTGAATGAGAAATTAACAGCTTCTATTGATAGGGATAATAAATATAAGATTTATATTAGTGCTTTGACGCAAATAAGTATTGATGATCATAATAGGATACCGACAACTGATACCAGGTTGATTAGAAGAATTGTTCGTGATAATCAATTCCGTGGGCAGAATGCTTTGAGGACATTGAAACAGTGGTCTTCGGTACGTCGTGGAGAGGAAAAAAACATCTTCCCTTATCAAGAAGAAGCTGATGTTATGTTTAATTCTGCTTTGATTTATGAGCTGGGTGTTTTAAAAAAGTATGCTTATCCATTATTGAGTGATGTAGGCTCTGAAATAGAGGAATACACCGATGCAAATCGCTTGCTGAATCTATTGCAATATTTCCCGGATATTTGCGATAAATATGTTCCTCTAAATTCAATTCTACGAGAGTTTATTGGAGGAAGTTCTATACATGGAAAATGAGCAAAAAAAAAGAAGAGTTGTTACAGTTCGTGGATTGAACTGTAACAACTGTTCTTTTTTCACTAATAAATAAAAGCTATACCTAAAACGCCAGGTCCTGTATGAACACCGATAACTGGTCCTGTTTCACCAAAAAAATCTACTTTCATATCGAGCTTTTCTTCAACTGTTTTTTTAAGGTAAGCTCCTGCTTCTTCCGCTGCTCCATGAGCTATGGCAATATGCTTTGGTAGTTCTTCACCTATTGTTTTTAACATATGTTCTGCCATTTTATAGATAGCTTGTTTTTGATTTCTTACTTTATCTAAGGGTACATAGGTGCCGTTGTCAACTCTTACTATGGGTTTTATTTTTAAGAGAGAACCTAAAAGTGCAGAAACTTTACCAATACGCCCTCCTTTTTCTAGGTATTCAAGTGTATCAAGCGAAAAAAAGATTTCAGTACGTTGTCGAATTTCTGATAATTTATCCATGATATTATCCATGGACAAATTATTTTTAATCATTTCTACCGTTGATAAAACTTGTAGTCCGATACCTGAACTTATGGATTTAGAATCAAAAACCTGAATTTTCCCTTTAAGCGTACGAGCTGCTGCTTCAGCCATGGATGCAGTACTGCTTAAACCTGATGATATGTGAATGGAAATAATCTCAAATCCTTGATCAATCAAGGGTTTATAAGTGTCGATAAAATCATTTATGGAAGGAGTAGATGTTTTAGGTAAGTTATTTTTGGATTGTTCTAGCATAGGATAGAATTCTTTAGGGTGAATATCAACGCCATCTTTATAAGTTCTTTCTGGAAAATTAACGTATAGTGGTATGACTATGATATTATTCTTTTTAATAAAATCTGCAGGTAAGTCGGCAGTACTATCAGTAACAATCTGAATTTTATTTTGCATAATCGTACGACCTTTCTTTTGAAATAATATATATGATATCTATCATTAATGAAAGTTTAACTTAGTTTATTAAAAATAACAAGTCTAAAAATATTAATAGATAAGTTGACGTTGTTTTTTGTTAATTATATAATAATTATATTATGGCAAGTTAACATACAAATATTTTTAAAAGGTCACAAGGAGAATGTTTTTGTAAATGTATATAAAATTGAATAGTTCCTTTGAAA
>JAQUGH010000226.1 GCA_028684195.1 Clostridia bacterium | reverse complement strand
TACTAATGTTCCGATAGATACAGGACTTGAAATAACATTTTCTCATGAGAATTTTCAAGTGGATGGAGTAGAGGAGTATTTTAGCATTTCACCACAGGTAGAAGGGCGTTTTGAAAAACACAAAAAAACTTTAGTGTTTATATCGGATGGATTAAAGCAGGGAACAATTTATACTGTTACTTTGAAAAAAGGGATGCCTCTTGTAGATAGTACTGAAACATTAGGAGGAGAATATAGTTTTAGTTTTGAAACAAAACCTATACAGGATAAAGTACATGAAAAGTATTTTGAGATAGATAGTAATATGATTGAATTTAAAACATCTGAAGCACCTGTTTATCCTGTGTATTATCCCGATATAGTGGGCGATTCGGATCTTTGTACAGCGACAGTAGTCTTATACAGTTACTCTGATTACAAGGTTTTTATAGAAGCTCAGAAGAAAAAAAGCGAGGTGCCTGAATGGTCTTACAATGCTAGAAGGATATATAAAGAAGATTTAAGTACTCTCAAAAAAGTAGGAGAGTTTAATAGTGATTTTCTTAATATGGATTATTATCAACAATTTCTTATTTTCCCCGAAAACCTTCCTGCTGGATATTATACTGCCGAAGTAAAAATTAATGATGCGGTACGTCAGATATGGTTTCAGATTACTGATTTAGCAGTATATCAGGCACAGGGACGGGAGAAAAGTTTATTTTGGGTAAATGATTTAGAAAGTAAGAAACCGGCGAATGGTGTTAGTTTAATTATAGAGGGTGGTAATCTTAGCTTTAAGGGAGATGACCAAGGAGTTATTAGTGTTGACAAAAATATTGGTACTAAAGAAATTGTAGGAATTCAAGAAAGAGGATATGTACTAATTAAGAATAGTCGTAAGGAAATAGTGGTACCACTTGAAACTGCAAATAATACAAATGCTTCAAAGGAACCGGATTATAGGGATTACTGGAAATATCTTTATTTAGATAGGGAATTATTTAAACCTGGTGATACTGTAAATTACTGGGGTATATTATCTCCACGCAAAGGAGCTTTGGAAATAAATGAACTTGAAGTTGAAATAAGAGGAACTGGCGGAAATTATAGCTATGGTTGGGGTGAAAAAGCGCCTATTATCAGTCAGAAAGCTAGTGTGAATAATAAGGTCTTTACTGGAAGTATAGAACTTCCGATACTGAGTCCAGGTTACTATTATATTGAAGTGAAAAAAGGAAATACAGTTTTACTTTCAAGAGGATTTTCAGTTGAAAATTACCAAAAACCTGCTTATAAAATAAGTGTTGAGCCGGAAAAGAAAGCTATTTTTGCAGGCGAAAATGTTAATTTCTATGCTAAGGCATCCTTCTTTGAAGGTACGCCAGTTAATAATATAAAATTAGATTATAATATATCTGGACAAAGGAGTACGGTTGTAACCAATGAAAAAGGTACAGCTACAATTTCTTATACTGTTCCTAGAAGTGTTGGTTTTGATCCTTATCGCCATGTATATCTAGGAGTGAACGCAGCTTTTCCTGAAGCAGGTGAAATATCGACTTCCAGTAGTATTTGGGTTTTCCCTAGTAAGGTATACATTGAGGGAAAGATGACAAGTGAAGGGGATGAATTCACTCTTGATGCCAAACTTTCTAAAATTGATCTTTCTAAAATAAATGAAGGGGAAGTTCCATATGATGAGAAGAACTTTGTTAGTGGACCTGCTAATGACTGCTTAATCAAATGTAGCATTTATCAAGATATATGGGAAAAGGTTGAGATTGGAAATGAGTATAACTTTATAACTAAAAAAGTGGAAAAATCATATCACTATAACCATTCAACTAAGCATATTGAGGATTTTGAAATAGTTACTGATGTTGATGGTAGGGCAGTTTATAAAGGCGTTTTGGATAAGGAAAATTCTTATTATGTGGTACTGACGGCTCAGGATAGGGAAGGACGAGAGATAAGGGAAAAAATGTATATACCTAATAATAATCAAATGTATAATCCTGATTACGGCAGACTGAATATGGGAAATACGTATTATCATTTAGAATTTGCGAAAGGAAGGGAAAGCTTTGCCACTGGGGAGAATGTTTCCTTGATTTTGAAGGAGAATGATAAAAATTTGCCTACTAGGAATCAAGGGTATCTTTTCTATAGAGGACAAAAGGAGATAGAGACATATTCTGTGTTAAACCAATCAGAGTATAGTTTTACTTTCAAAGAAAAAGATGTTCCTAATGTTAATGTTTTGGCAGTGTATTTTGATGGTTTTAAATATAATAAAGTAAATTCTTGCCTTATATCCTTTGATAAGGAACAAAAAGCATTAAAGATTAATATTAAAACAGACAAAGCAGAATACAGACCAAAAGATGAGGTCAAACTTGAGGTGCTGGTGACTGATAAAAATGATAAACCTGTGAAAGCAAAAGTTAATCTCAATTTAGTAGATGAGGCTCTTTATAATATGCGAGATCAAAATGTTGATTTTATCTCAAATCTTTACGGAGATTATTTGTATTTATTTACAAGTACGAGGGTTTCTCATAAAAAACCAGCCTATCATTGTGGCGCTGAATGTGGTGGCGAAGGAGAATCAGAGCGTAAAGATTTTTCTGATACGGTCATTTTCAGAACTGTAGAAACGGATAGTAACGGGAAAGCTACAACGGAATTTACTTTGCCCGATAACCTTACCTCGTGGCGTGTTACATACCATGGAGTAACTCAAGATTTACAAGCGGCAAGCG
>JAQUGH010000225.1 GCA_028684195.1 Clostridia bacterium | reverse complement strand
CCCTACTGTTCCAACAATATCCGCATCCTCTCCCAGCTTTTCCTGGATACTGCTTAATCCTTCCTCCTTGGAAACAAAAGCTACCTCTTCTACACCTTGCACTGCTTCTATTTCTCTCCGCAAATTAAGTGCATCTTCTCTAGTGACATTTTTATTTATATATGCATTTATTTCTAGTTCTGATTCCATAGTGCCAGCTAAATGTTGTGAATTTAATACCAAAAGCCAAGCACAACCTAAAATAAGAAGTGATATTGCTACAGTGGCAATAGACGCCACCGTCATTATTTTATTTCTTTTCATAGAATGAAAAGCATCTCTTATATTATAATGTACACTACTTAATCTCATTTTTAATATTCGCCCCTCTCTTCATCTCTAATTAAGAGACCATTATCCAAGGCGATTACACGCTTTTTCATTCTATTTACCATTTCTCGATCATGCGTAGCAATAATTACTGTTGTTCCTCTTTTATTTATAGCTAAAAGAATGTTCATAATTTCCCAAGATGTTTCTGGATCTAAATTTCCCGTGGGCTCATCAGCAATAATTATAATGGGATCGTTTACAACCGCACGTGCTATACAAACCCTCTGTTGTTGTCCTCCCGAAAGTTGATGAGGATAAGCATCACCTTTATCCTGTAGGCCCACCATTTCCAATACCGCCGGAACTCGTTCTTTCACTTCACTTCCAGACATCTCCACAGCTTCCATGACAAAAGAAATATTTTCATAAATTGTTCTATCCATTAGAAGACGAAAATCTTGAAAAACAAAACCGATGTTTCGCCGATAATACGGTATCTCCCGCTCTCTCATCCTAATTAAGCTCTTCCCATTTACAAGAATCTGCCCTTGAGTAGGAATTTCTTCTCTATTTAATAGCCGAGTAAGAGTAGACTTTCCTGCACCGCTTGGACCTACCAAAAATACAAATTCCCCCTTCTTAATATGCATGTTTATATCTTTTAGGGCCTCAACCCGTACTTCACCTTCATAAATTTTAAAAACATTAAATAACTGAATCATTCTATTCCTCCACTCCGAACTAAAATACATTTAATATATACTGAAAAAGTGAAATTTCAGATACATAAGATTCTATAGCCTAACATACTCTTATTTCGACAACGAAAAACAAATTCCTTTTGGGAAAATGTGGTTTATCTAACGGAAACACAAGGGGACGGTTCTTCTGTGTCCTATATCCTTCTTATTGCTCCGAAACTAATCTCTGTTAATCTTGCTATTCACCTTATTGATAGTCCTCTATTTTTTAATTCTTTAATTATATTATCTCTTTTCTCCTTTTCAAGATTCTGAATTTGTATTGCAATGTATTGCATTGCATTTTTCACTCCAACTACTGTTATTATTATTTTTGTTGCTTCTCTATCATCTATCTTGACTAATTCTTCATATTCACATACTTTTTGATACTGGGTGATTGTTTGAATTAATTTTTCATAGTCTTCGTTATCTTCAAATATTATTTGTCTATTTATTCCTCTAAGCATCACATGATATATTCCTGTACTGCTTGCTCTGCTTGCTCTGCTTGCTCCTCTTGCCCTTTTTGCTCTTCTTGGCATAAAAATCATCTCTAGCTTATAATAAGCTAGAGATGATGACAACACACAAGAACCGTCCCCTTGTGCTTATTTTCTTGCAAGCACTTTTTTTACAGCACTCACTACCTCTTTGGCCGTCAGACCATATTTCTCTAACAATGCTTGAGGTTTTCCCGACTCACCAAAGATATCCATTACTCCAACTCGCTCCATAGGCACAGGCTCATTTTCCACCAAAACCTCCGCTACTGCACTTCCTAAACCACCAATGATGCTATGTTCTTCAACCGTAACTATAGCACCAGTTTCTTGTGCTGCCTTCACTATAGCCTCTTTGTCAATAGGTTTAATCGTTGCTACATTAATAACTTTAACCGATATTCCTTCTTGTGCTAATTCTTCTGCAGCCTTCAGACTTTCCGCTATTATGATGCCACACGCCAATACAGAAACATCTTGACCTTCCTTCAAAACAGAAGCTTTTCCAATAGTAAAATCATAATCCTGTTGATATATTACAGGTACTGCCGAACGTCCCATACGAATATAAACAGCTCCATTATATTGAGCTGCTGCAATCACAGCTTTTTCTGCTTCCACCCCATCAGCCGGAACAATCACCATCATATTCGGTAATGAACGCATTATTGATATATCAACTATCGCTTGATGAGAAGCTCCATCCTCACCTACCGTTAATCCAGCATGACTAGCAACAATCTTTACATTCAACTTAGCATAAGCAATTGAATTGCGTATCTGTTCAAACGCCCTACCTGTAGCAAAGATAGCAAACGTACTGGCAAAAACAGTTTTTCCAGCAGTAGCTAATCCTGCTGCTGTTCCCATCATATTTTGCTCAGCTATTCCCATATTAAAAAAACGTTCAGGGTAATGCTTCTTAAACTCTTTTGTTCTAGTAGAGCCAGCCAAATCAGCATCTAAAACCACAATATCTTTATTTTCAGCCCCTAATTTCACTAAAGCTCTGCCATAGGCATCCCGTGTCGCCATTTTTTCCATAATCTTTTTCCCTCCCCTTATACTAAGAAAGTTCCGCCAGTGCCCTTTTTGCTTGTTCCTCATTAGGAGCAACACCATTCCAGCCGACTTGATTTTCCATAAAAGATACCCCTTTACCCTTCACTGTCTCAGCAATTATCATGGTA
>JAQUGH010000224.1 GCA_028684195.1 Clostridia bacterium | reverse complement strand
AAGTGGCTTTCGGGGCTTAAATATCCATAATTTAAATAACTATGATTACAGGTTCCTCAAATAGGAATATTGCAATTAACGGATGTGTTTTCCCGACGTCACCCAGCCTTAAGGCGATGGTCGTGCCTTAGTTAGCTCTTAACTTAGGCCCGGGCGAGCCGGGTCATGCTTGACTTAGGCTGGGGGATGTGGCGCGGCATACCCTAAACCCCTTCTCCCCCGCGCCTTCACGGGAAAACTGGGTTAGACGACGTTTCGGTAAAGAAAGCCCCAGCTATTCTTTTTATTTTTTCACAGCGATAAATCCTGTTCGATTACAAAGTTCAGAATAATTTTTTATGATCTTTTTATAAGCAGTATACGGTTTGTTATCACTAATGTAATCTATAAAAATCATTTCTAGCGCCAACGATTCGATAAAGTCAACATCACGATCAAACCCGGTTACTAATGATGCTCCAGTTGAATTAATAAACTCTTTAAGTTCAACGTCCGAGTTTCTTACAACTGAACATGAATCGAAATGCACAAGATGCCCATCAAATAATCCTTCTTCCACATCATTTGCAACTTTTGCCAAATCGCTCAGTGTCAGAATCTCTTTACCGAGGTGAATTTTCCCTGTTGAACCATGTCCCGAGTAGAAGAAAGCGCAAAAATCACCATTTTTCCTTCTTAATTGTTTGAACTTTGTAAGACAATATCGTAATTCCTCTTTTGTGTTCGCTGTTCTGAAGATGTATTTAATCGATGGATAAATTCCATTAATACACTGTAACATAGGCAGGATTGAACTTTGTTTTTTTGCGCTACCTTCCCAGTCAGATTCAACAGCAAAGATTAGCTTCATAATTCACACCCCCTTAGAAATGTCGTCTAACTACTATATCACCGAATCAACTTTCGGGTATATCGCTAAAGCACTTGTATCACCGAAGGTTGATTCGGGTAATATACTTTATACTAACTGCCTTTGTATCCATTTCTATTACATGTCATTATATTATCCAAAGGGCTTTTTATATTGGTTAAGCTCTTCTGAGTAACATGAGTATATATTTCAGTGGTCTTTGAACTTGCATGACCTAAAAGCTCCTGTATATACCTTAAATCAACTCCCCCTTCAAGAAGATGCGTTGCAAATGAATGTCTTAATGAATGTACCGATACTTCCTTTTTTATATTTACAATATCACATGCATTTTTAAATATTTTTTCTACTGTCCTTTCTGTAATATGTCCTTTATCATTTTGTCCTGGAAAAAGCCATTCTTCAGGTTTATATAAACTATAATATTTTCTTAACTGTTTAAGAGTAATCTGTGAAAGCACTGTATATCTATCCTTTTTACCTTTTCCTTGCACTACATGTATTAGCATTCTTTCATTATCTATATCCTTAGCTTTAAGCTTAACAACTTCTCCTACCCTCAACCCAGCAGAATAAATTAAAAACAATATTGCTTTATGTTTTTCATTCTTTAAAGCGTCAAGTATTTTGGTAACCTCATGAAAATTCAAAACAACTGGAAGCTTCTTAACCTTTTTAGGTCGTGGAATTGCATTTATTATAGTATTTTGATTAAGCACATCATTACACAAAAATTTTATTGAACTAATAGCTTGGTTTACATAAGAATGAGATAGTCCTTCTTTTTCTAAAATAAACAAGGCATATTTTCTAACATCTTCACTAGATACTTTATCTAAATCTTTATTAATAAAACTAGAAAATCTCCTAATGTGACCCATATAGGATTTCTTTGTTTCAAAACTATATCCTTTTAACTTTATTTCCTCCTCCATTTTCAAAAGGATTTGCCTGTTCTTTAAATTTTCCTCACCATCTATATTCTCTATATTCTCTATATTCTTTTCTTCATTATTAAAAAGCACTTTTAGTATATTCAAATTTCCCTCAGTAAATGGTACTGTCCAAATCTTCTTATCTGGGTTCCATTTGTATCCTTTAATAGATTTTACTTTGGTAACTCTCACTGGAGAATAATCAAAACGTACCACTAATGTATTCCCTGTTTTAGATATATTAACAGCCATATTCTCACTCCTATTAATCCCAGTAAATACCTTAAACTGCTTTTGCTTATAATTACATAAGATTATCAATAAAATTAGATAAACTTTATGTAAAGCACTACTTTTCTCTGTAAGACAAATCCTTTTCCTGAAAATATAACACTACATGAAAATATTCTACGTTATTGTAACAAATCCTGCGATTGTTGTCAAATTTTGCAATGTTCTCCTCGTCCCATAATCTTTTTATTCTTTATAAAACCTCTTAATCGCCTTGCTCTTATCAAAAAGAACTACAACAGATTTACATTGTAGTCCTTTTTTTACCTATTCCTTATTATTTATACCGTCTTCATCATTAATTATTTGAACAAAGCTAAGATTTCTCAGTATTTCACGAACCGTTATTTCAGTATCTGGTGTTAACTGAACCGCAACTAAACCCTCTTGAGCATTTTCTGTCGTAACAATCCCCACATTATCATAACCCTCAATTATCCTAATTAAAGTTGCTATCTTCTTTTTGGGAATCTGCAAATATATTTTATCTATTCTACCATTTTTACTTTCCTTATCATTACTCTTCATCATGTCATCATTTTTGTTCAAATCAATCTCTTTCTCTTCTTCATTCATCACTTTTCGCCCGCCTTATCAAATCCCATGGTTTTACTGGCTTTTCTGTTTTCAAATAAATCACCTGCTGTGCATGAGGAGAGATC
>JAQUGH010000223.1 GCA_028684195.1 Clostridia bacterium | reverse complement strand
TCAGACGTGTGCTCTTCCGATCTTTATATACACTTTGTTTGCAACACTGCACGAATGTGGGAATAATTTAAGGCTGGAAGTTGAGAAGAACGCGAGGAAATAAAAATGGATAACGGCCTAGTAACCTCAGACGGCACAAAAGTCCTAACAGTCGAAGAATACGACCAATTTATCCAACATATACCCGAAAAACGCCGAGTAACATTCGAGGTAAATGTAATTACCGGCTTGCGTTACATCGAGCTACAGAGGCTCTATGATAATCCATCCTGGTACTCTCAAGCGAGAAATCAAATTATTCTACCTGCGGAAGCTCAGAAGAAGGTTAAGCAGAAACTCATTAAGAGGACAATTGATAGACTACCCTCTACTTTCCCTTATCTTTTTAAGGCTTTCTTAGAGGCTCCTAGGCCGCCTGATAGAACCTCATGGAATAGGAATCTATCAAGATGGTCAATAAAAGCCAATATAGAACCTAAGATTGGACCTAAAACACCGAGGAAAACTATTGAATCGTGGATGCTGAAATGTGGGATACCTGAGATTGAAATATATTCGCGCCAGGGCCATGATCCAGTAACAAGTTTAAGACATTATCAATCATTGTCTTTTACTGATTATGAAATGCGAGATATTGAAAAGAGATTAACTGAATGGGGAATATTAAGGAGATGAAAACATGTTTAAAACATTAGAATCTAAGCAAGCGAGCGGTGAAATATTACTATTTTATGAATGGGAAGAAGACCAAGCCGGATATAATGATGAAAGGGTAACTCAAAATAAGCTTAAAGTATCACCAGATGGAGATATTTTATTATGTGAAACAAATGAGTATATTTCTTTTGCTCCAAATTCCGGGGGGAAACAGACAGATGAAAAGATATACACTATTCCAGTGAATGAATTGATAGAATTAATTAAAGATCATTGCAGAGAATAAAAATATTTTAACTCATTTCTTTTTTACATCAAATGGGATTACAAGATAGAATAACGTAAACTTTTTAATACTGTGCCACCTTCCTAATTACAGGAGGTGGAATAATTAAACTCAGTGGGAATTCAGCCATTGATGTAGTAATATTCGTTGCCGTGTGTGTGTTAGGATATTATTTGATTTCTGTAATGCGTGAGACACTTTTTTGAATTCACTCAACTTTCCCTTTTTTTTACTACTCAAAAAAATACAATCCAGTGGGATCTAATATTAGTCCCTGAATATAATACGATTGTAGATAAATAGAATAGATGTCATTTTTATTCAAATCATTTTCTTTATAGAGAAAAGTGTTATGTAATTATTCGTTTCTTTCATTATAAATTCTGGAATCAATTTACGAAGTTTTAGGGGTGAAAGAAATGATAAGGAATGAAACACAGAGAAAGTGTGTTTTCTTGAAGTGTGTAGGAATAGCGACGCTGGCGCTTTTAATGTTGGTGAGTACAGCAAGCGCGTATATTTGGGTACATGACATGGAAGGAAGTTCTTATCCAAATCCTTCAATTGAAGGACAGGAAGTCACATACACAATAAATGTAACACTTTTTGACTCGGAGACTGGTGAAATATATCCTGCCAATGGTGGGTATTGTGGGTGGTTTCAGCCAGTGGCTGGCCCAATTAAACCTTTAGTTAATGGGACTGCGTCTATGACACGATCTAATGTGGCTCCCGGAAATTACAATATAGAGATAATATACTTCTGGACTACCTCTGTTATAGGGGACCGTTATGGGTCTATGAACCATAAAGTACTTCCATATGTACAGGATTGGAAAATTACTTCCGATAATGGCAACCCTGCGACATATGTGGCAACATTTGATTTTGCAAAGACTGGCGATCCTACGTTTGTTCCACACGTGTATTATACAATAGAAGTTTCAGATTCGGGTAGATATTATAGAACAAAAGTCCCTGAAAGCGGAATAGTTACTTGGGCTACACCAGAATTACAGCCTGGGACATATAAGGTATATGCAAGATACTACGTAGAGTACTTTGGGGAAGGCCGTCATGAAGAAGTTATCATGACATACCATGTTAATGGAGATGAAACCGAGATTCCTGAGTTTCCCTCGGTTGCTTTGCCTGTGATTGCAGTTCTCGGGCTGCTAGCTATCATTGGACGTAAAAAAGAATAAGCATGTCTGAAGCTTTGAAAAAATAGAGTGTACAAGCCGTTTTTTTATGTGACTTCGTCCCACAATTTTAGGAGGATGCCGTTTCACCTCCTAAAATTGCTAGCAATCTCCGCAAATCATGTTGTAGTATGAGCTGACCTGACGATTATCATAAGTTTATCGTCATTGGTCATACCCGAATCCTCAATATAAGTAATTACTCCGTTTGTTACTGTAATATCAATTCCTTCATTGTCAGGAGCAGTTAAAAACATTCTGTGTTTTCTTGGATTCAAACAGTTGTATATCTCGCATCCCTGAGACAGATTAAAAATGCTGATAATCTGTTCGACTGTGAGTGCTGTATCTCCTGTATCAATGGTCCTTGCAGATGCTACATGTGTGTAGCCCGTGATAATAGATTCTGATCCTCCGCTCGTGGCAGTGCCTCCTGATGTTAGTGTCCTTGTTGCATACTCCCAAACCTCCTGGGCAGTTGCTCCCCCTGCCCCTGCGCTCGTGAGAGTACGAGTGACATATTCCCAGACCTGTTGGGCAGTTAGTGTGGATACATTGTACCCCTCTAGTGCAGTTGCAGCCCTCGTTTCAAAGTAGTCGTTGGTCAGTGTATCAGTTACT
>JAQUGH010000222.1 GCA_028684195.1 Clostridia bacterium | reverse complement strand
TAATAAAGGAACTAGAGTTCAAAAATATTATTCAAAAAGTCGTGAATAAAGGGGAGAACGAGTCTTCTATTCCTTCTTTCCTAACAATAAATAATAAAGAAGCATTAGAAGAATACATAGCAGATATTAAGGACGAATTAGTTATATATTTAGAAACAAAAGTGACTAGGGAGACAAACAGGGACGGTTCCGAAGTGTCCCCAAAAGTGTCTGCAACAAAGGGGAATGGCTTTAGTGATATAAAAATTGTAAAGCTAGGAATAAAAATTAGTGGCAAGGAACCAGTACTTCTTACTTGGGGAAAGGAAGAAGATCTAATAGGATATTTGAACATTTTAAAGCCATATCTAGAGGATTTTAGTGTAATAAAGATATTGCATGATCTAAAAGACGCATTAGCGACTTTTAATGTATATGATATTAATTTGAAAGGTAAATTCCGGGATACTCTTCTTATGTCTTATCTATTAAATCCTTCTCGTTCAAAAAATGATTTATTATCCATTGCAGGGGAAAGGTTAGTTGTGAATAGTATTCCAGAGGGTGAAGGGAAAGTGCCGTGTTGTTTGGATATTTTGGATAAACTGGGTGACGGTTTATATGAAGAATTAAAAAATTTAGATATGATAAATCTTTACGAGGACTTAGAATTGCCTCTTGCAAACATATTAGCCAAAATGGAGAAAATAGGAATAAGAGTGGACAAGTGCATTTTAGATGAAATGGGGGAAGAATTTGATACTTGGATTAGCCAACTTACTAAAGAAATATATAATTTAGCTGGGGAAGAATTTAATATTAATTCCCCAAAACAGTTGGGGAATATTCTTTTTGAAAAGCTATGTATTGCCAAGGGAAAGAAAACAAAAACTGGTTATTCTACCGGTGCCGAGGTGTTGGAATCCCTAGCCCCAGAACATGAGGTTGTAGCGAAGGTATTATATTATCGACAAATTGTAAAATTAAAAGGTACATATATTGATGGGTTAAGAACGCTTATGGATACAAAGACGTCTAGAGTTCATACCACTTTCAATCAAGCTGTTACTGCCACCGGAAGATTATCTAGTACGGAACCTAATCTCCAAAATATTCCTATTCGTATGGAGGAAGGAAGAAGAATTCGCAGGGCTTTTTTGCCGTCAACAGGGAAATATCTTTTGGCTGCTGATTATTCTCAGATCGAATTGCGAGTACTTGCCCATATGGCTAAGGATGAGGTGTTAATCGAAGCTTTTAAAGAGAATCAAGATATTCATACACGAACAGCGTCAGAAGTCTTTGGAGTACCGATGGAGGCAGTAAACAAGGACATGAGAAGGGCAGCAAAGGCAGTTAATTTTGGAATTGTGTATGGAATAAGCGATTATGGATTGAGTAAGGATTTAGGAATATCACGGGCAGAAGCTAAAGAATACATTGAGGGCTATTTTTCTCATTATCAAGGAGTAAAACGATATCTAGATAATGTAATTGCAGAAGCTAGAGAAAAAGGATACGTAACAACGTTATTAAACAGACGTCGGTATCTTCCTGATATATTAAGCAGGAATCATAATTTAAGAAGCTTTGCAGAACGGACAGCCATGAATACTCCAATTCAAGGAAGTGCCGCGGATATATTAAAGCTAGCTATGCTTGAGCTTAATAAAGTACTGGAAGAGCAACAACCAAAAACTGATATATTGTTGCAGGTTCATGATGAACTAATTCTTGATGTACCGGAAGAAAAAGTAGTTGAAGTAGGGAAACTTGTTAATGAGATAATGAGTAATGCTTATAATTTGGTAGTACCCTTGAAGGTTGATCTTAAAATTGGTCTGGATTGGTATAACATGAAATCAATTTAATAAATAAGTTTGGGATAAAAAAGTAGTAAGATATAAGAAAAAGTAGCGAGGGATAGGTGATAATTTAATGCCTGAATTACCGGAAGTAGAGACTATAAAAAGAAGTCTAGAGCCATTCGTTAAAGATAAGATAATTTCTGATGTAGAGATATATTATGATGGAATAATAAAATACCCTCAACCTGAAAAATTTAAAGAAATGATATGTGGGAGAAAAATTATAGATATAAATAGAAGAGGAAAATATTTATTGTTTCATCTCGATGACAATAATACTTTGGTTATTCATTTAAGAATGACGGGACAACTTATAGTTTGTGATCGGGATATTTCCTTTGGTAAGCACACTCATCTGATTTTTCGTATTTCCTCTAGGCAGGATTTAAGGTTTACTGATATAAGAAAGTTTGGGACTGTTTATTTGGTTCCTACAAGTGACTGGACAAGGATCAAAGGTTTGCAAAATCTTGGATATGAACCTTTATCAAAGAAGTTCAATTTTGAAACGTTAAAAAATTTGATTACAGGTAGAAAAAGGTTGTTAAAAGTGTTTCTTTTGGATCAGAGTAAGATTGCAGGTATCGGGAATATTTATGCGGATGAAATTTTATTTTCAGCAGGTTTACATCCAAAACGTGAGATACAAATGCTAACCCAGAGTGAAATTACGAATCTGTATAATGCAATTACACAAAAATTAGAAGAGGGAATTAAATATCGAGGCACATCATTTAGTGATTATGTAGATGGGCGTGGTGAAAAGGGCAGCTATCAAGAAAAACTTCATGTATATGGACGTGGAGGAAAACCTTGTCTTAAGTGTGGAGCGTTGTTGGAGAAAAGCATAATTGCGGGACGTGGAACAGTATTTTGTCCAAAATGCCAGAGCTAGAAATGGGGACAGGTACCTTGATTTTCG
>JAQUGH010000221.1 GCA_028684195.1 Clostridia bacterium | reverse complement strand
CAGTCAGAAAACTTAAGGTTTGTTGATACTATAACGCTCCTTCGTTCTGCTCTATCAGCAATTATTTTAAAAAGTAGTTCTGATTGATGCCGATTAAAGGTAATATAACTTAATTCATCAATAATAAGTAAATCCGCTTTCGCTAGTTGCTTCTCAAGTTTAATAAGTTTCTTATATTCCTGAGCTTCAATCAATTCATTTGACAGATTAGCAGCTGTAAAAAATTTAACATTCATACCCTGTATACAAGCCTTTATACCAAGGGCAATAGCTAGATGAGTTTTGCCTGTACCTGGATTACCAATCATTACGATATTTTGACGTTTACTAACAAAGTCACAACTGGAAAGCTCATGAATAAATGCTTCTGAAAGATGTTCAAAACGATTAATATCTAATTCATCAATTGTTTTGGTGTATGGAAATTTAGCTACTTTAATCTTACGCTTTTGACTACTTTCCATGCGAGAATCAAGCTCTGTTTTCATAAGGGTAATAAGAAATTCCTCATAACTTTTATTACTTTCTAACTGTCGTATAACATCGTTATAATGATTGAATGTGGGGGTTTTTAGTTGCTTTGAGTATAGTTCTATTGTTTGTGCGTTTATGTTCTTCATCAATTAGCCACCCCATACTTTTCATCATATTTTCTTAAATCAGTAATTGTAACATCAATTTCGTTTTTAAGATGAACAGCAGGTGAATCCACGGGCTTATTGAGATATGTTCTTACCATATCCACTGTAAGAACATTGTGAGATGGGATACTGCGTTTAATGGCAAGGATTTCTTCTTCTCCATAATCGACACATAATCGTAGAAGCTTGACCATCTCTTTGTTGCCACCTGGAAGATGACTGCCCCAATCAAGAAGCTCTTTTGTTAGTGTTTCTTTTACTGGTTTAGCATTACCTACAGAACGTGGTTTCCGTTCTAATAAGTCTATATAATGTTCTAATTGATACTTTGTATGACCAAAGCCATACTGTCTTGAATACTTGGCTATAACAGAACCTTGATACAAAATATATATAGCATTTGCATAACCTTTTACTGTGACTTCTTTTCTTAGATACTTCGTTGGAACAGAATAATTGTTTTTCTCGTAGCGAATGGTTGAGAAATCATCTACTTTTGCTATAACGGTTTTGCTCGTGTCAAATCTATACTTCGGAATAACTTTTAAATAATTAATTTCTTCATTGTACATGGTTTCAACAGTATTTACACGATGTTCTACCTTATGTTCTTTTCGGTATTTAAGACAGCTGTTCCATAGTTGTTGATTGAGATCATCTATAGTTTTAACTCGTGGCACTGGAACAAGGAAGTTTCTTCTAGAATAACCAACGAGGTTTTCAACAAGACCTTTTTCATTGCCCTTAGCTGGATTACAAAATTCAAGGGCAAATGCATAATGGGCACTAAAAGAGAGGTAACGATCTTGGGGTTTAGCATATATTCCAAAGCCTTCTTTAACAGCAACTTTAGCATTATCAAAAATTACTTTCCGTGGAATCCCACCAAAGTAATCAAACATGAGTTGCTGAGCTTCTAAGAAAGTCTCTTGATTGGCTGATTTAAAAGCTTGTACAAAGATATCGCAACTATAACAAAGTCTGGCACAAAATGTATTAACTTTTGTTTTCTGACCACCTAAGTAGATGGTTGCTTCACCCCAATCAATTTGTATGGCTTCACCTGGTTCATAGGATAGCGGAACATTACTTTGTGGTGGAACACTTCGTTCACCTTTTAAAACTCTAACAGTTGCTCGGATTGTTGAACAGGAACCCTTAAATTCCTTTTCAGCAACTAAACGATCATAAATACGTTTAGCTGTGTGTTTTTGCTTCTTAAGTTTTTCATTTCCATCTTCTTTAAAACAATTGAGAATAAAAGCTTTAACATCTTCAGTGATAACATCAGGTTCTCTCTCATAAGTTTTTCTCATTTCTGGATGGAACTCACCTTCGCAATACTTTTTAACCGTTTGTCTAGAAATTCTAAGATTTTTAGAAATAGATCTTATAGATTCCCCTTCAGAAAATTTGGTACGAATCGCTGCATAAATATCCACTTCAATGATCACACCTTTCAATCCTCCTTGTAAAATATTTAATTATATTTTACAGGATTTATATGTCAGGTGGTAAACTAATTGAGTGTCAAAACATCTAAAAGTGGTACACTAATACAATATCATTCACAGGTACCCAATTAGAGATTAGAACAATACCACCTAAATTTATGTTTACTCTATACAATTTGAAACATTTCATCCCTTCAGGGTTTTTTACAAGCAAAATGGTTTTTTCAATTATTGAATATCTACAGAACAATGAAGATATATCATAATTTATACAAGCTAAAAATAATAGATTGGAATCCATAGACCAAAGCATATCTTGATGTCATACAAGAAGATGAAATGATTTAAGTTGGGGCTGAAATTTAGGGCGGCTTTGGGGCTGAATATTCCAACATCAGCTAACAAAAGATTTGCACAAGGTTCGGGCGTGGGTCAAAAATCCTTTTGGGTGTTGCCCTCACACATTCCCCAACCTAAGCCCGTCGGGACAGTCGGCACATTAGCCCTTGTCAGGGCATGAGCGCCTCCTTCTAAGGTTGGGAAACGTCGCAAATCCGGGACGTTAGCTGAAAAATCCTATAACAGCAGTTTATGAGGTCTTTTATAAAACATTGAATATTATTGTAAGTTTTCCTGAAAAAGCACATTTAATTAGGGAATAATCTAGCTTTGGTTGCTTGCAAA
>JAQUGH010000067.1 GCA_028684195.1 Clostridia bacterium | reverse complement strand
AACTTCTTTTCAGTGGGGGTTTTCTTCATCCCCCACTGAAAGTTAGTTGAACCATTACACGCTAGTAACACTTACGAACTTGTTCGTTAGTGTCTACTGTGTGCAAAGCTAAGCTTAGCGTCGCTTATCTCCCATCAATTGGGGACATCCCTGTCCTTTGACTTTACTAATAATTCAACAGGTGTGTTCCCTTTCCTATTTTGAAGAGGGAGTCTTAGCGACGGTTAGCTATTCGGATAAAGGTCAGGTCATATTGAATTTACCAAGAGTAATTACTTTACTGTATTCTTTTTCCATTACTCCCTGTAAATTAATATCCAAGGTATTGCAAAGTGCGGTCAGATAAAAAAGATTCGTTCCAAGTTCTGCAATAATAATATCTCTGCAATTATCGCAAAGTTCACCTTCCAAGTGCTTGGAAAAAAGGCTTTCAAGATCCTCAATATGTGCATCGGGAGGCAAAGTCTGTTTTTTAGCTGAAATTTCCAAACACCCACAAGAAGTAACGGATTTAGCTACGGCTCGGTTTGTTCGCGCACATGATTCTTGATATTTAGACATTATATCTAAAATACTTTGATGTCGAAGAAGAAAAGAGGACATAGCTTTTTGAAAATCATGACAATTAAGGTTTACCAAATTGAACACTCCTTTGTTTAGCACCTCTCTGCTAGTACCATTATAGATACAAAGGTTTTGTCCTGTCAATGTGAACAGAAGAAAAAATATATTTGTTAGCAAATATTATTTTACTAATTCTTTTTTACATATCAGATAAATGCTATTCCTTTGAAAAGCAAAGTGTTACTTTATCCAATATTAAGTAGGAATAATGTTACTAAAAAGTTCTTTCTGGTGAAATATTTGTACGTGATGTAGGAACTTTATTTGACGTATTTGGTGGAGTTGAAGGGTTCGCCCTTTTTAGCACACCAGCTGGTCTTAAAGTTAGGCTTACACGGGAGCCGTTTCTTCTTGTATGGCTTAATGTTATTGGTTGTTCAGGTTCACCTAAGTCTTGAGTTTGAGGGGGTGCTTTAGTTTCTGTTATGATACCATCATCTTTATTGTATTCTGCTTCTAATTTAGCTAATTTTTCTTCAGCTAATTGGTTTAAACGCATGATTTTTTTGCCAGATTTATTTGTTACAATAGATGTGAATTGATTACATAGAGTAGCTATTGAAGCTGATTTAGCATTAGGTGAGGCAAAGATATCATTTACTCTTTTTGTTATATCATTGCGTGAAGAAATTAAAGCTTGTTTTTTCCTCTCATCAGTAGAAGCCTTTATTCGTTCGTTGATATTTTGAGTCATTATAGATGTCACTGTACCTCGTGCGTTATCTAGGGTAATCTCGTCATTATTAAGTGCTTTAAATGTTTTTTCTAACATTGCACACATTTTTTCAGAGGAATTAATTATACTTGCGGCTGTTTCTGAATAGGTTGTTAGCAACTTGGTATATGCTTTATTCATCGTGGAGCAAAAAGGTATGTTAGTATGTACAGGGTTTACATAGACTCCCTGCTGCTTTATATGGGCTTGATCTATTTTGATGATAGTTGGTTTAGCTAGTGCCTCTAACTCCTCTTTAGTTTTATTTATGGGCAGGTTCCTATTAGATTTATAAATATCCATCAAATATCACAGTCCTTTTACGTATCAAATTGTAACTTAATTATACAACAATAGAGTTAATTTTGTAAATAGCAAATAAACCTAAAAAATATTGCGAAATATTGTAGTATAATAATTGTGGGATGTGTGCAGATATAGCTGATAGATCAAGAAAACAAAGCAAATGGAGGATAAATTAATGAAGTGGCATGATTGGATGGGAGCGTTGCTAGAGATATTCTTCCCCAGTGAATTTATTTGCCCCTTATGCTGGAGAAAAGGGCAAAGTCGTGATAATAAAGGATTTTGCGATTCTTGTGTTAATAAAGTAATGAGTTTATCTCGTGAAATAGATACTTGCCCACGATGTGGATATTTTAAAGCTGACCAAGCTTGTCCTAATTGTTATAATTGGGAGAATACCTCATTGGAGGTAGTGAGTGTAGTTCCGTATTATGGAATGTTCAAAGAATTAATTTATAATTTAAAGTATAACGGTAAAAAAGATATTACCTATCCGTTAGGGTATTTGATGGCTCAGCGAATAGAGGAATTAGAAATAAAAGAAAAAATCGAAGCAGTTATTCCTGTTCCACTTCATTTTTCTAGGGAAAATGCGAGGGGCTTTAATCAGAGTCTACTGTTGGCGAAGGAAGTGGCTACAGAATTGGGAAAGCCTTTGTTGAAGGATGCTCTTAAAAGAAATAATTTTAGTTATTCGCAGACTAAACTAAGAAAAAAAGGGAGATTTGAAAATATAGCAGGAGCTTTTGAGGGTGTAAATAAACAAGAAGTTGTGGGCAAAACAGTTTTGATTGTCGATGATATTATTACAACGGGAGCAACCTTATTGGCTTGTGCCAAAGCTTTAGAACAGATGGGTGCAATTAAAGTATATGGAGTAACTTGGGCTGCTGGTTATAATATAAAAATAATAAACAAAATTGCAGGAAATTGGCTGTATAGTGAAGAAAGGAGAGGATAGAGGAACAAGGAACAATAGTTAAACGATAGTTGAGCGGTTGTTAAACGATTGTTAAGCTATTGTTGGAAAGTTGGACAGTTGGACAGTTGGACAGGAAAAACTATTGTTAAACTATTGTTATTAAGTGCCATTGTTAAGCAGAGGGAGGGAGCTTTTATGCAATTGAAAAATTGTCCTGAGTGTGGGAAGGTGTTTACTTTTATACGTACAAATCTTTGCCCTGAATGTCAAAAAGAAGATGAGGAGAGATTTAAAATTGTACGAAAATATATTGCTTTACATCGTGGCGTTAGTATTGGAACGGTAAGTGAAGAAACGGGTATAAAAGAAACGAACATTCTTAGATATTTAAGAGAGGGACGTATTTTATCGGGAGAGGTAAAACAACAGGCACTAAAGTGTGAACTTTGTGGTGTCCGTATTACAGGGGGACGCTATTGTGAGTCTTGTAATAATAAATTGACATCGGGTATCAAGAAGGTAATGCGAGATGAAAATGAAAAATATTTACAGGAAGAAGCCAATAAAAGAAAAGGTAAAGGGTCAGGTATGTTTACAGCAGACATGAGAAAAAAAGATTAATAACGGATGATTTGTCTAAAAATATATAGAACTATAGTGAGATGGATAAAGCAAAAAAAAAGATAACTTGGATATAATACAAGAGCAAAAGGGAGCAATATAGAGATATATGCGTATATGTGCTAAAATTTAGAGGTGAATTAAAAGGTATATCTATTCGATATTAAGAGTATAAGAATAGATATATTTTTTATAATCTTGTCAAGAGTAATAATGATAGAATGAGGTGATGACGTATGCGTATTGTTAATCAGCCTGTTCCTGGTGTTACAAAAGCATATAATAAGCAGATTAATGAAAATAATACACAGAGTAGTGTGAGAGAAGATTCTAAGCATGATGAATTAGCGATGTCGGATAAAGCGAGGCTTTTTAATATTGCCACAAGGGCTTTATCTCAACTTCCTCCTGCTGAGGAAAAGAATTTGGATCAATTAAAAGCCTCCGTAAAGTCGGGGACTTATGAAGTGAATAATGCGGAAGTAATAGAAAAGATTTGGCAGGAAAGTATTTTGGATAAACGAATTTAAGGGGTGAGGATGTTTATGGAGCCTATGTTTAAAGATTTGATCAGTATATTAGATGAACAAAAAACGGTATATAGTCAATTACTGGATTTGTCGCAACAAAAGCAGAAGCATCTAATAAAAGGCGATATAAATTCACTTAATGTTGTTACAAAGCAAGAAGAGGTTATTATCTTTAAAGCAGGAAAATTAGAAGAAAAGCGGATAGCTTGTTTTAAGCTACTTGCTGAGAAATATGGATTTGATGAAGGTACTAATTTGCAGGATGTTATTTCAAAAGTACCTGATGATGTGGGAAGTGTATTGAAGGAAATTTGCAAAGAATTCCCCCAAATTTTAGATAAATTACGAGAGCTTAATAAAGAAAATACTCGTCTCATCCAGCAATCGCTTCAATTTGTGAATGTTACGGTTGATGTAATTAATCACCAAGCGAAGCCCACATATAATGCGGATAAAGAAGTTGAAATAGAAAAAATAAGTAAGCTTTTTGATAGAAAGGTTTAGTTGAGGAGAGTGATACAATGGGCTCGACATTTTTTGGGTTAAATATTGCCTACAAAGGACTTTCGACACAGCAGAAAGCGTTGGATGTTATTAGTCATAATATTGCCAATGCTAATACAGAGGGGTACACTCGCCAAAGTGTTGTTGCACAGACTACTCGCCCGATGGATACAGCAAATGGATATATAGGGACGGGAGTAGAAGTAGCAGATATCAGGAGAATAAGAGAGGAATTTCTTGATATTCAAATGCGTACTGAAAATAAATCGTTGGGAGAATGGTCAACGAAATCCGATATCTTGAATAAATTGGAGGTAATTTTTAACGAGCCTTCTGAAACCAGTATACGCTCGGTTTCAGATGCGTTTTGGGATTCGTGGCAAATTCTTTCCAAAAATCCAGAAAGTGTGGCGGTTAGAACAACCGTAATGCAGACAGGAATAACTCTTGTAAACACATACAATCATATAGAAACTCAGTTTAAAGAGTTGCAAGAAGATATAAACAAGGGGATTGCAGTAAAAGTTAGTGAAATAAATTCCATAGGTTTACAGCTTGGGGATCTCAATGATCAAATAGTTAAAGCAGAAAGACAGGGACATTCAGCTAATGATTTGAGGGATAAACGGGATCTTCTATTGGAACAGCTTTCCGAGACTGTAGCGATGGATGTAAATGAAGATGAATATGGTGCTGTTAATGTTACTATAGGTGGGAAATATTTGGTGGCTGGAACTGTGGTGTCAAAGATGGCATTTACTGATAACGAGTTAAATCCTACGGATGCAACTTTGGAGTGGTGCGATCCACTCAGTGGAATTTCACAAGGGAAGGTAAGGTTGAGTGGTGGGATACTTAAAGGTTATGTAGATATGAGAGATGAGGTTATACCGAAATATCGGGATAATATTTCTCTAGTTGCCAAAACAGTAGCCGAAGAGACAAATGAGCTTCATCGAGAGGGTTTTGGTCTTGATTGGGAGTTGGGGGACGATAAAGTCGATTTTTTTACAAAGTATGATGACACTGCTGATTTTAGCACTAAAAACATTAGGATTAATCAAGAGATACTTGATAATTTAAACCTTATTGCGGCGGCTAGTGAGTCGGTTCCTCAGGTTTATGAAGGGGATGGCTCTAATGCTCTTGCAATTGCTCAGTTAAAAGATAAGTTAACCATGAATGGTGATGTAGCAACGTTTGATGATTTTTTTCGCTCTACGGTGGGACAGTTAGGGGTAGAAAGTCAGGAAGCACAGAATATGGAGAATAACAGGAGCTATCTTATAGAACAATTGATAAACCAACGAGAGTCTGTTTCGGGTGTTTCTTTAGATGAAGAAATGGCTAATATGATAATGTATCAACATGCGTATACAGCGGCGGCTAGAGTTATTAATACTATGGATGAGATGCTTGATATTATCGTTAATAGGCTGGGGACAGTGGGACGTTAAGGAGGGGTAAAAAATGAGGGTTACAAACAAGATACTGGTGAATAACTTAAAAAACAACCTTTCAAGAAATATTCGGAATATAGAGAGGGTTCAAAATCAGTTGGCGACAGGAAAACGGATTAGTAAGCCTTCCGAAGACCCTACAGGCATAGTGGAGAGTTTACGATTAGCCTCACGCTTGAGACAAAACAGGCAGTTTCAAGAGAATACAAAAGATGGGATTAGCTGGCTTAGCACTACGGATGGTGCTTTGGGTAGTGTGACCTCGGCTTTGCAGAGAGTATATGAATTGACAGTTCAAGGATCCAATGGCACTTTAGCTCCTGAGGATAGGAAAGCTGTGAAAGAGGAAGTCATGCAAATAATTGATGAGGTAGGGAATATCGCGAATACTGTTCAGGGGGATAGGTATATCTTTGGTGGTACAAATACTACTGAAAAACCGTATGATGGTGTGGATATTGATGGTGCTGTGGTTTGGAAACATAATGAGAAAAAGATAGTTTATGAAGTGGGAGTAGGAGTAGAAATACCTATTAATATTACGGCGAAGGAAGCATTTGTGGATGCCGATCTTTTTGGAACTTTGCAGGAGATAGCAACGAATTTAGAAAGTGGAGATACTACTGCTTTGTCGAGTGATATAGAGAAGATTAACCAGGCTATGGATCAGATCTTGTCTTGCCGGGCGAAGGCAGGAGCCGGAGTAAATCGCTTAGAAATGACGAAGGAGCGGTTAGCGGAACAAGAGATAAACTATTCTACTGTGCAAGCAGAAGTAGATGGGGTTGATCCAGCCTTGGTAATTATGCAATTAAAGAATCAAGAAAATATCTATCAAGCTTCGTTAGCAGTGGGGGCGAAGGTAATAATGCCTTCATTAGTTGATTTTTTAAGGTAAGCAAGAAGTAGAGGAAAATAGAATTAGCAAAGGGTTATAATAAGGATTTCCGTATTAAGGGAGATCCTTAATTGGTATTATGGAGGGGATGATTATGTCTCTGGAGATGCCTCGTCTCATAATTGATCAATCACAGTGTTTTAAGGAATGTGGGTTAAAAAATTTCTCTGATGTAACCAGAGAAGGAGCGGAGTTAGGGCAGAGAAGAGCATTAGAGTATACGGGGGAAATAGCGGAGCAAGGGAATCGGATGGCTCATATAGAACTTAATAGACCCGTTATTGCGGAAATTGCTTTAGAAAAAGCAATGAAGGAGGTAAAAGATTTTAATATTACTTTTATTCCGCAAAGTAGACCTGTGATTGAGGTTCAAATTGAGGTGAGTAGTGATTGGCGTCCAACAACAGGACGAAATATAGATATAAATGCTTGAAATATGATAATATAATTTGATAATTACTATTAAGGGGGAATATTATTTATGTTACTTGAAACAAAGCAGTTTGGGACAATAGAAATCAAAGAGGATAAGGTGATTACCTTTACTCAGGGAATTATTGCTTTTGAGGAAATGAAACGGTATATTCTCATCGAAAATGAAGATAAGGAAAATCCTATTTGGTGGCTTCAATCTGTAGATAGGTCGGATCTTGCTTTTCCAACAATAAATCCATTTTATTTTAAACCAGACTATGAATTCGATATTTCAGCTAGTGGTGCGGATGAACTTGGTATTGAAGAAAAAGAAGACGTGATTGTTCTTTCGATTGTAGTAATACCGGAAGATCTAAAAAAAATGACAGCTAACCTTGTGGCACCTCTGATTATCAATGTTAAGACAAAAAAAGGGAAGCAGCTAGTTTTGCAGGATAAGAACTATACAACGAAGCATTATATATTCGAGGAATTAAAAAAAGTATTACAAAATAAAGATGAGGAGGAGTGCGAAAATGCTAGTGCTGACGAGAAAGAAAAATGAAAGCATTATGCTGGGCGAGGATATAGAAGTAGTTGTCCTTGAAATCACTCCGACTCAAGTTCGGTTAGGCTTGAAAGCACCTAAGAGCTGTTCGGTTTACCGAAAAGAGATATTTACAGCAATACAGGAGGAAAATATCAAAGCAGCACAGCAGAGTGTAAACACTAATATTAGTCAGGAATTAAAGGGATTATTGCAGAAACCACAATAAATATGTTGAAAAAAACGAAAAAAAAATTAAAAACTTATAAAAAAGGTATAAACTTTTTAGGACTTCTAGTCGATATAGATAGTGAAGGGAAAAATCATATTCGGGCCCAATGTGGTTTAGAACTTCATTTCAAGGATGAAAAAATAAAAAATTCAAGGAGGAATTAAAAATGAGAATAAATCATAACATTGCGGCGTTAAACACTTACAGGCAGTTGTCAGCTAACAATGTAAAAACTTCTTTATCGTTAGAAAAGTTATCCTCAGGTTCACGTATCAACCGTGCAGGTGATGATGCAGCAGGCTTGGCAATCAGCGAGAAAATGCGTAGTCAAATCAGAGGATTGGATCAAGCAGGAAGAAATGCTCAGGATGGTATTTCCATGATTCAAACAGCAGAAGGTGCTTTGAATGAAACACATTCAATTCTCCAAAGAATGAGGGAATTGGCTGTTCAAGCTGGCAGTGATACTAATACATTGGATGATAGAAAAGAAATGCAAAAGGAAATTGAACAATTAAAATCTGAAGTAAACAGGATTTCTGATACGACTGAGTTCAATACTCAGAAACTCTTAAATGGTAGTTTGGGAGCGGTTGGAACTTCCAGTGATAAAACAAAAGTTGATATTGTGAGTGTAACTGGATTAAAAACTGGGGATTATAATGTAACGATTGGTACAGAGGCAACTCAGGCAAGTGCAGTTGCTGGAGGTTTAGATCTTTCTGGTGGAGACGTAGACATGTCGGGAAAAGTTATAATAATTAACGGAACTACAATTGATTTTGCAGGTATGACTAGTGTCGGTGCGGATGATGTACAAGCGAAAATCAATACATATACAAATATTACAGGGGTTGTCGCTACTAATGATGGTACTAATATAAAACTTGATCAAGCTAGTTTTGGTTCAGATGCTGAAATCAAATTAACTGGAACAAATGCGGCCGATGTTGGTGGTGCAGTCACTGCAGGGGTTGATGCTGTAGTAACTATTACTGATGAAGATAGCGTTGCTCAGACAATAACTGGGGTTGGTCAATCGGTTATTTATCAGGGAGCAGAATTTACCGCTATAGGTGATGATGCCACTGACGAGACAATCACTGTAGACAGTAGTGGAGCATCTCTCCAAATTGGTTCTAATAGTGGTCAAGAGATGTTAATTGATATTAATGAAATGAGTACAACTACTTTGGGTAATGATACTGATGGTCTAGTATCAGCTATAAACGTTCAGACTCAAACAGGGGCTGGTAATGCTATTAAAACTTTGGATGCTGCTATCCAGGAAGTATCGGCAGAACGTTCTAAACTTGGTGCTTTCCAGAATAGGTTAGAGCATTCGATTAACAACTTAGGAACATCTGCAGAAAACCTTACAGCTGCTGAATCCCGTGTTCGTGATTTGGATATGGCAAAAGAAATGACAGAGTTCACGAAGAATAATATCCTTTCACAGGCAGCTCAGGCAATGTTGGCACAAGCTAATCAACAGCCTCAGAGTATTCTTCAGTTATTGAGATAATTGAATCTCTGGGAATAACAATGAAGAGTCAGAGGGTTTTTCTCTGGCTCTTTTTCATTAAAAAGGAGCTGATCGCATGGATATAGCGGCAATGTCAATCATGTTGAGTCAAGCTAAGGTACAGCAGCAAGCTAGTATTTCAGTAATGAACATGGTAAGGGATATTGGGCAAACACAAATGAAGGACATAGTACAAATGGCACAGCAGAATACGAAAATGATGGAGCAATCGGTTACTCCACACATAGGTAAAGGTATAGATGTTAGTCTGTAAATATTGGGGAAAAGCTAATATAAAGCTAAACTTTCTTATAAAAAAGTACGATATATAATGTAGAGGGAGTGGGAAGGAGGAATATTATGCAGATAGATAGAATTAGTCAAAGTACTGCAAATCAACCTTTGGTACAGCCAACCCAAACTAGAGCAAAAGGTGACGTGAATCATCAAAGACAAACTGTAAAATCGCAGGACACGTCACAGCAGAACAAGGGACAAGCGGAAGAGGCTATTGATTATTCAAAATTCACAGAGAAAGTAATTCACTCTATTGAAGATGCTAATAAGAAAATTGAAGTATATGATACAAAACTAGAATTTTCTATTCATGAAAAGACTCATGCCATAATGATCAAAGTGGTAAAAAATGATGAGGTTATTAGGGAATTTCCTCCAGAAAAAATATTGGATATGGTGGCAAAAATGATGGAATTAGCGGGTCTTATTGTGGATGAAAAGGTATAAAGGAGGTGCATGGCGGTGAGTGATTTAAGGATAGGCGGATTAGTGTCCGGGATGGATGTCGATAGTATTGTTAGTGATTTGATGAAGGCTGAAAAGATGAGAGCGACTCGTGTTGAACAGGATAAAGAGGTTATAGGTTGGCGTCAGGAGAGTTATAATGAGGTCAATAAGGTACTTGCCAATTTTGTAATTGATACAAAAAAAGAATTTGGGCTTATTCAAATGACATCATCCGGAGGAATTTCAAATAAGAGTGTCAGTAGTCTTCCTTGGGTGAATAGTGCTACGATGTCTAATTCTGATATTGCAGAAACAACTGCCACTGCTGCCGCTGTAAAAGGAACATATCATATAAATGTCTCACAATTAGCTGAGAACTGGTCATCAGCAAGTAGCGAAGCTATTTCAGTAGGCGATACAGGAAACATTGCTGATCAACTTGGTTTAGATGCTACAGATACCATTAATTTTACGATTGATACAAATCAGGGGTCGGTGACGATAAACAAAACTGGTCTGGATAGTGTGTCAATGTCCGATATTATTACAGAAATTAATCAAGCGAATATTGGGGTTACGGCCATTTATGATTCTTCCTTGGATCGTTTTTTCCTCCAAACGGAAAATACCGGTACTGACAATACTGTATCTATTAGTGATAGTAGCGTGTTAACTGGTGGGGATAAATTTATTACAGGAAGTAATAACAAATTAAAGCTACAATATTTAGATTCTGATAATAATTCTCAGGTTGTAGCAGATGGAGTTGCGTATCAAGGAAAAGATGCAATTATAGATTTTGGAGCTGCAACGAATATCTCGCAGAGTTCCAATGCGTTTACGATTAACAATGTTAGCTTTAACTTAAAAGCAACGGGAGAATCATCTTTGACTGTAGCTACTGATACAGATGCTGTTCTTGATAAGATTAGCTCTTTCGTGGAAAAGTATAACGAAATTGTGGAAATCATGGGAGGAAAATTAACAGAAAAAAAGTATTCAGATTATCGTCCGCTTACTGATGAACAACGGGAATCTTTAACAGATAAGCAAATTGAACAATGGGAAGAAAAGGGAAAAAGTGGATTATTAAGTAATGATTATATTGTCGATAGATCATTGTTATCCTTTAGAACAGGGATGTATCAAAAAGTAGAAGGGATAGAGGGTGTATTTTCTCAGTTAACGGAGATTGGGATTACTACAGAAACATATTCCAGTGGTTCTAGGGGTGGGAAGTTAGTAATAAATGAAGCTAAATTAAGAGGTGCTATAGAAGGAGATTCACAGAGTGTGCTAGAATTACTTTTTAAAGAACCGGATTCAGAGTTAGCTATTAAACCAGAATCTCAAATGACAAGTACGGAACTACAACAAAAAAGAAGTCAGAGCGGTCTGATTAGTCGTTTGTATGATAACGTTGTTACGGGGATGAAGAGTATTGTTTTCAAAGCGGGTACGGGTGATGAGGCGGAATTGTATCGTAGCGTTAATTCCACGATACTTATTGATTTTGTTGTGGAGTACAGTAATATTAGTATGTTAGAAAAGGATGCAGATGATTTAACTGATAAGCTAGAAGGGCTTTATAAACACTTAGATAGTGTAGAAGATAGG
>JAQUGH010000220.1 GCA_028684195.1 Clostridia bacterium | reverse complement strand
ATGAGTATCAGCCGGCATTATACCAATTGTTTAATTTATACTCTGGGAAATTGCACAATTGTACAATATATCTGGATTGATCCTAAAGCCCGTGGTGAGGATTTTGGAGAGGGGGTGATATGTTTCATTGTTTTAGGTTTTCTTCCTCATATGGCCCTATTAAATCTTCAATTAGTTTATATAATTCTGAAATTACCATCAGACGGTCTGATACTTTCGTTGAATTATTTGCTAATTTCTCCATTTCCCTTATTATGTTATACTCGTGTGGGTTCGCGCGCATTAAAACGAACTGCAATTCATCCTCTGTTATATGCCCTTCAAAAGATATCTGCTCACCGGGAATCCACTCGAGTAATACTTTACCTCGATTAATTTTTATCACCCGTTAGTTGTTCAAGTTTCATTTTCAATAATTCATTTTCTGCTTTTAGTCTTTGATATCCAGACATTACAAGTCTGATTGTAACATCATCGGGGGTTCCTCCGAACTCATCACCAAGTAATCTTAAATCTTTAACGGTTTCCGGATTTATTCGTATTTGAATTCCTGCCATATAGTTTAGTTATACAATTATCATATTTAAATGTTTCTACAGTGCTTTAAATGTCAAAAATATTATATATATAGCTGGTGCAAATAGTAACATATATATACTTTGAAACCTATTACTCTATACTAAGTTATTAGGAGCGCAACAAAATGTCAAACGGAATGTCTGGAACTACAAATTACATTCACAATTATGCACAAGACCACAAAGACAATACAATGGCATCAAGAAGAGCAGCCTTCACAAACTACGTGAACAGCTACATAGAGGCAACCTCTAAGAAGCTGTGTAAGTGTTCTTCCTGCAAGACTGAGAACTCTATACACCCTGTTAAGTTTGTTAAGACTGCTCAGGGGATTGAAGAAACGTGGAAATGTGATAATTGCGGAAGAGTAGTTCCTAGATTTATCTCGAAAGAGGTATTGAGTTACCGGGCTAATGTTGACAGGCAGAAGGACTGAATTATTCTTTTTTTTGTTGCACGAGGAAAGGAGGAAAAGAAGATGAGTGAAATGGAAGACCAGCCAGTTTTTATAGTATGCGGAGATGTCAAAGAAACCAGCGAAGATCCTGACTCAGATTATATTGAAGTGGTCTCAGCTGACAGCGAAAGAGCAGCTTCAGATTTTGTTACAGCAAAGTACGGAAGGGGAAACCAGACAATCTACACCCCTGAAAATTGTCCTTCAGAAGTATGGGCAATGGTTGAAAACGCTGTATGGGATGGTTCGGGTTCATTTTCTGGGAAAAATTACCGAGAATTTGTAGATAAATGGCTTGATGAGGAAAGTGAAGAACGCGACAGCCTGGATACAGACACCGTGACTGTCACGGAGCAGGAGACATATCTTGCAGAAATCCTGAAGGGAAAATCCGCAGAGGACCTTCTTAAAGAAATTCCCAAAATTGCAGATGTTGTCCAGGATCATTACATGGACAAGATATTCAAGATGAAAGAGGCAGATGTAAAAAAGAGAATGGCGGGGGTGTAACCATACCCGTCTATCTCACTCATCGGGCAGACAGCAAAGCCCACTGCATGAAGGCAGCGAGACGGCGGGAAGCTGTGAAGAGAAGACCTAAGCAATCGGGGAGCGAACTATGACTCTACCGAGTTTTCCAGATCCTGAACTATCCACTATCTCAGGACAAACCGTAGAATCATGGCCCTGTCCATGTGGTAGAAGCATAGGAGAATTTTCCGCACTGCGATCATGGGAGATCCACGGAGCGGTTAAGTGTGGGAGATGTTGGAAAGCTGAACGACCAGTTGAGGTAGATTAACATGTATTATAGATATGCTTCTCTCCTACGCCCTCTTGGATCATGGGTATCCTTAGATTATGAATACAGAATTGAAGACCCAAAAGAAACGGATATTGACCCGTTTAGACCTGATTGGAAAGCTCATGATGTTCTTGTTACAGAATTCCCTCTCTTGAAGGAAGAGATTACCTCCTTGCAGCTTACCGAAGTTCAGGAGATGAAAAAAAGGAAAGAGTTGTATGATAAACTCTATGAAATGACTCTCAATGTAAAGGCTGAGAGATACGAAACTGTGATAAAAGAGGAATTGGGGGATAAGATAAGATCAGGGAAGATTAAGAATGAAACTGTCCTGAATAAGATGGTTGAGAAATACGTGAAATATGCAAACGGGGATTAACATGGCTGAAATAGACCCCGAGAACCTAAACATTGCCCTTAATAGATATTTAAAACAAATAACATTGTCTCATAAGGGGCTGCCTGCGGATGCACATAATCAAACGATAGCAAATGGTATGAAAAGTATGCTGTACGATCTTGAATTACTGGATGATGATAGTAATCATGTGATCGTCGAAGAGGCACGTAAGAAGGCTGAGAAGGGCAAAGGGAGGTGTAAATAATGCGGGTGAATTTCTAACCTTTCGGAAAAATACCTGGAAGCTCCGGAAGCACTTAATCTCTCTTCTAGCTTCTTTAATTTGAAATAACTGCCCGGGAAAAGCATTTATCTATTCTTATCTATAATCTTAATGTGATTTAAGATATAGAATCAGGCATAAATTTAAAGCACTCAAACAATTTATCACTTAAATCCATCTTCCAAGTCTAAGATCGGGCAGTTTTCAGCGTCTCTTAATTTCGTCCCTTAATTTCAGACGTACATTATAAATCCATGAAACACTTTAATTTTATGCCTATACTTTAGATTTGTATAATTCACTGCCTGAAAATTGCAAATTTAGAAAAAAACAATTTTCAGCTGCTCGACTATTACTTAGACCAGA
>JAQUGH010000219.1 GCA_028684195.1 Clostridia bacterium | reverse complement strand
ATATTCTTGAGATACAGACGAAAGCAGTTGATAATGCTGTCCAAAGGATTAGAAAAAAGGTAATGCATTCTTATAAAATCGGGAATTGCGTAGACAGTTGGACCGGAAACCATTGTTAAACCATTGTTAAACCATTGTTAAACCATTGTTAAACCATAGTTAAACCATTGTTAAACCATTGTTAAGTGCCATTGTTCAACCATTGTTAAATGATTGTTAAGTGCTATTGTTAAGCATAGCGTGGGTAGACGCTATTTTTTTGTGGCAATTTCCATTGCTGAACCATTGTTCGACTATTGTTAGTAGTATTATTGAACCATTGTTAAACCATTGTTAAACCATTGTTAAACTATTGTTAAACCATTGTTAAACCATTGTTCAACTATTGTTAAGTGCTATTGTTAAGCGCTGTTGTTCAAAGATCAGGTAGTAAAGGTATGAAAAGACGAGAGAAACGCAAAAAACATCTAGCAAATTGACAGTAACGTTAGTTTATGAACTAATATTGAACTTGAATATATATAGAGAAAAGTAGTTATAATATAAGAGAAAGGTCAGTGAAGGTCAGGTGTGCATATGAGCTTATCAAGGAGAATAGAAGAACATTTAAAAATGCTGTTAGAACAAGGTGATGCTATTGAAGTGCGACGAAGTGAACTAGCTGAAACATTTAATTGTGTACCCTCTCAGATTAATTATGTGTTAAGTACCAGATTTACACATACACAAGGATACTTAGTGGAAAGCAGAAGGGGAGGCGGTGGCTATCTACGCATAGTTAAATTATTTTGGGATACGAATTCTGATGCTACGTTAAAAGAAATATATAAAGAAATGGATATAGGAATAGCACAGCGAGAAGCGGAAGGAGTATTGAAACGTTTTTGTGAAGAAGAATATTTAACTAAACGGGAATATAATATGCTTAAAGCGGTGGTTAGCAGGGGAACACTTGCTATTGAGTTGCCAGAACGTGATTATATAAGAGCTAAAATAATGCAAGCAGTTATAATGTTTTTGTGTAGGAATGATTATAAATAAAGGAGGACAAAAATATGGAATGTCAAAAATGCAAAAAAAGGCAAGCTAATGTGCATATTACGCAAATTATTAATGGCAAAAAAATTGAAAAGTATCTTTGCGAACAATGTGCAAATGAGGAAAAACTTAATTTTGAATTACCTAAAATTCCTTTATATAACTTAAATAATCTTTTAGGAGTTTTGTTTAATCAACCAGTGGTATCTGATAAATCTACAATTGATAATGTTTGCCCAAATTGTAAGGTGTCCTATAATAAAATTGCGGAATCGGGGCATATGGGTTGTAGTGAGTGTTATAAATATTTTGCACTACAATTAGATCCTACTTTGAGAAAAATTCATAGTGCCAATCTTCATTTGGGTAAAATACCTAAACGCATAGGTGATTCATATAGAATTGATAGAGAGATGTTTGATTTAAAGCAGGGACTTCGACAAGCTATTGAGGGTGAGGAATATGAAAAGGCAGCGGAAATTCGTGATCGTATTAGAGCGTTAGAAGGCAAAATGAAAAAGGGTACGGGTGAAATGTTATGATTAAAAAGATAATTTCAAGACCGCAAAGCAATTGGACAAAAGATGAGGGGTTAAATAATAATATTGTTATTAGCTCTAGGATTAGATTAGCTCGGAATCTTTATAAATTGACGATGCCGTCCTTTCAAAAGGAGGCGGATGCTAGTTTTGTTTTAGATAAAGTAAAAAAAGCTGTAGATGCACTGGGACTTCAAAATAAAGAGCTGCTGTATTTTTATCGGTTAAATGAGTTAACTGATATTGAGAGGGAAATTTTATTTGAAAAACATTTAATCAGTAGCGAACATAGAGAAGGAAAGGCAAATAAAGGGTTGTTAATTAATGAAAGAGAATCTGTAAGCATCATGATAAATGAAGAGGATCATATTAGGATTCAAACCTTATTTCCAGGACTTCAGTTGGATAAAGCTTGGGAATTTGCCGATGATATTGATGATAAGTTAGAAAGTCAGTTGCAGTATGCTTTTGATCAAAAAATTGGTTATTTGACGTCATGTCCTACAAATGTTGGCACAGGCTTGAGGGCAAGCGTAATGGTACATCTTCCAGCGTTGGCACTCACAAAACAGTCGGGAATAGTATTGAATTCCTTGGGACAGTTGGGTTTGACTGTTCGGGGGCTTTATGGAGAAGGAACAGAGAGTATCGGGAATTTGTATCAAATATCTAATCAAGTTACTCTTGGTCAAACTGAAACGGAAATTATACAAAACTTAACCACATTAACCAAAGAGATAGTTCAAAAAGAAGAAGAGACAAGGAAGTGGCTGCTCAAAGAGAATTTGTTACAATTAAAAAATAGAGTAGGTAGAGCATTTGGTATCTTGCAAAACTCGGCAATTTTAAATACACAAGAGGCTCTTAATTACCTTTCTGATGTCAGGATGGGGATTGATTTAGGTATTATAACCAATGCAATTAGTGGTAATAATTTGAGTGAATTAATAGTATTGGCTCAACCGGGCTTTATTCAGAGGAATATGGAAACGACGTTAGAACCTATAGAAAGAGATGCTATTAGAGCAGATATATTTGCTCAAAAGTTTAGAGTTGGGGGGGCTAAATAAAATGTATTCAAGATTTACACAGAGGGCGGAGCATGTAATTTATCTTGCCAAAGAAGAAGCTAAAGTATTAGGACATCCAGCGGTTGGTACAGAACATCTTCTTCTTGGATTAATTAGGGAAAACGGAGGAATAGGGGCAAGGGCGTTAATTAATTTGGAGTTGGATTTAAATACAGTACGAAGATC
>JAQUGH010000218.1 GCA_028684195.1 Clostridia bacterium | reverse complement strand
AGTGTGGCATAGATCCTGAATTGAATTTACCTAATGGTTATGGAGTGAAAGTTGCAGAATTATTTATGATTACTGAGGACATTTTGGGTAAAAGTATAAATGACGTAAAGCTTATACCCAAAAAATCAATTATTTGCATGCTTAAAAATTAAGCATAAATAAAAAAAAGGAGAGAAAAATTATGGAAATTAAAGCACGTGTACCAGAAAAGGTTATGGAAGTCAATGTAAAAGTGGGGGATTCTGTAAAGATAAAGGATATAGTTGCTGTTTTAGAAGCAATGAAAATGAAACAGCCTATTCCTAGCCCTGTTGATGGTGTTGTTAAGGAAATTAAAATTGAAGTTGGACAGAGAATTAATCCAGGTGACGTTATGGTGGTAGTTGAGTAGTATTACTTTGAATGTTGAAAGTAGCTAGTTGGAAAGTAGAAAAAGAAGGGGTGGAGTTGATTTTTGTTACCAATTCTACCCTTTCTAATTAAAACGTGATATTAGATTCTTTAATTAATAAATTTAAGAGGTAGGGGGTTAATTAATGGCGATTTATGGATTAACTTTATTATCCGTGTGTATGCTTTTGGGTACTTTGCTTGGGGATATCTTGGGTAAGGCTGTTAATGTTTCAGCAAACGTGGGCGGTGTTGGTTTTGCAATGTTATTCTTAATATTAATTTCAGATTATTTATTGGAAAACAATATGCTTTCCCCAAAAGCTCAAGATGGAATAAAATTTTGGAGTATGATGTATATTCCAGTCGTTGTAGCTATGACAGCCAGACAGAATGTGGTTGCTGCAGTTAAAGGTGGTCCAATGGCTATTTTAGCAGGAGTGTTAGCTGTTGCTGTTGCTTTTGCTTTTGTACCTATGATTAGTAAAATTGGTGCTCCCGGTACTCCTTTACCTGAAAATGATAAAGAGAAGGAGGCATAATTAAATGGAAATGATAGTTGCTATTTTCACAAAATATGGATTGGTAATGGCGTTTTTAATTATTGGAGTTGTTATGTATATAGCTGGCTTGATTTCTAAAGCAACTAACAAAAGAATAGCTGGTTCAGCTATAGCAATACTTATTGGTTTGGTTTTGGCTTATGTTGGTGGAGTTGCTTCTGGTGAGGGAGCTGGAGGATTATCAAAGATTCCTTTGTTTTCTGGCTTAGGAATTATGGGTGGCTCAATGCTTAGAGATTATTGCATAATTTCGACGGCATTTGGTGCAAGAATATCTGAAATTAAAAAAGCAGGTTTAGCCGGTATTATTTCGTTATTTGTAGGTGTTATTGCTTCTTTTGTAGTCGGTGTAGTTCTTGCCATAATGTTTGGCTATAGTGATGTAGTAAGTGCAACAACTATTGGTGCAGGGGCGGTTACCTTTATTGTAGGACCTGTAACCGGTGCAGCTTTAGGTGCAAGCTCAGATGTTGTTGCTTTAAGTATTGCAGCAGGTGTGGTGAAATCAATTTTGGTTATGATTATGACACCGTTTGTTGCTAAGTCAATAGGATTAAATAATCCTAAATCAGCTATGGTTTATGGTGGCTTAATGGGTACAACCAGTGGTACTGCGGCAGGTTTAGCGGCCACTGATGCAAGATTAGTTCCTTATGGTGCTATGACTGCAACATTCTTCACAGGTTTAGGTTGTCTTATGTGTCCTTCAGTGCTATTTTTAGCTACTAAAGCTATTTTAGGATAAAATAATGGATAATTTTGTATATTATTGTATAGATTTTTAGGATAGTAAAGATATACTTAATGTTTAAGGCTGCAGTTCCACTGCAGCCTTATCTATAACCAATGATTCCTATAGGAGGAAATGCCTTGCAGTCATTAGAAGATAACGATTTTTCTGTTTCCAGAATTGATAAAGAAGCGTGGCAAATTGGTAATTCTTTTTTAAAGGGAATTCTTTTTGAAGTGAGTGCACACCCTAAACCCGGTTTGGTTTGTTCGAATTCCATGGGTTCACATAGTGACATGAATATATTAACGTTTATGGCAAGCTCGGCTACAATAGCCCCTGCTTTTTATCGTTGTGCCCAAGCAGGAAGAGAACATCAGGGAAAGATAGAAGAATTGCTTAAAACTATAAGAGGTATTGGAATTTTATATGAAAAGGAATTTTTGGATGCTACCAAAGGGGTTAATACTCAACGAGGAATACTTTTTGCGGTTGGATTAATATGCGGAGCAGCAGGATATTTATCAAAAAATGTCAGACATACAAAAACTGATGAAATATTTAAGATGGTGTCTGAAATGACACAGGGGTTAGTCTCCCGTGAGTTGTGGAATATGAAAAAAAGTAAAAATGATAAGCTTACAGCAGGTGAAAAGCTTTATTTAAAGTATCAGGCTACAGGTATTAGAGGAGAGGTAGAGGCAGGATTTCCTTCTGTAAAAAATGTTGGTTTACCTGCACTTAAGGTTGCTCTACAAAAATGCAATAAACTAAATGATTGTATAGTTCATGTATTATTGTCATTGATGGGAACTGTTGAAGATACGACGATTTTATGGAGAAAAGATATGAATACTTTGCTAGAAGTTCAGGCATGGGCAAAAAGGATCTTAGATAAAGGTAGTGTATTTACTAAAGAAGGTATGTTGGAAATATATATAATGGATAAAGAATTTATTGAAAGAAATATTAGCCCTGGAGGATCGGCGGATCTGGTAGCTGTGACAATAGGCTCATATTTGTTAGAGGAAAAACAGTTTTCTGTAGATATATTATAAAGCAAAAATTAAAGTTTTATTTAAGATTTATTTGAAATTTATCTTTATTTGAGATGTATTTGGTTGAAAAAAATTCTTTTTTGGGCGAACTATAGGTTG
>JAQUGH010000217.1 GCA_028684195.1 Clostridia bacterium | reverse complement strand
GCAATACCACACTCATCAACAGTATTATTTCTGTTAGTGGATAATCTCCAATCCTTAATTAGCTTATCCCCATCATAAATTCCTAAAACTATGTTCGTATTTCCTACATCAAAAACTAATAACATTTATACACCCCATCCCCTGTCATTCCACCCGGTTTACTACACCTTTCGCAACCGCTCCCGCTATAACTGCTTTGATAAGGTCTAAGCCAATAAAAGGTAAAACACCAATTTCTATCACTTTCCACATGGAAAACGATTTGCCAAGATAAAAATTCATTATACCATAAAGATAAGGAACTCCCATCATGTACATAACTAATATTCCTACCGTCATCGCTCCCATATACTTAATAATATGTTTTGACGGTATTTTCTCAACTATCCATCCCGTAACATAAGCTGCTCCAATAAAACCTAAGATAAATCCAAATGTAGGCTGGAAAATGTACGTCACCCCACCAAAGGGTGGCTTTGAAAATACCGGTGCTCCCATTAACCCTATCAACACGTAGACAGTAACACTAAATGCACCCAATCGTGCACCTAAAATTGCCCCTGCCAACATAACCACAAGTGGTAAAATACTAAAGGGAACTAACAATTCCCCCCCAAACTTTAGTATAAGCGAGGAAATAGCAATAAGTGCAGAAAATAAAGCAACTCGAGTCATTTCTTGAATAGTTAATTTCATCAGCGTCTCCTTCTTGTCAACCAAATTTGTTATCAAGGTTAACATGATTATATTATAAAAGGATTTGCTTTTTTCGTCAACTATTTTCCCTTATACGGTTGACATTACTTTTCGTTACTCTTTACTTGCTTTTCGTTATTTTCACTTGCAGGTAATTCTTCTGTACCTACTCTAGTGATTTTATTATTACTATCTACAAAAACAACAGTGGGTTTATGGTCTTGTGTCTCTTCATCACTTATCAAGGCATAACTAATTATTATAACTATGTCATCCTTTTGTACCAAACGAGCCGCTGCACCATTTAAACAGATTTCACCCGAATTTGGAGCCCCTGCTATTGCATACGTTTCAAACCGTGCTCCATTATTAATGTTTACAATCTGAACCTTTTCATTCTCTAATATTCCCGCTTTCTCCAGCAATACTGAATCAATAGTTATGCTTCCCATATAGCTAAGATTAGCATCTGTTACAACAGCACGATGTATCTTGGAGTTTAACATTGTTCTATACATCTTCTTCATCACCTAACAATATATTATCTATTAAACGTGTACTACCTACTTTAACTGCCAAAGCTACAACTACAGTCCCCTCAATATCTTGCACCTCTTCAAGAGTAATCGCATCACATATTTTAATATACTCAATACCTATCTTTTGTTCTCTGTCTATCCTTTCTTTCATCACCTTTATAATTCTTTCTGTTTTTCTTTCACCCTTTCGATAAAGTACTTGACAAGCCTTCAGAGCTTCCTGCAAGCATAATGCTCGTTGCCTTTCTTCTTTTGTTAAGTAAGCATTTCTCGAACTCATTGCCAAGCCATCATCTTCTCTTTTAATGGGAACTGTTCTTATTTCCACAGGAAAATTAAGGTCACCTACCATCTTTTTTATAACCTGTACCTGCTGATAATCCTTTTGTCCAAAATACGCCTTGTCAGGCATTATTATATTAAATAATTTTGTGACAACAGTTGCTACGCCTTTAAAATGTCCCGGTCTTGAAATACCACAAAGCTTCTCCGTTATTTTCGTCACTTCCACCGTGGTAAGTTGGGGATAAGTTGGATATAATTCTTCACTGCTCGGAGCAAACATCATATCAACACCCACTTTTTCTGCAAGACGTGAATCTTTTTCCAAGTCTCGTGGATATGTCATGTAATCCTCTTGAGGTCCAAATTGTAAAGGATTCACAAAGATACTCATTACTACTAGCTCATTTTCTTTTCTTGCTACCCTCGCTAAGCTCAAATGTCCCTCATGAAGAGAGCCCATTGTTGGAATGAATCCTACCTTCTTCCCATTTATACGTTTTCCATTTATCCACTCCCGCACTTCTTTTATTGTTTTTAATACAAGCATATTAACACCCCACTATTCACATCCATTATTTTTAACATGGTTTAACAATGATTTAGTTTTTTCCAACTAGATACCCTTCTGCAATTGTTCTGCTCTAATAAATCTTTGGAATGTCTTCTTCCTTCATCGTAAAAGAATGTTCTTTCCCGGGAAAGCTCCCTTTTTCAACCTCATCTTTATATAGCTTAAGAGCTTTTACAGTTTCCTCATGCAAATTAGCATATTGCTTTACAAAGCGAGGCTTCATATCTTGGGTAATTCCTAAAAGGTCATGCCACACCAAGACCTGCCCACTACAACCTGCCCCTGCTCCTATTCCAATCGTTGGAATAGCTATACTGTTACTAATTAATTGGGCAAGAGGCGCCGGCACGCACTCTAATACAAGCCCAAAAGCACCTGCTTTTTCTAAAGCTTTAGCATCATCAATAAGTTTTTTCGCTTGTTCTTTATTTTTTCCCTGAACCTTGAATCCCCCCATTTGGTGAACAGATTGAGGTGTTAAGCCAATATGCCCTACAACAGGAATACCTGCAGCAACTAGTGCTTTCGTTACTTCCTTTCGTTCTTCTCCGCCTTCTAATTTAACCGCCTGAGCTCCAGCTTCCTTAAGAAATCTTCCTGCATTAAAAACAGCTTCATCTATGGAACAATGATAGGACAAAAACGGCATATCCCCCACTACTAATGCGTTTTTAGCTCCTCTACATACAGCCTTGGTATGATGAATCATTTCATCCATAGTGACAGGAAGTGTTGTTTCATAACCCAACAC
>JAQUGH010000216.1 GCA_028684195.1 Clostridia bacterium | reverse complement strand
TTGGAATGATAAAGGGAGGAAATGCAACAAATATTGTTTGCGATAAAGTTGAAATAGAAGGGGAAGCTCGTAGCTTATCCGAGGGGAAATTACAAAAACAGACTTCGCATATGGTTGAATGTTTGCAAAATGTTTGTAATGAAATGGGTGCACAACTGGAAATAAATATTGCAAGAGAATATCCTGCTTTTACCATAAATGAAGACGAAGAAATTATAAAAATTGCTCAAAAAGCGGCTCGTGCTACGAATCTTGAAGTGAAGGTTATTTCAAGTGGGGGTGGAAGTGATACTAATTATTTAAGCTCAAATGGTTTCAAGGCAGTAAATTTAGGTGTGGGAATGAGCAAAGTACATACGAAGGAAGAGTTTATAAAGGTAGAAAACTTAGTAAAAACAGCAAATTACGTAAGTGCTATAGTGGAGCATATGCGATAAAGTAATAATATAAATATAACAAATGACAGGCTTCGATGTTCAGCTTTAGCCGAATGATTTCACTTGTTAAGTATAGATTAATAGCAGCTAGAAATTGACACTGTATAATCCTTGTGATAATATTTACTTAAATTGAATACATATAAAGACCAAGGGGAGCTAGAAACATTAGCTGAGAGGGCATTTATTTTGCCGACCCTAAACCTGATCTGGATAATGCCAGCGGAGGGAGGAAGATTACGGTGTACACAAGCCGCTTACCTTTATTCGGGAAGCGGCTTTTCGGTATTTTTAACTTTAACTTTTGGTGTTAGTGAAATGATTTTAGTAAGAGAGGGGAAATTATATTAGGGGGGGATTTATTTTGGCTATTGTAAATTTAAGCTTACAGGTATTACCCAAAATTAAAGGTGATAACGTTTATCCGGTTGTAGATAAAGCTATTGAAGTAATTCGGGAATCTGGCGTTAAGTATATGGTAGGCCCTATGGAAACTACGATGGAAGGTGAAATGGATGAGCTTTGGGAAATTGTAAAGAAGGCACAGGATGCTTGTATGAAAGCAGGAGCTTCTGGGGTGATGTCAGTCATTAAAATTGACTATAAGCCGGAAGGAGTGACAATGAAGGAGAAAATATACAAATACAGATAGTGTAAGTAGAGTAACGATGAAGTGAATATTAAGTGTTGTGAATATGGGTTTAAATATGGATATGAACAAGGATATGAATACGAGGATGGACATAAAAAATGAATACGAATAATGGGATAAATATAATAAAAAAATTTGTGCCATCTGCTATCTTTTTTCTTTTTCTATTAGTATTGTGGCAAATGGTTGTAGTAATTCTAGGTATTGAAGAATTTATTTTACCATCCCCAATAAGTATTGGAAAAGTTCTTTTTGAGACGTCTGATTTACTTTGGAAGCATAGTATACAAACGGCAAATGAGGCTATATTGGGATTTATTTTGGCGATTGTAGCAGGTGTCATATTGGCAATTGTAATGGGACTAATACCCTTAATAAAGAGATTGCTTTATCCATTGATTGTTGTATCTCAGACAGTGCCGATTATGGCTATTGCTCCTCTTTTAATAATTTGGTTTGGTTATGGGATGTTACCCAAAATAATGGTTGTAGCGTTAGTATGCTTTTTCCCTATAACGGTAAGCCTTGTGGAAGGGCTAGAGGCTGTAGATAGAGATATGGTTAAGCTTCTTATAAGTATGGGGGCATCAACTTGGCAAGTGTTTAAAAAGTTGCGATTTCCCAGTGCCTTGCCTTCGCTTTTCTCTGGGTTAAAAATATCTGCTACCTATAGCATTATGGGAGCTATTATAGGGGAATGGCTTGGTGCATCAAGGGGATTGGGAGTTTATATGACGAGGTCAATGAAATCTTTTTTAACAGTACGGGTATTCGCCTCAATTGTTGTAATCTCTCTTTTAAGTCTTTTACTTTTTGGTATTATAAATATTTTAGCAAGGTTACTAATGCCTTGGTACTATGAACGATAGTTGAACGATTGTTAAACGGTTGGACGGTTGGACAGTTGGACAGTTGGTCAGTTGGTCAGTTGGTCAGGAAAAGCGATAGATGAACCATTGCTGAACCATTGTTAAACTATTGTTGAACCATTGCTGAACTATTGTTAAACCATTGTTAAACCATTGTTGAACCATTGTTAAACTATTGTTAAACTATTGTTGAATCATTGTTGAACCATTGTTAAACTATTGCTGAACTATTGTTAAACGATTGTTAAGCAGATGGTTAGTTATTCTGATAAAATAAATTAAGGAGATGGGAAAATGGGAAAAATGTTAAAAAGAACAATTGTATTGTTGATGATTATTTTGGCTGCTTCATTATTGTTTTTAGGTTGTGATCGGGATAATATGAAAGAGAAAAAGGGTGTAGCTTCCTTGCAAAAAGTTAGTGTTATGTTGGATTGGACACCTAATACAAATCATACAGGATTGTATGTCGCTTTAGAAAATGGATATTACAAGGAACAGGGATTGGATGTAGAAATACTCCAAGCTGGAGAAACAGGAACTGACCAGTTGGTTGCGGCAGGAAAGGTGGATTTTGGCGTAAGCTATCAAGAAGGGGTAACAAATGCTAGAGCTGTAGATATTCCTATTGTATCTTTAGCAGCAGTTATTCAGCATAATACTTCTGGGTTTGCTTCCTTAAAGGACGATAACTTAACTATACCGAGTGATATGGAAGGGAAAAAATATGGCGGTTGGGGTTCTCCGGCGGAGCATGCTATAATCGAGGCAATTGTAACAAAAGATGGAGGGAACCCGGATAAAGTTGAATTTATTGATGTTGGTGCAGCTGATTTCCTTTCTGTCATTGGAAGACCAGTAGATTTTTACTGGATTTTTCAAGGTTGGGACGG
>JAQUGH010000215.1 GCA_028684195.1 Clostridia bacterium | reverse complement strand
GCATTGTTTTTCCGGCTTGTTTGGCTATTTGTTTTCCTGTAAGCTTTAATCCTTCTCTTCCTGCTGTAACTGCTAAGGATACTCCTACGGTTGCTGTTGCAATTGCTCCGGAAATTGCTCCTTCAAGAGCACTTACTTTTACTGAATCCCAGTCTATTTCATCAAAGCTCACTTCCCCTTTTACTGGAAAATATGATTAATTCGGTTAACCTAAAAGCTTCTGCTAAAAGCTAAGAAATTCAACATTAATTATTTCACAAGTATTCTAACTACCGTGTCTCATACTGCCTTATATATTTTCCAGAGTTTATATCTATAACACATGCAAAATCACATTGATTAGTAGCAATTACAGCCGTCAATTCATCTTTTATGTAATACATTTCATGGAAACATATTGCATCTCTAATTCCTCGAGGAACTTCTAATCTAAATCTCTCTGACCCATTAGCATTAATAATAAAAGCATTGTTTTTTCCAAATTCAGCCTGTGCTAAAACGACTGCAAAACCAGTCCCATCATTTAATTTAACAATACTAGTAGGAGGATATTTGGTTTTTTTAGTTAATATCTTATCTTTATAATACCAACAATAATTTAAACCGTTCCTACTCCATTCTAAATTACTTATTTGACTATCCACTCACTCACCTACTTTATATTTATACAATCACCCAATGGTATAAGCTTTTCTCTGTCAGAGTAATTCAATATTTGTATTTGACTTCCTCCACCTGGATATTTTTTACCATTATATGTTTGTGCCCCAACTTTACCAATTTGAATTCTAGTCCCTTCTGGAACCAAATATTGTTGCACTTTTGATACATCTGGTTTAAATTCAGGAGTAACAGCTAAATTATTTCTAACATAATCCACATCAAAAATTCTATCTAAAGTCCCCCATCCTCCAGGTCGAGTTTGATTTTCCGCCATTGCCATATTTATCTTAAAATTTTTAGGTGCTTTCATTGATATTATTTCGCCACCATCTATCCATGGATTACTCCCTTGGGGTGCCTGTAAAAGCTTAACTTCACCTACTCCCTCGCCAACATTTCTCCCTACAGTTCCACCAATACTACCTCTTTCATTCCCCAATACTAGCCGTGTATTATCAAATGCACCTCGGGTAAATCCTTTTGCTTTTTCTGCTACGTTATCGCCAAAGGTCTTTACTGCTTTTCCTAATCCTGTATGTGGTAATACTCTTCCAAAACCTCCGGTTACTGAATCAATTGCTCCTGATAGAATTACTTCTGATGCGTTTACTTCTCCTTTTACTACTGCTTGAGAAGTTGCGTTTATTGCCATTCCACTTGAGCCATGAATTACCATTGTTTTTCCGGCTTGTTTGGCTATTTGTTTTCCTGTAAGCTTTAATCCTTCTCTTCCTGCTGTAACTGCTAAGGACACTCCTACGGTTGCTGTTGCAATTGCTCCTTCAAGTGTACTTACTTTTACAGACTGCCAGTCTACTTCACTAAAACTTTTCCCTCCGATAAGCATTTGACTTCCAACATCCATTCGCTATAAGCAGGTATATTTTTGTAATTGACGACCTTGCCTTACAAAAATAATTTTAGATTTTATTTACCAAGGTATACGACATGATTCTAATTTGAGTTCATTTCTTTGTAACCAGTTCTACGTAACTTTTATAACAAGAACAACCTATCTCTCCAAAAATTGAGTCCCCCAGTTAATTGAAACATAGTTCTCCGTAACCTTGACTAAATACGGTTCGCCAAAATACCTATCTTCGGTATTTCTCTCTTCCCAAAATACACGACAATATTTACAGATATATAAGGTTTTATATTTGAATCCGTCAACTTTTAGTTGAACCAAGTGTTGCTGTATTATTTCATCCAATTTTTCCCCTTTGAGTTTATCTAAGGCATCACATTTACAACTCAATTCATTCACCTACTTTCCAAGGTATCTTACAACTACATTTTCTAGCTGAGCGTTACTTGGAATAAGCCACTCCCTAGCTCCTCCACCTGTTCTGCCGCCATTCATAAATCCTGGATTTGCTCTATTAAACGGGGATACTATACCCTCATAACTCTTCATATTAAATTCCACAACAGCATTTCCACGAAGCCTTAATGCTCCAGTTTTATCAACAAGAGTAAGTCTCTGAGCAACACCTTCGACTGTACTGATGCCCTGAAGATCATCCGCAGCAGTAATCCATGTTTCATATCCACCTGCTAATGATCCTTCTCCTTTTAGAATTTGATCTGCATACTTTCTCGGCATTACTGTAGCGAATTTACCATTTGCAGGAAGAGAATTACCTACTCCCTTGCCAACATTTCTCCCTACATTCCCACCAACACTGCCTCTTTGATTTCCCAATACTAGCCGTGTATTATCAAATGCACCTCGGGTGAATCCTTTTGCTTTTTTTGCTATGTTATCGCCAAAGGTCTTTACTGCTTTTCCTAAGCCTGTATTGGGTAATACTCTTCCTACTCCCCCAGTTACTGAATCAATTGTTCCTGATAGGATTACTTCTGATGCGTTTACTTCTCCTTTTACTACTGCTTGAGAAGTTGCGTTTATTGCCATTCCACTTGAACCATGAATAAGCATTGTTTTTCCGGCTTGTTTGGCTATTTCTTTCCCGGTAAGCTTTAATCCTTCTCTTCCTGCTGTTGCCAGTAGGTATCCCCTAAGGTTGCCGCCGCAATTCCTCCGGATATTGCTCCTTCAAAGGCGCTTACTTTCCAACTCGAATTTACATACTTTTTTAAAGCCCTATTTTCTCATTGGAAATTTCATGACATTTTGGTACAGGTACTACAAGGGTTATCTCTTATGGTAGTTCTGGTTTTGGTTTGTTAG
>JAQUGH010000066.1 GCA_028684195.1 Clostridia bacterium | reverse complement strand
ATCTATTGCGATCTTTCGGGTTATGAGCTTTCTTATATGCTTTTTTTATCTCTGCTTTTTGTTCTTCGGTATATATTTTTTGAGGTCTTCCTTTAGTTCTCATAATATAAACACTCCCAACGTGTATAATGTTAATTATACCATATTTGAGAGTAATTATCAATATATTTATGGCTATATTAATAAATAATTAGTATCAGTTGTTCCTCCTTCGCAATGGTACCGGTTACCGCCCGATATTTGTCGAATAATGTCTAAAAGGGTTCCAGTATCGCCCGAATTCTCATATAAGTCGAAAGGATATTTCCAATATTAAAAGCCTTTTGGATAGTATCATGATATGATATAGAGGAAATAAATGAAAGTTACTTCGGAATATGTCCATATTTGGGTGCATTACCAAAATTCCCCATTCATGGGTCTTGTATGTATTACAATGATAAGAGCTGGATGAAGGCAGACTTTCAAGTTCAGTTTGGTGAGAAGTTTGGGGTATAATTTATTTATAAAGGTTAATATAACGAATGTTTTAGGAGTATTACAGAGTATTTATTAAAAATAATGCAAGGAACTTCCAGAAGATAAAAAAACAGAAGTTAAGTAAATGATGAAAACGTACAAACTACTGATGGTAGTCCGTATCTATTATATACATCATGTTGCGTGACGTACTTTCTGATAAAGAAAGTAAAGTTATATTTGATATTTATTTTAACTGGAGTTTTAATCGTACTGATTTGAGGAAGGAATTATAATGGTAAAATTAATAGATAATGAAATGTATACAGATTATAATTTTGAAAGCAAAGCTTTAAATTTTACTGATATTAAGAAATCAAAGTTTGATAAATGTATTTTCAAAAGCACGAAAATGGAAGATTCTATAATAGAAAATTGTCAATTTATTGATTGTGATTTTACAGCAACACGACTTAATGCTTCAGTCTTTACAGAGTCTGCATTTTTAAATTGTAAATTTACATTTGCAGACTTATTTAATTCTAAGTTTAAAGAATGTAAAATGATTGGCTCAACTTTTGAAGAAGCTAATTTTTTGGCAGTAGAAATAGAAAAGGGTAATTGGTCATACACAAATTTAAAATTTCATAACTTTAAAGGGTTAGATTTTAGTGAGGTTAATTTTTCACGAGCAGACTTAATGGGTTGTAATTTAGAAAACACAGTATTTAATAATGCTGATTTAAGTTATGTTAATCTGAGTCAAGCAAAGCTTAGAGGGTGCGATTTTAGAAATGCAAAATTAGAAGGCGTTAATCTTTCGGAATTAAATTTGAAAGATGTATATTTAGATGTTACTCAATGTATTTTGTTGGCTCAGTCATTTGGTGCAAAAGTAGATATTTAGTTATCGCACATCAGATAATAATTAGAGATTTATAATTTCCACCAAGCTTTAATATAATCAGCACGACGATAGGTGTAGTCAAGATAATATGCGTGTTCCCATATGTGTCTAGCATAAGAATTGGTATTTTACCCCACTGGGTAAGATTTTGATGTTTTTCAGCTGCTAGAATTTTTAGATGTCCAAAAGCAGGGTGCCATACTAATATTGCCCAACCAGAAGCTTCTGTATTTAAAGCAGCCTTGCTAAAAAGTTCCCTATAGGTGCCATTATTGATATTACTTCACTAATTAGTAGAGTTGGTTATGATAATTCAAATAAAATATTATTACAAGTTAGCTTTGATACTACTCAATGGGGTGTTAAAAATGGTTATTTGCATACCACTACTAAAGATAGTAAAGTGATAATGCCTAGTAATCCCAGTTATATGCAAATATATGACAGAATTATTAAAGAAACTAATGAGAAAAACTTACTACTTAATGATTTAATTCATTATGATCAGGAGTTTCAAAATCCATACATAAGGTATTATAATGATGTGGAAGGAGTTTAGTATTATATTTGGTATGAAAATTCTAGAAGTGTATTAGAAAAGATAAAACTGGCACAAAAATATAATTTAGCAGGTATATCGTTATGGAGAATTGGTTTAATACCGAACTATTACGGAGAAAATGGAGAGAAAATTGGAACTGATGTATTGAATAAGTTAAATAATTTGTTGAATTAATATTATTAAAGTGTTTCATGTGGTCTCTCAAAATTGTATTCCTCAATATATTCCCTAATTCCAATTCTCAGCGCTCTTGGTGTTAGATATTCATATGGGTAAATTCGTTCATTTTTTAAACTTCTGAACCATTGTTCAATGACTACATTATATTAGTGGTTAAACTACTTTTTTAGAAGAGCTGTGAATAATTCAGGATGAATGTTATGATTGGAATGTTTATTGCAATTATAAAGTAGTGCAAGTAATATGTAATAAAATGGAGTAGGATATGTAATAAATAAGAAAGTTTAAATTGGAGTTGAGATCATATGGGAATTAAATGGATTGTAAATGGAAATGTGAAACAAAGTGATAAAACACAAACACCTTTGGATTGTTTCTCTCAAGAAGAAATAAAAAGTGTACGGTTATTTATTAATTATTTTAAAGAGTATAAACCTACACCTCTTGTTAAGTTGGGTAGTTTAGCGAAGGAAATGGGAATAGAAAATATATGGATAAAGGATGAATCTTATAGGTTTGGTTTAAATGCTTTTAAGGTGCTTGGTGGTGCTTATGCAATAGGAAAGTATTTAAGTAAAAAGTTGGGGATGGATAGTAATGAATTGTCTTTTGAAAAATTATGTTCAAAAGAAATAAAGAAAAAAATCGGGGAATTAGTATTCGTATCAGCTACAGATGGAAATCATGGTAGAGGGGTTGCTTGGGCTGCCAACAGGTTGGGGCAAAAATCTGTGATATTTATGCCTAAAGGTTCAGCAAAAGCAAGATTAGAAAATATTCGAAAAGAAGGAGCAGAGGCTGAAATAACAGAGTATAACTATGATGAGGCTGTTGAATATGCTAAAAAATATGCAGAAAAACATAACGGTGTAATGGTACAGGATACGGACTGGGAGGGGTATAAAGAAATTCCTACATGGATTATGCAGGGTTACGCAGTTATTGCTGATGAAATTAGCGAACAGTTAAAAGTGCAGGGTGTTGAAAAACCTACGCACATATTTTTACAAGCTGGTGTTGGTTCATTTGCGTCTTCTATACAGGGATACTATTCTGCTAAGTATGGGGATCAAAGTCCTATTAGCGTAATTGTAGAACCTGAAGGAGCTGCTTGTATATTTAAGTCAGCTTCCATAAATGATGGTAATCCTCATACTGTAAAAGGTGATTTAGATACTATCATGGCAGGACTTGCTTGTGGTAAGCCTAATACAATGAGTTGGGATATTTTACGTGATTATTCCAATATGTATGTTTCTTGTCCTGATTATGTAGCGGCTCGTGGTATGAGAATTCTTGCTAATCCTCTGGGGAATGATTTTAAAGTTGTATCTGGAGAATCAGGAGCTGTAGGATTGGGCTTATTTAGTATATTGACTCAGAAAGAGAAATATCAAGACATTCTTGAACTCCTAAAAATAGATCAAAATTCTAGGGTTCTTTTTATCAGCACTGAAGGAGCTACTGATCCGCTAGGGTATAGACAGATTGTTTGGGATGGTTATCACCCTATGCCAGTTGAACAAAATACATATTGAGGAATATTAATGATAAAAATCACCACAACTTCATAAAATAGGAATAACTGTACATAGGCGCGAATTATTGGTAATCAACCTCTGTATTATTTTATGCAGGACAACGTCAATTATGGATTAGAACATGTTTTTGAAGTTGACAACCGTGGTGTATGTTTTTAAACGGGAATATATTTTTTTTCGTAAGTACGCAAGTTAAAAAGTCTCTCCTATTTGCTCATATATATTGGGGAAATAATCTTTTCCGATACATATGAGCATATTTGGATATAAGAATAAAGTAGCGTAAAAAAGTGAGAATGATTATAATAAGCACATAAGTGTCAGAAAGAAATATAGTAATTAAATGCTGGTAAGGGGGATTGTAGGAAAATGAATCCTGATAAGTTAAAAGTAATAATGGATTGGTATACTGAACAATTAAATGAAATAGCTGCTGCAAAGAATAAAAAAGTACAAAGGACTATAGTGGAAATAGTGGAAGAAAGGGAACTACTAGAACTAGCGAGGCTGGAGGTATTACGCAATATAAGTACCTTAAGTGAAATTGAGAGAATAAAATGTGGGTGGTTATTAGAAAAATATAATAAAGAAGCAAAGGATTTTCGGGTCAGCGATAATAATGTTCAATTGGATTTGAGAGAAGAAATGAAAAGATTTATGGCAGAAAAAGTAAAAGAATTTGGGTTAGATATGGATGAAGGGGAAGAAGAAAAGTATGAAAGATTTTCAATGAAAGTTAAAAGTCCTGAATATTATAAAAGAACAGATGATGTTGGGAAAAATATAGCTATGTATACAGAACAAATGTTGAACGTATATAGTTATTATGTAAGAGAATGGGATAAAGCAATTTCATCACAGGATAAAGAAAAAGTGAAAAATGAAATAGAAGCACGTATTGAATTGGCAAGATGTTGGTGTTTACGGAGAGGCGGTGAGTCTTTTGATTTTGAGGAACAAAGTAAATTCGCAGATTTAGAAGGGTTTTGTGGAGATAGTATTATCTCAAATGACTTGTCTAAAGAAGCTTATATGGATAAATATTGTAATATGAGTAAATATCCTGAAAAAATAGCAGATGAAAATATGATTAATATTTTAGAATCTGGAATGCAACAAGTGAATGAACAAATTGGAAAGTTAGGACATAGATTGCAGCTTGGAGGAGCGATAAGTGCTAGTAAAGTTATAAAACCCTGTATAACTAAATGTAGATAGTAAATAAAAAAACGAAATATTACAAATAAGATTAGGGCAAAGACACGGTTAATAAATTTCCATAAAGGTTGTTGTAGTTTTTATTTGTATAATTGACTTCTGATAAAATATTATATATAATTTCATTTGTTAGTTAGTTGGTTAGATAGTTGGACGGTTGGTCAGTTGGAAAGGAAAGACAATGGTTAAACTATTGCTGAACGACTGCTAAACAATAGTTAAACTATTGTTTGACTATTGTTATATAGAAAGTGTCAAGTTGTACGATTAGGGGAAATAGTAAACTTGTAGATATTTCAGAGAACTGTTGGCAGGTGAGAAACAGTATAATTTACTGGTTGAACTCGTCCTTGAGTAAAAGAGGATAAGGCGAATTAGTCCTTATCGGGGGAAAAACCCGTTATCAGTCATAGAGTGGATGATCTACAGTTTTGCAGTGAATATTTAGCTGTAGGCATCAATAAGGGTGGTACCACGAGAATGACTTCTCGTCCCTTGGTTGGGGATGGGGGGCTTTTTTATATCTATAGTTGGATTTATAATTGTAGTTATACATAAAAAATGTTGTATAATTAAGGAGGAATAAATAGTGCAGGAAAAATATGATTTTAAAGAGTTGGAAAAGAAATGGCAAGACAGATGGGAAAAAGATAATTTGTATAGGGTTGTGGAGGATCCAGAAAAGAAAAAATATTATTGCTTGGAAATGTTTCCTTATCCTTCAGGGAATCTTCACATGGGTCATGTTAGGAATTATTCAATTGGGGATGTAATTGCAAGATTTAAGTCTATGAAAGGTTATAATGTTCTTCATCCTATGGGATGGGATTCTTTTGGACTTCCTGCGGAAAATGCGGCAATAAAAAATGATATTCCTCCTGCTAAATGGACAATGGACAATATTAATAATATGAAGAATCAATTGAAGTCTATGGGAATAAGCTATGATTGGGATAGGGAAGTGGCTACTTGTAAACCTGATTATTATAAGTGGACACAGTGGATTTTTCTACAGTTATATAAGCATGGTTTAGCTTATAAGAAAAAAGGTTATGTCAATTGGTGCCCGAGTTGTGCTACTGTTTTGGCTAATGAGCAGGTTACTGATGGAGCATGTGAGCGTTGCGAGTCTTTAGTTGAGAAAAAAGCGTTAGATCAATGGTATTTTCGTATCACAGATTATGCGCAAGAGCTTTTAGATAGTCTTGTTGATATTCCAGGTTGGCCTGATAAGGTAAAAACTATGCAAAAAAACTGGATAGGTAGAAGTGAAGGGGCAGAAGTGCAATTTGATGTAGAAAAGACGGGAGAAAAAATACCTGTTTATACAACTCGTCCAGATACATTATTTGGGGTATCATATATGGTTTTAGCTCCTGAACATCCCATGGTGGAAAAGTTGATTGCTGGGACTTCTTTTGAAAAATCTGTTCGTGATTTTGTGAAAAAGGTTCAGCAAATGACGGAAATAGCTCGTACTTCGGCAGAAACAGAAAAGGAAGGTATTTTCACTGGAGCATATGTTATTAATCCTATTAATAAGGAAAAAGTGCCTGTTTGGGTAGCTAATTATGTACTTTATGAATATGGAACAGGGGCAGTTATGGGTGTTCCTGCTCACGATGAAAGAGATTTTATGTTCGCTAAGAAATATAATCTTCCGATACGGATTGTGATTAAACCAGCAGATAAAGAGGTAAATGTAGAGGATATGACCACAGCTTATGATGCAGAAGGGATAATGGTTAATTCTGGCTCTTTTAATGGATTGTCCAATAAGGAAGGAATGCCCAAGATAGCAAAGTATTTAGAGGAAATTGGTGCCGGTAAAGTTATGGTTAATTATCGTTTAAGAGATTGGCTAATATCTCGTCAGAGATATTGGGGTGCGCCTATTCCTATTGTTTATTGTGATAAATGTGGTGCTGTTGCAGTACCAGAGGAAGAGCTTCCCGTTATGTTGCCACTTGATGTTGAATTTCGTCCAACAGGGGAGTCGCCTTTAAACTATATTCCTGAGTTTAGTAACACTAAGTGTCCTCAATGTGGTGGTCCAGCCAGAAGAGAAACTGATACAATGGATACTTTTGTTTGTTCTTCTTGGTATTTTTTGAGGTATACGGATCCTCAAAATAGTGAGGAAGCTTTTAATAAGGATAATGTTAAATATTGGATGAATGTTGACCAATACATTGGTGGAGTAGAACATGCTATTTTGCATTTGATGTATGCACGTTTCTTTGTAAAAGCTTTGGCTGATTTTGGGCTTGTAGATATTAGAGAACCATTTAAAAAATTACTTACTCAAGGGATGGTTCTTAAGGATGGAACAAAAATGTCTAAATCTAAAGGGAATGTAGTTAGCCCTGAAGAAATTATTGAAAAATATGGAGCGGATACGGCACGGCTCTTTATACTTTTTGCCGCTCCACCTGAAAGAGATTTAGAATGGAATGATCAAGGTGTTGAGGGCTCGTATAGATTTATTAATCGAGTTTGGCGTCTTGTTTACAACTATATTGAAAATAAAGAAAGTCAGGAACTTAGTAATAATGAATTCACAGTAGATGAGAAAGATTTACGTCGTTTGCTGCATTCTACTATTAAAAAGGTGACAGAGGATATTGAGCTTCGCTTTAATTTTAATACAGCAATAAGTTCGATTATGGAATTGGTAAATGGGCTTTCTCATTACATAGGAAAAGAAAAACAAAATAAAGTTTTAATTAAGGAAGCGATTGATAGTCTGATTGTTTTGCTCGCACCTTTTACTCCTCACCTAAGTGAAGAGCTTTGGGATGCTGTAGGTTATAAGGAAAGTGTTTATCTCCAATCTTGGCCTAAGTACGATGAACAAGCGTTAAAGACTGAGGAAATTGAGATAGTTCTTCAAATTAATGGTAAGGTTAGAGAACGTCTTACTGTACCTGCTAAAATAAGTCGTGAAGAACTTGAGAAAGTGGCGTTGGAAACAGAAAAAGCATGTGCTATTGTTGAAGGGAAAACGATAATAAAAGTAATTACTGTACCAGGTAAGCTTGTAAACATAGTACTAAGGTGAAAACAGTTGATTAGAGGAGACAGGGGGACGGTTCCCTTGTCTCCTTTTAGTTGGTTAGTTGAAAAGAAATTTTCAAATATCAAGTCTCGAGAAAAACGACACAGAAGAACCGTCCCCCTGTGTCTATATCGTAATAATAAAATATATGTTAAAATGGAGAAAAACAATTAACAATATTATGATAGAAAGGAGTAAAAAATGGAATATAAAGCTGTAGTTTTTGATTTGGATGGTACTTTATTAGATTCTATTGAGGATTTAGCTAATTCTACAAATCTTGCACTTGAAAAATATGGTTTTCCTAGTCAGGATGTAGAAAAATACAAGTATTTTGTTGGTGATGGTATGTACAATCTTGTTGTGAGGGCTATGTTACAAAAAAAAGCCAATAAGAAGCTTATTAAAGAGTGCTTAGCATGTGTTATAGAAGAATACGGAAAACATTGGGCTGATAATACTAAGCCTTATCAAGGAATACCAGAATTACTTATTGCCTTGAAAGAAAAAGATTTAAAATTAGCAGTATTATCCAATAAACCTGATGAGTTTACTAAAATTATAATAAATAAATTTTTCCCGAGTTATTTTGAGCTTGTTTTTGGTGAACGTGAAAGTAAGGGTATTCCTAAAAAGCCAGATCCACAAGGAGCAATAGAAATTGCACAGACGCTGAAGGTGTCACCACAGGATTGTTTATATCTTGGCGATACTAGTACAGATATGAAGACGGCTGTTTCAGCAGGGATGTATCCTGTAGGGGTTTTGTGGGGCTTTAGAGAAGCAGAAGAAATTTTGACTAATGGTGCGAAGTTACTTATTAAGAGACCGCTTGAACTTATGGAAATATTGAACTAATATTTTCATAAGTTCAATGTTATAAAGTGACGAGTCCATTTTTTAAAAGGGTACAAAATTCATCAATAGCATATTCGATGTTATCAAAATCATCTGTTGTTGCAAATTCGTAGGTGATTGCATCTAAAAAGCCAGAGATAATCAAGGATATTATTTTAACATCGCAGGAACGTATTTTTTCTTCATTTATTCCTTGTTGTAAAATATCAGAGATAATAAGGGAGAGTTGAGAGAATTTAATTAATGAACTCATATTATAACGATGTGCGTTTATTTTTTCAGAAAGAATTATTTTGGATATATCCGGTTCTTTCCGCATTTCTTGGAGATGAAAATTTAATATCCCGTTAATTTTCAGAAACCAGTCCATGTGCCAATTTTTCATGTTGTTATAAAAATCGTATCTTTTTTGAAGTTCAGTATCAAATATGTAATTTAAGATTTCTTCTTTACTGGAAAAATAGTTATAAATTGTACCTACCGCAACGCTGGCTTCTTTGGAAATTTTATCTGTTGTCGCGTTAAAATAGCCATCTCTAGCAATGAGTTTTATAGATGCATCCTTAATCATATCTTTTTTTGACATAGAAACCTCCTGAGTGAGTAATCATTCATATAGTATACTTAAAGGGATATGACGTCAATACATAAAATAAAGATATAATATAAACAAATGTAGTATAGTATAGTAAAATAGAAAGAAATATTAGTGGAGGTGTCGTTTAATGAGTGAAAAACAGTTGGTTATTTTTAAATTGGGTTTGGAAGAATATGCTGTATCCATATTTGAAGTGCGAGAAATCATTAAATATGCAGGTGCTACAAAGATACCTGAAACGTCAGCATTTGTAGATGGTATTATTAATTTAAGAGGGAAAGTAGTGCCAATAATAAATTTAGCTAGTAAATTTGGGCAGGAATTTGTAGTTACAGAAAATAGTGAGCAGAAGATAATTATTATAGCAAAGGACGAGCAATATATAGGAATAATTGTTGATGAAGTATCGGAAGTATTACGTATTAATGAAAAGGATATAGAAGCTCCACCTGATATAGTGCTTGCTAATAAATATATAATCGGAATAGGTAAGAGGGATAAGCGTTTATTGATTATACTTAGTTTACAAGATTTGTTTTCTTCAAATGAGATAGAAGAGCTTAAAAAAATCAAGCAAGAAATAGTGTAAATAAAATATAAAAATCCCTAACTTTGAAGGATTTACAAAACAAATAACGAAATATGGTAAAAATGAGAAAGAAAAGTTAGGGTGGGTTTGAGATGGATAAAATATCTTTGAAAGCACAAATAATTATTGGGGCATTTTTATGTATTTTAATTTTTTCAGGTGGAGTAAAATATTACGAAATGCGTCTTGAAGGTATAGGTGCAGATGAGATAGATGTAACAGCAGATTTATATATAGAAGCACCAGAGATAAAGACAGAAATTGAAGAAAAAGAATTAACAGTGCATGTAATTGGTGCAGTAGAAAAGCCGGGTGTATATAACTTAGAAGAGGGGAGCAGAGTTAATGATGCTGTGCAACTTGCAATACCATTGGAAGAAGCCGATTTGGACAGATTAAATATGGCTATGCTTTTAATAGATGGTAGACAGATTGATGTACCCCAAAAAGGGGAAGGAGAAAGTCCGGCGGAGACATATGGAAGTGCGGTTCCGTCATCAAAATTAGGTGATGTTGCACAAAATAGTAACAAAATAAATATTAATACTGCTGATCAAGCATTACTTATAAGTTTACCTGGTATTGGTCCTGCTATAGCAAAAAGAATTATTGAATATCGAGAGATCAAGGGCGTTTTTTATGATATCCAAGATATTACTAATGTATCTGGAATTGGGACAGCGACCTTCGATAAATTGAAGGATAAAATTACTGTAGAGTGATAAAGGATCTTGAAAATGATGAGACCGGCAGTATTATTGAGTTTGTTTTTTTCAATAGGAATAATAATAGCACGAGTAATGGATATATGCACTGTAATATGGTTAGCATTAGTGGGAATAGCTTTGTTGGTATTGTTTATAGCAATATATTATAAAAAGGTTTTAATACCATTTGTGTTATCCGTGTGTTTAGTGTTTACGGGTGCGTTTTGGTATAGCTTAAGCAGATACCCACAAAACATTTACATTAATGATGAGGGGCTGACCGTAAATGGAGAGGGGATTATCAGCTCTTATCCAAAAGAGAGTCAATATGGAGTATCACTGATAGCATCTATAAATGATATTAGTACGGAGAATAAGGAGCTTTCTTGTATAAATAGAATCTTACTCAAATGTTGTAATGAAAAGGAGGAACATTTATCCGCTGGTGATAGGATAAAGTTTACTGGTAAGCTTAGTGTGCCGATAGGTTCCCGTAATCCTGGGGAATTCAATTACAAAGAATATTTGGCTAATCAGGAAATCTTTTATATAGTAGACTGCAAAAAGGGAAATGTTCAGACTATTAAAAAAGGGCAAGGCATAAAGTCTTTAGCGGCAGTAGGAAGAGAGAAGGTAGTAAAATATTTAAATAAAATATTACCACAAAGGGAGAGGGGACTTTTACTGGGAATTCTTTTTGGTGATGTTAGTCTTGTTGAAGAGGATGAGTGGGACGCGTATAAGAGAGCTGGTATTATTCACCTTTTTGCAGTATCAGGATATAATGTAGCCCTTGTTTTAGGAATAGTATGGTTTTTGCTTTCCTTTTTCAATCCAGCTCCTTATATACGCTTTTTTTTAGGTGCTGTGGTATTGATAGGGTATTATTTTTTAGTGGGTTGGAGTTCATCTATAATAAGAGCTTCTTTAATGGCATTCTTAGGGTTAATTGCTTTAACATCAGCGAAAAAGTATGACATCTATAATTCTTTGGGTGTAGCGGCACTTATTATACTTATTTTATATCCCGGTGAGCTTTTTCAAGCTAGTTTTCAACTTTCATTTCTAGTAACTGCAGGAATGGTATATTTTACACCATGGTTTGAGAAAAAAGGATTTGGAAAAATATTATCACCTACTTTGGCGGCTCAAATTACAAGTATTCCACTTTCTGCGTATCATTTTAATCAAATATCGTTAATTTCTCCTATTGTAAATGTAATTGCTGTATTAGTGTGTGGTACTGTTACTGTACTTGCCTTTATTGGTGTCTTACTTGTGTGGTTCTTGACTTTTTTAGCAAAACCCTTTTTTAGCAGCGGGTTTTATAATGTTCTTATTGAGTGAGTTGGTTATATGGTTTGCAGATATAAAATGGGCATGTATTACAGTTGCAACTCCTTCTGTATCGCTTGTATTTAGTATTTATTTATT
>JAQUGH010000214.1 GCA_028684195.1 Clostridia bacterium | reverse complement strand
ATAGCTAAAATTTCTAGTTTTTTCTTCCCTTCCCTAATTCTTCTTTCTTTACGAGATTCATACACTACATAATTCATGATTTTTCTCCTTGCCCTTATTACTCTAATAATACTATATTTAATTAACCTTTTCCTCTATTTAATACTATTAACAATTTAACAATGGGACTAACCGGAATAACTATATACCTTACAGTCATTCTTAGCGGTGCTGACATATTCAACAACGTTATCTGGATGAAAAATAATAAGAATACCCTTTGGGTAATATAACAGGAGCCATGGTCTTTCAAAGCTCTGTTATCCCTGCGTTCTGCATAATTATAACATCCGGAAAACTTTCCTCTCTTGCTTTGGCAAGCGGTATTCTTGCCCTCTTATCTTCTAGCACTATTTATTGTAATATCCACTATAATCGTAAATTGAAACCTCGAATTTTAATTGAAGTCGACTTATTCTATCTTGTTTTTTTAACTTTGGTCATATTTATAGGAGGTAACTCCCATTGAGGATATATAAAGCTTTCATTAATACAGTAATTTGCTTTTTGGCTTTTATTACTTTTACTTTTATTTCCGTTTCTTTTATTACCCCTCAAAAATTAAATGCTCAAGAAATGAATATTTCTTCTTCCCGGCTTATTACCGTACTAATTCCAGGACTTTCTTTAAATGATTTATCTCGTTTTCCAAATCTTACTCATCTCTCCCAAGCAAGTGCTATAGGACTTATGAACACTCGAAACGATGGTGCAAGAAAAATTTCTTCCGCCTATTTATCTATTTCTACAGGCATTAGAGCTTCCTGCCCAGAATCAGCCGCTTTTGGATTGCAAACAAATGAAACATATAACAAGATTGAAGCACAGAAACTATATGAACGCTATACAGGGAACTTCCCTAAGAGTAACGAAATTCTAGTTCCATATTTGAATTTAATCTGCAACACAAATACTACAGAGGTGACACCGGGTCTTTTGGGTCACCGTTTAAAAGAAAACAATATCTCCTTTTCTTTTATTGGAAACCAAGACTTGCCTGGAAATATTATGAGACCAGGTGTTTTGATTGCCATGGACAAAGCCGGAACAATCAAACAAGGATTTGTTGGAGAAAGCACCTACATTATTAGCAATTATTCACCTACTATATATACAACCAATTATCCATTCTTTATAGAAGAAGCCGCTCACTTTTTTGACGAGAATACCAGACTTGTTTTTATGGATCTGGGAGACTTGGCTCGACTGGATTCGCTTTATAGCAATCTTTCTCAACAAGTATATAAAACTAATCGAGATAAACTATTAAAAGAAATGGATGATTTTTTAGGAGTGTTAATAAACTATTGTCAAGAAAAAAACATTCCTCTATTTCTTGTAACACCATTCCCAGCTAAAGAAGATTTATTAAAGGGCAATTCCCTAACACCTACAATATACTACACTGGGAAAAATGAATCCAAAGGATTACTATATTCATCAAGTACCAAAAGGGAAGGCATCTTAACCAATCTTGACATTGCCCCTAGCATATCAAATATTTTAGGGACAAACCATCAAACCCTGTTTCGATGTTCACCAATCACAATTAAACCTCATAATAGCTCACTAATATACTTAGAAAAACAACTAGATACTTTCGTTAGAAACTATAGTCAACGTCCTTTCATTATCAAATCATATGTCCTTTCCCTTATTATCTTGGTTCTTTTGAATTTGTTCTTTATAATAACATCTAATAAATTTCTGCCCTTGGTTAGTGATTTTTTACTTTCCTTAACATCAGTACCCTTGTTTTTTCTGCTCTTGCCGTTACTAGATATTAAACAAGTAGCATTGATTTTTCTATTATTTTTTGGGACTACGCTTGCCACTTTGATATTTCTTAAAAAAGTAACAACAACCTTACATGGTCTGACTTTTATTTATTTGGTTACTTCTTTATTTATTATTTTTGACCTTATCTTGGGTTCTCCTCTAATGAAAAGCTCCCTTTTGGGGTACGATCCCATAAGCGGCTCACGATATTATGGTTTAGGTAATGAATATCTAGGCGTTTTGCTTGGTTCAAGCGTAATGGGGTTTACTCTGTTTCTAGAAATTCTCCAGAAAAAAAATGGTTGTATTATGGTAAAACAACTTTTCCCTGCTTTAGGCTTTTTATTAATTATCATTGTATTCATTGTTGCCACACCTCAATTGGGTACTAATGTAGGGGGAGCTATCACTTTTTCGGTTACTTATTTGCTCCTATATTCTTTATTACTTAAGAAAAGATTTTCTTTTCAATCTATATGTAAAATATCACTCATAGCTTTGGCTTTTTTGATTTTTCTTTTTTATTTTGACCTTCAAAGACCGGTTAATATGCAATCCCATATTGGTCAAACAGCCCACTTATTACAGGTTCAAGGGATTGACGCACTCTATCCCATACTTGAAAGAAAAATATCTATGAATATAAAACTTATGCGTTATTCCCTATGGAGCAAAGTATTTTTGACTTTCTTCGTATCCTTAGTTCTTATTTTCAACAAACCTCCTGGGTTAATTGAAAAAATTTTTAACAAATATACTTTCCTTAAAGCTGGTTTTTATGCAGGTCTTTTCGGTAGCTTTGTTATACTAATTGTCAACGATTCTGGAATAGTAGCCGCAGCAACATCTATGCTTTATATTGCTCCTGTTTTGCTATATCTTGTTTCACTAGATATTGGGACGAATAATGTTATAAATACAGATTAATAGCAATGATAAAACAATTGGTACAGAACCTATGACTCCAGAAAAAGACACTCATTCAAGAGGAACAAGGTAATATAGTTGTCATAAAACTGCATTTGAATGTACATGCACTTTTTTACAAAAGATATCTTCAAGTAGGTATTTGGATAAATATTAT
>JAQUGH010000065.1 GCA_028684195.1 Clostridia bacterium | reverse complement strand
AATTAGTAGGGAAGCAAAGAGATTTATGGTAGAGTACCATTGGCCGGGTAATGTTCGGGAATTAAAAAACGTCTTAGACTGGGTTACTTCTATGTTTTGTGATAACGAAGTAAAATTTTATCATTTGAAAGAATTGTTTAATAGCAATGAGGAGGGAGAGAAATTAAATGAAGAAAAACAATTGAGTTTTGATTTTGGTAAACAGGGTTTGCCTGAAGAAGGTTTTTCTTTAGAAAACTATATAAATAATGTGATAAAAGTAGCTTTTAAAAAAAACAACAGAAATGTTGCCAAGACTGCTCGCTATTTAGGAATTACACGTCATGTTCTTTATAATCGTTTAAGTAAAATCAATAGCGAGTAATGCAAAATAGTACACATTATGTCCCAAAGGGGACACTATTTATTACATAAAAATAAAGAACAAATGTCTTAAATCTTTACTTTATCCGAATAGCTAACCGTTTTTAGCGTTGCACACAGTACTTACTAACGAATAAGTTCGCAAGTGTTACTAGTGTGCAATGCTTCAACTAAAATCAAATTATTATATAATAGCGTACTCTTTTTGGCACGATTATTGCATTAATTTAATATTCAAATATGCGTATTAGGAAAAAAACATATAGTTAGGAGAGGGGGTGAACATATGTCGCTTAATGCAGTAAATGAAGTACAAATTGTAGTATTTACTTTAGAAAAGGAAGAGTATGGTTTAGATATTAGAAATGTTCAAGAGATTATCAGAATGCCTCAATTTAAAAAGGTACCAGGGACTGACAGTTGCAAATTAGGGGTTATTAACTTGAGAGGGTGTATTATTCCAATTTTAGATCTTAAATATAAATTTCTGGGTAAGTTTTCGGACTGTGTGGAGTCAAAGGTCATGATTGTTGAAAACAATAATAAGAAGCTAGGAATAGTTGTTGATGATGTAGATGAAATATTACTTATCCCCACTGATAAAATTGTGCGCATGGAAAATGTAGGTGTTTCGATAAACCATCAATTTTTAATGGGGATTGCAAAGCTAAAGGAAAGACTTTTGCTGATGCTTAATGTTGAAGAGCTAAACAAGTAATTTTCAAAATGTATAGGAGGGAAAATTATGAAAAAAATTATTGGAATAGAAACATTGGAAGCTTTTAAGAAGGCAGCGCCATTTATAAAAGAATTATTCCCACAAGATGTATTTGTTTTTATTACAAATACAGAAAAAACAATTGCGTTTGAACCCGCAGATAGTTTTGAGATTGATCTAAAAAAAGGGGATATAATCCAAAACGGGAGTTCCGCGGAAATTGCTATCAAAGAAAGAAAGAAAGAAATACTAGAGGTGCCCAAAGAGGTTTATGGGGTTGCATATAAGGCAATAACCATTCCAATCTTTGACGAGGAAGATAATGTTATTGGAGTAGTTGGAGTAGGCGTAAGTAAAGAAAATCAGAATAAGTTACAAGATGTTATTGAACAATTCAGTTCTGCCTTTGAGCAGGTTAACAGTAGTATTCAGGAAATAGCGTCGGGAGCTGAAAATTTAGCACAAATTGTTCAGAAATTATCAAATTCGTCTAAAGAAACAAAGGAAAATGTTAAGAAAACAGACGAAATCATTGAGATGATCCGTGAAATAGCGGGACAAACCAAATTATTAGGATTAAATGCAGCTATTGAAGCGGCCAGAGCAGGCGAGCAGGGGAGGGGATTTGCGGTTGTTGCGGATGAAATTCGAAGTCTTTCTGCAGAAAGTAATACATCGGCAAAACAGGTTAATTTGATTTTAGGTGAAATAGAAAATGCAGTAGGGGATATTAATACAGAGATTATAGATGCTAGCGCAATAAGTGAAGAGCAGTCTTCTTCAACCCAAGAGATTGCTGCCTCTATGGAAGAAATGATCGCACAGCTGGAGTCATTGAATGATTTTGTGAAATTAGTTTAATGAAAAACAAATTTCAGCAAACCGAAATGAACCTCATATATATGAGGTTCATTTTTTGTGGGACAATATAAATCTAATTACATAGAATAGAGTATATTCCTAAAAAGGAGGAATTAATTTGAAAAACTTTACATTTAAAGTTTATCCCAATCAAGGTTATTTGGAGAGCAATAAAGCAAATAAAAATATATCAAAAGTGCCTAGGCTGGCACATGCCTACGTGCCATGTCAGTATTATAATGTGATTTATAGTACGGATGAGGCATTGTGTAAGGGAACTATATTTCCCGAATTAGTTCAACCTCAAGGAAGTTATGGACCATGTGAAGGACGAGAACCATGTTACACATATTTTCCCGAGGGAGGTGTTCCTTATGGCTGTTGATAACGAAAATTCTAACGCATTAAAAAAGATTCAGGAGCTGGAGTTTACTGCACTTGATTTAAATTTATATTTAAATACTCATTTTAATGATTTGAGGGCAGTAGAACAATTCAAACGTGTAAATATGGAAATATGCAAAGTTAAAAAAATGTATGAACAGCGATATGGACCTTTATTAAATTTTGGATTTGGGTCTAACATAGGCAAAACGTGGCGATGGGTAGATAGTCCCTGGCCATGGGAAATGTAGGAGGGAGGGATATATATGTGGCTATATGAAAAAAAACTACAATATCCTGTAAATGTTTCAGGAAATAATGTACCGTTAGCCAAGTGGATAGTTACTCAATATGGTGGACCGGATGGTGAGTTGGGGGCTTCTTTGCGGTATCTAAATCAGAGATATACGATGCCCACCGACCAAGCAAAGGCTACTTTGAATGACATAGGCACCGAGGAATGTGTTCCACCGTGTTATCAATTGGGTACACATAAAATCATTTTGGTAATTTAGGATACAAGATAAGCTCGAAATCATCGGGATGATCACGCCATTTCTTACATCTTCCGTCAATCGTTTTGTTGTATGTTACTTTTTCTAATATCTCTTTTAGCAATTCGTTTTTTTCAGCAGGGGTATCTAAGTAGTGATATACCTCAATAGTCTTTTCTACTTTAGGAATAATTATTTTTATAGCTTCTCTTTTATTAGATATATCTTTTAGGCGTTTCTCCAACTCTATTTTATTATTTACAGCGGCAATACTTTTTTCATTTAAAACATTTGACCTCTTAAAAAATGTTTCCTTGGTATATACTCCTTGCTCTAATAGATCGTGTAGATTGTCTGATTGTTTCTCCAAAGTTGCAATTTCTTTATCTAGTTGCTCCATAGATTTTTTTATTAGGTCTATTTCTAAATAGTCCTGTTGTTCATTATTGCTTTCAGCTTTTATATTTAATTTATATTCATTTAACCACGCTTCTAGAACTTGTAACAGCTTGTCCTCAACCAAAGATAATCTAGAGCTTACGTTATTGCAAGAGGTAACAGCACACATTAAAGTATCGGATTGCGTACGGCTATTATAGGGTCTTCTAACCATTTTCCTACCGCATACGCCGCAAACAATCAATCCTGCAAGCGGATTTTTCACACCCAATTGACTAGGCGCGGGGGTAGATAGATTCAGCGATAAGAATTTTTGTGCTAAATCAAAGGTTTCTTCATCAATAATTGCTTCGTGTAATCCTTTAACTAAAATCCAAGTATCTTTATTTGCTCGGGGGCGTTGTTTAGTCATTTTACCACTTACCATTTTTTTTACTTGAGGGCGAAAACCTCGGCGAATTTTCCCAATGTAAACTGGATTACTAAGTATACCTCTAATGGTTGATACGACCCAATCGCCACCCTTTATAGTTGGTATTCTTAGATCATTTAGTTTTCTAGCAATCAAGCTTACCCCAAGTCTTTTATAGGTACCATTTGGTTGCAATTCACCTTTAGTGTACCATTCAAATATTGATTTAACTACCGGAGCTTGTTCAGGGTGTGGAGTTAGCGTATACCCCTTTTCCTTTTCTAATTTTTTGCGGATATAACCGTAGGGTGGAATATTTCCTACATACTTTCCTTCTTTGGTTGAGCTAATTCGTCCAGATTCTAATCTGCGGTTGATGGTTTTGTATTCTCTTCGACTCATGAATAGTCCAAACTCAAAGTATTCTTCGTCAAACTCGTTATCCGGATCATAAGTTTTCATAGGGGTTATAATTTTTGTGCTTGAGTATTTAAAGGTTTGCGCTACTATTCCTTGGTCTACAGTATCACCACGAGCTAAACGTTCAACTTCAACGACAAATACACCGTTCCACACCCCCTTTTCAACTTCGGATAATAGTTGTTGCATAACAGGGCGAGAAGCGATTGTTTCACCAGATACGATCTCTTTATAAATTGCTTCATTACTAATATAAATATTCATTTTATGGGTTAAATCCGTTAGAATTTTCTCGTGCCTTGCAAGAGTTTCTCCTTCACCCCTTGCTTCTGCTTCCATGTCAGCACGTGATTTTCTCAAATAAATGCAATACTGCATTTTTTCACTCCTTTCTTTAATTAGGTTTTTGGTTTATCTAAAGTAGTATATTTTAACGCATAACCCATAATAAAATTATTCAAGTCCTCTTCTATTTGTTTTACATATTCTTCGTTTATAGTGTAAGCGTATTCTTCATCATATTTATGGAGTTGTTCAATAAATTTTTTATACCTATTATATTTTCCTCTCTCCGTTTTTAATTCAGAAGATTTATTTAACATATCCTTATAAGCCCTATTGAGACATCTATTAATTATAGATTCTTTTTGTTCTAAAAATATATTTAAATAGTCGTTAGAAGTAGGGGTACCGTTATAAAGCCCATTTTGTTCCAACTGTTTTATAGTGTATGCGTGTTGAATTCCCAAATTCAATCTGTCTATAACTGTATCAATATTTTCCGAAGTCATAACTAGATACTTACAATCTTCCAATATTCTTAATAAGTTTAAGATTCTATCCGTATTAAAGTATTTTGCTGCGCTTCCTAATGCTTCTGGAGGGGGATTAATATAATGTTCCCCATTAGTATTTTCCTTTATAATGTTTTGTTGGTTGATCGTAGCATTACTTTCTGAATTTTTAATATTTCTCGTAAGTGAAGTAGCAAATAACCAAAATGTATAAGTAAAAAAAATCATAATCAAAACAGCAAATATGGATTCTTTTGATAAAATGATACTAATCGTGGATATAAAACAACATATAGTTCCAATATATAAAAATATAGCTATATTTATTTTCACTACCTTTTTTAAAAACGCTTTCATTTTTTCACTCCTTTCTTTAGTGTTTTGAAAGGATATTATCTGATTTGTTTTAAAATAACTTCTTCATGCTTGGTTACTTTGTTTTCAATCCTGTCTAGTCTTTCTGAATTTTGCTTATACCCATCCAAAAGAGCACTAAGTTTCTCACCATGGTTATTCTCAATGCGAGTAAGTTGTTGACTTAATTTTTGGAATTCTTCTTTTGTGGTCATATTCTCTTTTACGAGTATTAAGTCTTCTTTTGTGGCCATATCGTTTTTTACGAGCATTAACTCTTCTTTTGTAGCCATATCGTTTTTTACGAGCATTAACTCTTGATACATTTTTTCCATCATAGAAAAAATTTTTTCTTCTTTACTCATCAATTTCATCTCCTTTCTTTTGTGTTTTTAAACATAGAACCTTATGATTATAGGGTTTTATGTTTTTTCTTCATCTTCAACCATTTTAACGTACCTTATTATTCGTTTAATTGAATCAGGAGATAGGTCTTTTGTTTGTTTGAACATTAGTTGGAGGTCGTCACGTTTTTTTAACTCTTGAAAGAACGAAAGCAATTCAGGGTCATCATGAATTACGTTTTCTATAGTAGCTTCTGGTGTGGTGGGTTGATTGAAATCTTCCTTAGCGGTGCTAGTACAGTTTGGGTACTGATTAGAAGGTATTTCTTGACGAGCAAAAGCAAGGCGTAACCTACTGCATGGTATGCCGAGAATCCAAGCAATAGTAGTTATATATGTATAACATTGTTCGCCTAAATCTATTTCAAAATCAGGAACAATCTCATCTAAATTTTTGAAAAAAGCTAAAGGTACACCTGATTTTTTTGCAAGTTCTTCTAAGGTCATTTCAAGTTCTTCAAGTTTATCTTCAATAATACTACTGGCAGATTCGCCAATAAGATAATCTATAGAAACATTAAAATAATTGGCGAGTTTTTGTAACTTATCATAATCCGGTTGTTTGTTCTTAGTTTCATAGCCAGCAATGGTTGAACGTCCTACTTTTAAAAGGTTTGCAAGTTCTTGTTGTGTAATTTCCTTTTTTTCTCTAAGTTTTTTTAATTTTCGCCCAAAGTTCATTACACTCACCTCCATTATTATATGCTTATATTTTACACCTAAACGTTACCAAAGTAAACATCACAATTAACAACGTGTCCAAAATGAACAAATTATTGATTATACGCTTGACAATGTTTCACAAAGACACTATAATTTATTTATAGTTTCAAAAAGGAACAAAAGGAACAAAAGGAAGGTGGGATAAAATGAGAGAAGCGTTAAAAAATCGTCGATTAGCACTTAGTTTAACTCAAAAACAACTTGCCGAAATTATTAATATTAAAAGAAGTACTTACACTAATATTGAACGTGGAAATAAATGTCCTTCTTTTAATGTTGCATTAAAAATAAAACAGGCATTGGAAGAGAAAGATGACAAAATTTTTTTAAACAGCGAAGTTGCAAAAAGGAACAAAAAACCATTCACAAAAGAGTCAAATGTTGCAGAAGATGACATTAATTCAAATCAAAGAAAGGAGGAATAACCACTATGTCATTCGGTCAAAAGCTGAAAGAGTTAAGAACCCAAAACAAAAAAAACTCAACAAGAAATGGCAGATTACTTAAAAGTAGACCGATCAACTTATACAAAATACGAAACAGAAGATAATGAACCAAATTTTTTAACTCTCATCAAATTAGCTGACTTCTTTCAAGTAACTACTGATTACTTATTAGGAAAGGAGGGTTAACTATTATGCAATTCGGGGATAGGTTAAAAGATTTAAGAACAGAGAAAGGCTTAACACAAACAGAACTTGCAAATATTATCGGCTTAAAAAAAACAACTATTTCTAATTATGAAACTGGTTTTAGTTTCCCTGACTATAAAACTCTCATTAAACTTGCTGATTTTTTCAAAGTATCAACGGATTATTTACTCGGTAGAGAGGGGGTGCATAAACCTATGACAAGTCAAGAGTTAGAAATATTAAAAGAGCAAATAAAAAAGGAACTAGTTGAAGAAATGCAATCAAAAAAACAAGCAAAAAATTTTTGGTGGGAAGAAATCAAAAAGAAAACTTTAAAAAAAACGACATCATTAGGATTACCTGAACAGTATCAAGTTATTGCAGCTATAAGTACTGTTGTTAGATATTCTCTTGGTGCAGAACGATTGGACAAATTGCCTAATGAACAAATTACTAAGGCAAAAAATATTGCAGAAAAAATACTTTCTATTTTTGACGAAAATCAAAGAAAGGAGAAAGAAAAAAAATGAACGATTTACAGATTTTTAACAATCCTCAATTTGGGGAGATAAGGACAGTAGAAGTTGATGAAAAATTAAAGTTTGTTGCTTCGGATATTACAAAAGCATTAGGATACTTAAATTCAAGCAAAACAATAAAAGACCATTGTAGGTGGGTAGCAAAATGTTATATACCTCATCCACAAAATCCAGATAAGAATATTGAAGTAAACGTAATTGAAAAAGGTGATGTTTACCGACTAATTGCAAATTCCGAATTACCAGGTGCAGAAAAATTTGAAAGCTGGATTTTTGATGAAGTTGTTCCTTCGGTAGTTGATACTGGTGCTTACATAACAAACAAAGCTAACCCAGAAGAGCTACGCAAGAAAGCGGATGAAATCGAAAGCATGACAGCCCTAAATGAAGCCGCAAAAATCATTTTACCGGTATTAGAGGAAGCAGGACTAAAACCTCAATACAGAGCTATAGCACTCAAACAAATCTACCGTAAAAGTGGAATGGAACTTCCAATTGATGAAATGAAAGCAGATAGAGAACTATTTGACCTTATGTCAATTGCCAATGCAATCGGGGTTTATTCAACAAAAGGGAAACCACACGGACAAGCAATAGGAGCAATTATAAAGTGTTTAACCATTAATGAAGAAGAAAAAGAACTCGTTACTTTTGAAAAGAATGGTCACTCAGGAACCGCATTTCAGTACACAAAAAGCGTTATAGCAAAAGTAAAAGAGTGGATAGAAGTCAATGGATACCCTGACGTAATTACATTTGTAGATAGCACAGGGAAAAGCAAAAAGTATTCAGTGACATATGAAAAACAAGTTAGCTAGAAAGAAGAGCTACCCTAACACAAGCACAGCATACCTAAAGTTAGCATAGTTTATCTCAACAATTATTAAGAAGGGAGAGATTTATATGAAAAACAATAAAATTGATGACGGTAACCTTGTTGAGGAATTTATGTTAGGGAATACAAAAATAAAAATTTATGACGGTGCTTATGCCGGGAGAACGCAAGAGGAAATAGATGAAACTATTAAAAGGATTGAAAATATAGCGAGGAGGGCGATAAGAACATGAGCAAGCACTAGCACAATATTACGAACGTTTGAAATTAAAGCGGATAGCGTGAAAGGAGATGAACAAGTTGGCTATCGTTAAAAACCGCTGTCAAAATGTAGATATCATAAAATTTATTGACGGATTGAATGTAGGTTCTTTTACTAAAGAATACTTAAAAGGGCTGCTTGAGAACTTAAAACAAGGTGAAGATTGTAGTTATGTAATCCGCTACAGAGCAAAAAAACTAAAGGACGACAGAATGATAACAGTGGCAGAGTTTGACGTCATAAACGATTTCGCAAAGAAAATGGAGAACAAAAGAAGACGTACAAACAGTCTATGGACAAGCTTCAAAAATGCAATCAAGTCATTTTTCACAGCGATATCCATACTATTGGGATTGTTCATAATGTACATAGCCTTATGGCTTATCTAATAAGGAGGGGTTATATGTCGAGTGTATACAACAAAAAGATTACTGACTGCCTTGCTAGTGGTTTTATTGAGCTTAGACAAGCTAACAATTTAGACGCCTTAGAGTGGAATGACACGTATCTTTTTGGCTTAATTATGGGGGTTGAAGCTTCGAGTTGTCTCACCAGTGGGATGGTCAAGCAGATACAAAATAGACGCCAAGAAATCTATGAAAGGAAACGAAAAGAGATCACAGCTGCAGATCTCAAAACAGCAGCAAAAATTAGAACAGAAAAAAGCCGGCAACGTTATAGCACTAACGTAGCCGGACAAGCAAGTAACCTAGTTAAATTATACCATGAAAATAGGAGGAATGGAAATTGACACAAAAAGAATATCTTAAACCATTTGTACTTATGCCAACTGCACCCGGGACTTGCCCTGAATGTGGGGTAAAACACGGACCCAACGACCCCCATAACAAGGAAAGCCTAATGTATCAATTTAGCTTTTATAATAAACACGGTCACTATCCAACATGGGAAGATGCTATGGCTCATTGTTCGGAAGAAACGAAGCGGTTATGGAAAGAAGAATTAGAGGGGCGTGGAGTTGATATGGGAGGGGTAGTGAATAAATGAAATGGACTGAATCACAGACAATAAAACTTAAAGAACTTTGTGCTAAAGGGAAAAACAATAGACTAATTGCGGCAGAACTAAAATGTGACGTTAAAGATATCTATGCAAAACGTAGCCAATTAGGTATCACAATTGACAAATGTAAAGCTGCTAAGGGGATTGCATTAAACCCTGAATTTGAAGCAGTTTTACCAACTAGTATACAAGGTTTAAGAAAAGAAGTCAAGCAAGCTTTTTTTGAAGAAGCTTTACCACCAATCAAAACTACATGTTTAAGTAAAGGAGTTAAGCGAGCCTTAAAAGATATGGATACTGCAATTTTACTAGCGATTACTAGCGACAATATAAGCATGACGGAAGCTTATGTGTACGCAAACTTACAAGACGCTTTAACGCCACTAAAACATGCATTTGACGATAAGCTGAAAGCTTGTCAAGTTGAAGATAATAAATAACAATTTTAGGCGGTGGCGGAATTGGTAGACGCTATACACGGGAAACGACATGTAGATAATTACCTTCCCAAACATGGGGTATGCCGCAAAAATTGTCGTGCAGGTTCGAATCCTGCCCGCCTAAATTTTAAAATATAAATATAAAGGAAGGAGAAATAAAAATTGACTAAAATATTCTGCAATCGTACTGATTGTGTTCATTGTGGAAAAGATGGCGAATGTCAGCGAGGATCCATAACAATTGAAACAAATAGCTCATACTTTGGCACGCATTGCGCGTCAGCGAGAAAAAAAAAGGAGGAAACAGATAATGGCAATATCAATCAACATCAATATTAATGCACCTGAGTTAGAAGCAGATATCCGGGCTATAGCTGCAGCTTTATCCGCAACATTACTTACCGTTTCGGGGGTAGCAGAAACCAAACAAAATAATCAAATAAAGACTTGTGATGTGGGAGCTAAGCAGGTTCTTCCTGTACAGCAGGTACCCACCACTTTAACTGTACCCACACCTACCCCAGCGGCACCTACTCAAGCGATACCTCAAAATCCTGTAACACCCACCATACCTACCACAGCACAAACTTACTCTATAGAGCAATTGGCGGTAGCTGCTACACAACTTGTTGATTCTGGCCGGAGAACTGAACTTGTCGGATTACTTACCGCTTTCGGTGTACAAGCTTTAACTGCTTTACCCAAAGAGCAATACGGCGCGTTTGTTACCCAACTTAGAGCGTTGGGGGCGAAAATATGACCGACCAAATAAAAGTACCATTAGCTAATAGGGCGCATGCCCTATTAGGATCCTCATCAGCCCACAGATGGCTAAATTGTACGCCATCAGCAAGGTTAGAAGAAACAATACCGGAGGTCATTAGTGAGTATGCCGAAGAGGGAGGCTTAGCACATGAAATAGCGGAATTAAAACTTAGGAAACAATTCATTGAGCCGATGGGTCCCCGAATCTTCTCTAGCAATCTCAAAAAGCTCCAAAATAGAAAGCTGTACGATGCTGAAATGCTAATCCACACAGAAACATATTTAGACTATGTATCCAGTATAGTTCATGGTTTTAATGCACCACCTTATATAGCAATAGAGAAAAAACTTGATTATGGCACATACGCACCTGAAGGTTTTGGAACTGGTGACTGTATTATCATTGGCGGCAATACCTTGCATGTCATTGATTTTAAATATGGTAAAGGCGTCCCGGTATCTGCGGAGGAAAATCCACAAATGAAGCTGTACGCGTTAGGAGCTTATACGGCGTATTCAATTCTTTACCCGATTGAAACTATAAAGATGGCCATAGTACAACCTCGTAAAGATACTGTTTCTGAATATGAAATATCAATTAATGATTTGTTAGCATGGGGCGAAAGTATTAAGCCAATAGCACAAAAGGCGTTTAACGGCGAGGGTGAATTTGTACCCGGTGATCATTGCCGCTTTTGCCATGCAAAATCCTTATGCCGAGCAAGGTCAGAATTTCATACGGCTTTAGAAGATTGTCACATGATGAAACCGCCTCTCATCTCAAATGATGAAGTAGGAGAAATCCTAGTAAGAGCGCAGAATCTTGCTGGATGGGTAAAAGATTTAGAAGAATATGCCTTGAGTGAATGCTTGAAAGGTGTTGAAATACCTAATTGGAAAGCAGTCGAGGGCAGAAGCAAAAGACAATTTACCGATCAAGATGAAGCTTTTAAGGTCCTTATCGCAAACGACATTAAAAAAGCTATGTTGTATACGAGAGAACCACTTACACTGGCTGCAACTGAAAAGTTGTTGGGTAAAGCACGGTTTAGAGAATTATTAGCAGAATATGTGAATACCCCGCCAGGAAAGCCTACTCTTGCGCCAATTAGTGATAAGCGTGAAGCGATTAAGCAGATAGATCCTGCTGAAATATTTAAAAACGAAAATGGAGGAATTGAAAATGAGTAATCAACAAAACCAAACTATGGTAACAACCGGGCAAGTAAGATTAAGCTATGTACATTTATTTACACCGTATGCGCATCAACCGGTGCAAGACCCAAAATACAGCGTGACAATCTTGCTTCCCAAATCGGACATTGCTACAAAACAACGGATTGACGCCGCAATTCAAGCCGCAACCCAGCAGGGTGTAAATTCAAAATGGAATGGGGTACGTCCTCCTCAGGTCAAAACTCCTATTTGGGATGGAGACGGAGTG
>JAQUGH010000064.1 GCA_028684195.1 Clostridia bacterium | reverse complement strand
AAGGTTAGTTGTTCGTGTTTCCCGACACATAAAAGTAATACTGAATTAATATTTGCGTTTCCTGGCTGCCTCGGCTTTTTTCTTACGCTTAACGCTGTGTAAGATTAGCTCGATAGATGATTTGAATAAATTAAAAACCCTTGGTTTTCGTGGTGAAGCATTGCCTAGTGTAACATCAGTAGCAAAGGTTATCATAATAACTAGAGAAAACAAAGCTGATTCAGGTACAAAAATTATTATTGAGGGAAATAAGGTTATTAATAATGAACCAGTGGGAACATCTATAGGTACACTTATTGAAGTGAGAGATTTATTTTTTAATACACCTGCACGAAAGAAATTTCTTCGTTCAGAGGGCTATGAAAGTGGATTAATACATGAGTTACTTATAAAATTTTCCTTAAGTAATCCACAAGTGAGCTTTTGCTTTATACAACAGGGCAAAGAAATCATGAATACAATTGGTATAAATACAATCCCTGATTTACTGGAACATTATTACGGCGATGATATTAAGGAATACTTGGTAGAAATTGATGGTAAATTATCGAGCGGAAATATTAGGGGCTATATAACATTACCTACATATCATCGAGTAAATCGAAAAGGAATTGATTTCTTTATAAATGGAAGAAGAATATATTCTAAAGAGTTATTGAAGGCTTTAGAATATGCTTATGAAAATACCTTGCCGAAGGGACGATTCCCGATAAGTGTTTTGGAATTAAATTTAGATCCATCAACTATCGATGTTAATGTTCATCCTAATAAATTAGAGGTTCGGTTAAGGGACGATACTTTAGTTAGGGAATTAACTACTCTTATTAAAGATATTTTATCTAGGAACAAGGCTGTTCCACAATATCATTTTAAAGATGAGAAAATTATTAAAGCTGTAGCATTCACGTCTCCGTCTAAAACAAAAAATGATTCTATGGCAAAACCAAATATTGTTCAAGAAGCTTTTCGTGAGTTTAATGATTGGACTTCAATTAAAGCTAACAATTACTCTGAAAACTCACTTGAAAGTAATAACAAAAATCAAAACAAAAATAAAAACGAAAATAAAAACGTAAGTGATGATACTGCTCCTGTTATAAATAGTGCAAACATTTCTCAACTAAGCTCAAAAATACAAGAAAGCTTAGCTGAAGTAAAAGAAATAGAGAAGGATGAAGTTGTTTTAAATAGACAAGAATTAATTGAAAGTGAAATTACTTCAATACCAGCATTAAAAGTTATAGGTCAGTTAGCTCAAACCTTTATTTTAGCGGAAGGTGAGCAAGGACTTTATATATTAGATCAGCATGTAGCTCATGAAAGAATTATCTATGAAAATCTTTTAGAAAAATACAATAGTAATAGGATGGAAAGTCAGATACTTTTAGAACCGATTTCTCTTCAACTTACTTTACTTGAAGAAGAGATAGCTTTAAAATATATTATGCCGATATCTGATATGGGCATAATATTAGAACTTTTTGGTCCCAGAAACTATCTTTTGCGTTCTGTTCCTGTAGGTGTAAATGAAGATCCTAAGGATTTCTTTTATTCGTTGTTACAACAGCTTGCTAACAATAAGGGTAGTATAGAAATTTTGGATATAAAAAAGAAATTTTTAATTTTAACATCATGTAAAAGTGCAATCAAAGCTAAGATGAAAATGTCCCAACAAGAGATGGAGAAGCTTATTGATGATTTGAGTAAAACTAAAAATGCTATGACTTGTCCTCATGGTAGACCTATAATTTTCAAAGTTACCTATCCAGAAATACTTAAGGCTTTTCGGAGGATTTAATTAAAGTTAATGAAGAATAATAATAAAAATGATTACAAATTGGATAGGAAGGATGTACAATATTTTGCAGGTTGCTGTTACTTCGTCCCTTGAAGATTCTTTAATATCAAGACAAGCTATGAATTATGCCGAAATACTTGGTATACCTTTTATTACAAGAAAAAAAATGAGTTTAAATAAAATTAGAGAAATGTACGAATTAGACTATCTTTTAGTAGTAGAAAAAGAGAAGGTTATACTTAAAGGTGAGACAACATTGTTTTGGCACCCAAGTATGGCAGTTCCACGGTTGAAGGCACTCAGAAACGGTAATATAGATTCGATGATTGAAGCAATGGATTTAAAAGTAAACTACAATATACTTGATTGTACGCTTGGAATGGCAGCTGATGCACTTGTTAGTGCTTTTGCTGTAGGAATCAAAGGGAAAGTAACTGGTTTGGAGGCTAATAAATATATTGCTTTTATCACGAAATGGGGCATGGATAATTTTGCAGGTCAGAATACTCATATTAAGGAACTGTTTCCTAGGATAAATGCAATTAATATTCGTTATGAAAATTTTTTAGAAAAGCAAGCGGATAATAGTTTTGATGTTGTGTATTTTGATCCTATGTTTCGTAGAGGCTTTCATCGTTCCAATTCTATCAATGCTATGCGACCATTTGCAGAACATCAAGCATTAAATATTGAAATTATAGAAGAAGCGTTACGAGTAGCAAAATACCGTGTAGTATTAAAAGAGTCTTCTTCAAGCTCAGAGTTTGAACGATTGGGATGTAAAGAAATTATGGGTGGTAAATACAGTCATCTTGCTTATGGTGTATGGAAAAAATATTAATAATAGTAAGTTAGAAAAACAACAAAGTGGTAAAAATATAAGAATGAGGTAAATAATTTGGAACCATTAATAGTAATTCTTGGACCAACAGCTACAGGTAAAACTGGAATATCCCTTGAAATCGCCAAAAAAGTAGGAGGCGAAATAATATCCGGTGATTCTATGCAGGTTTATCGTGGTATGGATATTGGTACAGCAAAAATAAAGCATGAAGAAGCTAAGGGGATCCCACATTATCTTATTGATATTAAAAATCCTGATGATTCATTTAGTGTAGCAGAATTTCAAAAGTTAGCACGAGAAAGAATACAATATATTACCAACAAAAGAAAGATACCCATGTTGGTTGGTGGGACAGGTTTATATATACATTCGGTAATAGATCCTTATAAATTCATGGAAAAAGATTTAACACAGGAAAGTAATAAACCTTATCGCCAAGAATTATTGAAATTAGCAGAGGAACATGGAAAAGAATATCTTCATAAAATTCTTAGTGATGTTGATGCTAAAGCTGCAGAAAGAATACATCCTAATGATTTAAAACGAGTAACAAGAGCATTGGAATATTTTCATTCAACAGGGAAACAAATTTCAAAAAATAGAGATGCTACATTAGACAATACCTCAATAATTAATAGAAATGAGAGCGGTAGCTTGTATAATACTGTACTTATAGGTCTTACTATGGAACGTTCTTTACTTTATCAAAGAATAGAACAAAGAGTAGATAAAATGATGGAGGATGGACTTTTAGATGAAGTTAAAAATCTTTTAGGGCAAGGATATTCTCCGAAACTTTGTTCAATGCAGGGGGTAGGGTATAAACAATTAATAGGGCATTTGGAAGGGGAGTATACATTAGAAGAAGCGGTTACTCTTATAAAAAGAGATACAAGACATTTTGCTAAACGCCAATTAACCTGGTTTAAACGCGATTTAAGAATTAATTGGTTTGAAGTTGATAAGTATAATAGCTGCGATGAAAATTTATTGTTGGATATATTAACTATTATTGGCAGGAACATTGATTCAAATGTCGAATAAGTTTAAGTGATTTTAAATGACTTTAAGTAATTTTAATTGATAGATTTATTGGAGGGATTAGAGTGAATAAACAACAAATTAATCTTCAAGATTCTTTTTTGAATACAGTAAGAAAGGATAATATTTCTGTAACTATTTTTTTAGTTAATGGTTTTCAGCTAAGAGGTTACGTTAAGGGCTTTGATAATTTTACAGTTATTCTTGAAATGGATGGCAAACAACAGCTAGTATATAAACATGCAATATCTACAATATCACCGTTTAAACCGATTAGGCTAAATCCAGAAATAAAAGAAGAAAATCTATCATAGGGATGTTTTTCAAGCACATAACAATTATTCTTGCATAATTTGTAATTGATGAATTAGTCTATGCAAGGTGGTGATTGTTATGTCTATAAAATTATCATTTAATACCCAAAAAGAAAATAATTCCCCGCAGATAGTTATCAATAAATCAGTTCCGCAAGTTAATAATGTATCGAATTTACATATGTTTAAAAGCATCGAAAAAACAAATATACCAAATGAGCAGGATGATTTACAGAATAATAAAACAGAAAAGGTATTGCTGGAGCTTGAAACTATGGTAGGTCTTAGCGAAGTAAAAAAACTAATTTTAGAGCTACAAGCATACATCGAAATTCAGCGAAAAAGAGAAAAAGAAAATCTCAGAGCCGATTCGATGGTGCTTCATATGATTTTTAAAGGGAACCCAGGAACGGGAAAAACGACAGTTGCCCGTATTATTGGACAGTTATTAAAAGAAATGGGTGTTTTGAAAAAAGGACACGTAATTGAAGTGGAACGTGCTGATATGGTGGGCGAGTACATAGGACACACTGCATTAAAAACTCGTGAACAAATAAAACGTGCTTTGGGTGGTGTACTTTTTATAGATGAAGCATATTCGCTTGCCAGAGGAGGAGAAAGAGATTTTGGTAAAGAGGCCATAGATACAATGGTCAAAGCGATGGAAGATCATAAAGACAATTTGATCTTAATTTTAGCAGGATATAAAGATGAGATGGTTTATTTTATGGAATCTAACCCCGGACTTCGTTCACGTTTCCCTATTCATATTGATTTCCCAGATTATAGTACAAACGAATTGATGGAAATTGCCGAGCAAATGATTAATACAAGACAATATCAATTCACAGAAGAAGCGAAAAAGGAATTAGAAAAAGTTATAAATAATCACTTATTGACTCATAAACACAATGGCAACGCTCGTTTAATAAGAAATATTATTGAAAAAACAATGCGTCAACAAGCAATTCGTTTAGTAAGTAGATCTAATGTAACAAGAGAAGAGTTGATTCTCATAACATGGCATGATGTCCGTCAAATAGTTTGAACTTTATATTATTTATTTCTTGTAGAAAGTCCCTCTGGCAATTGCTACTAGTTCATCTTTTTCATTTTTTATTTCAGCTTGAGCTATTAATATTTTTCTGCTGGAGGATAGAACTTTTCCATACGCTCGTAGAGTGTTTCCTAAAAATGCTGGTTTGGTATAATTGATATTAGCTTCAATAGTAACACTTTCTATGTTTAAGCTTTTTATAGACATTCCCATAGCTGTATCAGCAATTGAGAAAGTTACGCCCCCATGAGCTAATTTTTGTGTGTTCAAGTGCTTTTCATTAATTTGGGCTTCTACTACAACCTCTCCAGGTGCAACAGAAACAATAAATATGTCTATATTATTGTGGAATGCAAAACCTTTATTTAGCGTTACTATTTCTTCAAATAGAGATTCATCTACGCCTTTATTTTGTATAGCTGTCATTTGTTGAAGTACCTCCTCTTATCTTATATGGTCTTAAATATTATTATTACTTACATAGAATGATACAACTAATTTATTCTTTATGTCAAAGTTTACTATAAAACCTGCCTTCATTATTGAAATGAAAGCAGGTTTTATAGTAACAGGGATGGTATTATTAATAAGGTTGCTGTAAAAAAAAATTTAGTAACGAGTTGATGGTCTGAACATATCTAAAGTTCCAAGAACCACATGTGCTAATCCAAAACCTGTTATTCCTGCACCAAGTGGTCCACGAATTAAGGAACCAATTCCAGTTACAGCTGCACCTACGCCTGTTACAATCCAACTTGTAGTATGCGTTTTCATTAAATAATCACCTCCCATACCTTATTATTTCATTATCATAATTATTTATCCTTACGAAAATATTACAGTATGCTTTTAGTTGGTAATTTTTGTTTTAAAGATTTATTTTAGGGAAATATATATTTGAATTTAATAATTAAACGTTAATTCTAAAGTGAAAATAATAATAAAAAAATAGAAGGTAATTGCAATAATGCTTAGATCGTGTCCAAAATGTCAGCATCATTTTTATCAAATTATGGATCACACAATGGTAAATTCAGGGGGGAATGAGCACTTCGTTGTATGTTCATCTTGTGGAGCGGTTTTAGGAATTTTTAAAGAAAATGATATAGGCTACGAAAAGGAATGAGTCCTTAGACTCATTCCTTTTCACAAAATGTTATGTTATAATTCGTTTGTGACTAAATTTATTTTTGCTATTTTATCCAATTAATTGGAGGCGATTCATTGGCAATATATGGTGATACAGCAAATTTGAAAAATGGGATTATGGAACAATTAAAAGTATTAGAAAAATCCTCATATCCTAAGAATTATATAGTCAGTCCTGAACTTGCTCTTGATCTTGCCGCTATAACCAATAAGATAGGAAGAGAGATAGCAGTCTATATTGATAGACATGGAAATATTATTGATATAATGTTAGGAGATAAAAATACTGCTCCATTAAAGAAAGAGCATAATAGACGTAGTATTGAAAGGCTTGCAGGTATTAGATGTATTCATACTCATCCAAGTGGTTCGAGTGTATTAAGTGAACTTGATTTATGTAGTCTTCGAGAATATAAATTGGATGCAATGGTTGCCATAGGAACTAGCGATGGACTAGTAAAGAGCATATCTATTGCTATTTTACATTCTATTGAAGATGAAGAGAATGATGTTCAGATAACTAGAGCATTTAATATTGAGGAGATTGAAGAATTCCCCTTCCTAGAAATTCTTAGAGAAATTGATAAAAAAGAAAAGTCTGTAGCTTTATTTGAAACTGAGACTGAGGAAGAAATTACTCTTCTGTTTGGTTTTAAAGGACAAAAGAATGCTTTGCTTTCCGAGAAAGAGTCTTTAGAAGAACTTTTTGCTTTAGCTCAAACAGCTGGGGCAATTGTAAAAGATAAAATCATAATGAATATTGAAAAAATTAATTCTACAACTTATCTGGGTAAGGGAAAGGTTAAAGAACTGGCTTTATATATTCAACAAGAATCAATTGAATTGGTGATCTTTGATAATGAGCTTTCTCCTAGACAGCAAAATAACTTGGAGGAAAGCATAGGATGCCGTGTTATTGATAGAACTGCTTTAATTCTGCAAATTTTCGCAGATAGGGCAAATACGAGGGAAGGAAAGCTTCAAGTAGAGCTTGCCCAGCTTAACTATATATTACCTCGTTTGATTGGGACTAGGGCTAATCTATCACGGCTTGGAGGGGGAATTGGGACAAGAGGACCGGGGGAGACAAAGCTTGAAACAGATAGAAGACATATTCGTAAGAAAATAGATGTTCTTCAAAATAAAATTGAAGAAATAAAAAAGCAACGTAACATTTTACGTCAGAAAAGAAGTCAAAATAATGTTCCGGTTGTTGCTTTGGTAGGTTATACAAATGCAGGAAAATCAACTCTTCTAAATATTCTTACGCAAGCTAATGTCTTGACAGAAGATAAATTATTTGCAACACTTGATCCAAAAACAAAAAAACTAAAGTTGAATAGTGGAGAAGTGCTTTTAACAGATACCGTAGGATTTATTCATAAATTACCACATCAACTTGTTGCTGCATTTAGAGCCACATTGGAAGAAATAAAATATGCAGATTTACTATTACATGTAGTTGATTGTGCTAATTCCGCTTGTTTTTCCCATATAGAATCCGTTAATCAAGTTTTAAAGGAGCTTGATAGCCTTGAAAAACCAACTATCATGGTTTTTAATAAAAGTGATCTAGTAAATGATCCTATCGAAACAAATAATCTATTATCTAAATATAAACCGTCTCTGTCGATATCAGCATTTAATGAAAATAATATTAAAGAGCTTATAAGTTTAATTGAAAAAAATGTTTTTCAACAATCAAAGATTGTTAATATGCTATTGCCATTTGATCAAGCCAACCTTTTGAATACGGTGCATGAGTTGGGAAACGTTACCAATACAGAATATACGGAAAGAGGAATATTATGTTCTGCATATTTACCGGAAGCTTTAATTAACAAATTAAAAGAGCATATTATTACTGAGGATTAATAAAAGGAGCTAAAATTAATAATGTCAGTTTTTTATGAGCAATTAGAGCGTGATTATAAAATACATAAAGAAACTATAAAAATAATGGAGGAAGCCTATCAATTATGTCAGCCTCATTTTGAAAAAATAGTTGAAAAAGTTGATTTGAATCAATATAAAGTGTTACGTGCTTTTCAGAATAATAATATATCTGATTTTCATCTCAATGGTTCAACTGGCTACGGTTATGGTGATCAAGGGCGTGACTCTTTAGAAAAGGTTTATGCTAATGTTTTTAGGGCTGAGAAAGCTCTTGTTCGTTCTCAGATTGTTTCAGGTACACATGCTATAGCAATAGCATTAATGGGGAACTTGAAAAGTGGAGATGAGGTTGTTTCGGCAACTGGTTGTCCTTACGATACACTTTTAAAGGTTATTGGTGTACACGGAGAAGATGGCTCATTAATTCAAAGTGGGGTTAAATATAAAGAAATTCCTCTAACCAAAGAAAAAGGAATAGATATAAATAATGTTTGTTCCAGTATTTCTGATAAAACTAAAATGGTCATATTTCAGCGCTCCAAAGGTTATGCTTGGAGACCTTCTTTTAGTATCGAAACATTGCAAAGTGCAATAAAAGCTGTGAAAAATAAATTTCCTCAAGTTATCTGTATGGTTGATAATTGTTATGGTGAATTTGTTGAAGAACAGGAACCTATTGAGGTAGGGGCGGATATAATTGCGGGCTCATTAATAAAAAATCCTGGGGGTGGGATTGCTTTAACAGGGGGATATCTTGCCGGAAAAGAATATCTCATAGAGCAAGTAGCACTTCGCCTTACTGCACCTGGGATTGGTCTTGATGTTGGCTCAAGCCTTAATTTTAATAGACCTGCTTATCAAGGATTATTTGTAGCTCCGCATGTTGTAGGAGAAGCTCTCAAGGGAGCGATACTTGCAGCTAAATATTTTGAGCTTTTGGAGTATCCTGTATTACCATTATATAATGAAAGTCGGACGGATATTATTCAAGCAATAGAGTTACAAAGTAGGAAGCTTATGGTGGCTTTTTGTCGTGGTATTCAACGAGCCTGTCCCTTGGATTCTAATGTATCACCAGAACCTGCTTTATTACCAGGTTACACCGATGAGGTTATTATGGCTGGTGGTACTTTTATTCAAGGCTCATCTATTGAATTGAGTGCTGATGGACCCATAAGACCCCCGTATATTATTTATATTCAAGGCGGAATGTCGCTTAGTCACATAAAAACTGGATTGATTTTTGCAGCAGAAGAGATAAGAAAAATAAAAGGGTGATAAAAAATGTTAGAATCATATTGGGGTTGGATAGCTTTTAGTTTATTAATTACTGTAATATTTTTCTTTCAAGTATTAATATAATGTGTAAATAACAAAATGGAAGGTGAGTTGTATGTCAAAAACTCAAGTAGCAGTTCTCTTTGGGGGACGTTCAGGTGAACATGAAGTTTCTAGGAACTCTGCATATACAGTGGCAAATTCATTAACATATAAGTATGATGTATTTCCAATAGGAATTGCCAAAGATGGTCAGTGGTATGGTCCTATTCCTATTTCAAAAGTACCTGATTTTGTTCCAGAAAATTTTAAAGAAAGTAAAGTAACAATATTACCCAATCCCCATAGCAATACAGCTATATATTCTTTGCCTGAATTTAAACAAATAGCAAAGGTTGATGTGTTTTTTCCTGTATTACATGGAACCTTTGGGGAAGATGGTACTTTGCAAGGATTATTTGATCTTGCCAATATTCCTTATGTTGGAGCTGGAGTATTAGCATCTTCTACTGGCATGGATAAAGTTATTATGAAAAATTTATTTTCTCAAGCAGAACTCCCCCAGGTTCCTTATCAGTTCTATTTGAGAAATGATATTGAAAATAATATAGAAAAAATATTAGAAAAGATAGAACAGGGGATAGGATACCCTAATTTTGTAAAACCAGTTAATCTTGGTTCAAGTGTGGGTATTTCCAAGGCGACAAATAAAAGACAATTACAAGAGGCGCTTCTTTTAGCAATACGTTTTGATAGAAAAATAATCATAGAAAAGGGAGTAGAGGCAAGAGAGGTAGAGATAAGTGTTCTTGGTAATGATGAACCCCTTGCCTCATTACCGGGTGAAATTGTTTCTTGCAATGAATTCTATGATTATAAGGCAAAATATATGGATAACAAATCTGCACTTTATATACCGGCAAGATTAGAGGAAAGGCAGATCAAAATCATTCAAGATATTGCTATTAAAGCTTTTAAAGCAATTGATTGTTCAGGTCTTTCCAGAGTAGATTTCTTTATTACAAAAGATACGCAAGAGATTCTTATTAATGAAATTAATACTTTACCTGGTTTTACATCTATCAGTATGTATCCAAAGCTGTGGGAAAACTCTGGTATTTCCTTGCCAGAACTTACTTCTAAGCTTGTTGAATTAGCCCTAGAACGATATAGGGAATTAAACAAAAATGTTACTTCATATGAGTAAAAACAGCCTTGCATTTTAATTAAAATGCAAGGCTGTTTTTACATTTGTCTAAGAAGACCAGTGACCTTCCCTAAAATTAGAAATGATTGTGTATCTTTAATAATAATAGGATCATAGCGATCATTTTCTGGTTGAAGTCTTACATAACAATCTCCTTTGAAAAATCTTTTAACGGTTGCTTCATCTTCAATTAAGGCTACAACAATATCACGATCATTAGCATAATTCTGCTTTTTCACAATCACCTTATCTCCATTAAGAATACCACAATTTATCATACTATCCCCGACAACGTTTAACATGAAAACATCTTCTGATTTAATAAACTCATAGGGAAGCGGAAAGGTATCTTCAATATTTTCCACAGCTAAGATAGGTGTACCAGCGGTAACTCTACCTACGATAGGCACATTTATCATTTCCTTATCAATTTTATCGTTATTATCTATAATTTCAATGGCTCTGGGTTTAGAAGGATCTCTTTTGATGTAACCTTTTTTTTCTAACTGAATCAAATGGTTATGAACTGTGGAACTCGAGCTAAGACCCACTACTTTGCCAATTTCTCTGACAGCGGGAGGATATCCCTTTAGTTTCGTTTCTTTTTTAATAAAAGCAAGAATATCCTTCTGTCTTTCTGATAAATCATTATATTCCATTTGGCATACCTCCAAAACGTTACTACAGTAAATTATACCATAATAAAATATAATTGCAAACATTTGTTCGTGATAAATAAATGTAAATATATCGTAAAATTTACAAATTACTATTGAAAAAAATTTCACTGTTAGATATAATGATATGTATGATTATGTAATGTGAGGTTTGTTATGGATAGAAAAACAATTATTATGCTTGATTTGATCAGGGCAATGAATGTATTGAGCTTTTCACTGTTATTAGGCATTTTACTGTCAAAAATTGGTGTCGGTCGCTATATAGTGTTTTTGACGGTGTTATGTTGTTGTACAACCTTGGCATACATTACAAAGAATGCCTTTACTAAGAAATATGGAGTAATTCGTAATGATATTTTAGAAAATATGGGATTCATAATACTTGCAATTTCCGTAAACATCTTATTAGTGTCTTACTACATATTAGTAAAGGAATATGTTTTTATATTCTTACTGTTAGCTTTCTTTATATGCCATTCTTACGTCTCTAATAAAGACAAGGAAGGAAAAAAAGTTTTGAAATGGAGAATACAAAATGTTTGAGAAAGAAAAAAAGGCGCTTTCTTTTTTAGGTGTAGTTGTGTCATTAGTAGTTTTAATCTCGATAATTATTTTTGGTATGGATTTTACTGATGTTAAATTAAGACTAACAGGGAAAACGTTGATGAAGCAGTTAAAACATGAAAATTATGAAGAACTGTACAAACAATATGTGCCTTCGTATAACGTTACAATTAACCAATATATTGAAGAGCAAAAGAGATTAAAAACACTTTTGGGAAATCTTAAAAGTTATAGGTTTGATAGATGCTTAAAGAAGCAAGATGAGGGGTATGTATCCTTAGTATATGACGCAGTATATACTAATTTCAAAGATAAAAAAATAAGCTGTACATGGGACTTATGCAGAAGTATAAATGGTTGGGAAATACTTGATTTGCAATTAAATAGTGATGAAGCTGCTTTACAGGAAAAAATATATTCTAAAAAGGAGCAGCAATATATTTCACAGATA
>JAQUGH010000213.1 GCA_028684195.1 Clostridia bacterium | reverse complement strand
CAAATCAGTTCTAACGCCTTGATTCTTCATCGCACTATGCCTAGTTGAAATAACTGTAGCTCTTTCTGAATGGGCCAATTCTGAAAAAGAGCGTTGCATTATGTTTGTTTCAGTGACAATTAGTGTCGCTTCTTCTTCTGTAAGTCCTTCTTTAATAACAGTTGGAATCTCGTTTAAGCCAGCTTCTTTAGCTGCATTAACTCTGTTGTGACCAGATAAAATTTCAAATTTATCATCAATTTTCCTAACAACAATAGGAACAATTACACCATATTGTTTAATGCTCTCAACCATATCGTTGAATCGTTCCCCTTCATAAAGCTTGAATGGATGATTTCTAAAAGGGATAAGACCATCAAGCTTTAATGATGTGGTGCCATCTGTTTTTTCAGACGGCACTTCACTATGATCTTCACCAAATATCGAGGCAAATGTTTCAACTTTTTTCGTTTTTGTTTTATCCATTATTAATCAACTCCTTTGTCAATTCCTGATAAGCAATAGCCGCTTTATTCGTTGGCATATAATCTACGATACATTTACTTTGAAGATTGGCTTCTCCAACTTTTACAGATTTGGGAATTCTAATATCAAACACTTTGATATGCTCACCATAAGCTTCATCCACCATTTCAATCATATTTTTTGATAGATTAGTACGTTCATCAAACATCGTTAGCAGAATACCTTCAAAAGTAATGCTTGGATTAATCCTTCTTTTAATCTTCATAATTGTATGAAGCAACAGTTCCAGTCCTTTAACCGATAAATACTCCGGTGTTGCCGGAATTAATACACTGTCACAAGCAGCCAATACATTTAATGTCATTAAACCTAAAGATGGAGCTGAATCTACAATGATGTAATCGTAATCTGCTTTAAGCTGTTCTGTAATTGTTTTTAAAACGTATTCTCTGCTCATAGTACTGACCAAGTTCATTTCAATGGCTGACATTTCAATACTACTTGGGATAACATCTACTCCATCACTTTTAATTATGTAGCTTTCTTTTGGTGGAAGAGCATCTTCATTCATAACAGCCATCATCAAATGGTACAATGTCGTATCAAGTGTTTCCGGCTTTTCAATACCAAAGCAGTCAGTCATTGAAGCTTGATTGTCAGTATCCACTGCTAAAACCTTATATCCCTCCTTTACCAAAATTGTTGCTACATTCCTACAAGTTGTGCTTTTTGCTACCCCACCTTTTTGGGATGCTACAGCTATAATTTTGCTCATGATTTTTTTGCCCCTTTCTGATATTCACTTTATAATGTGATAATACATTTATAGATTAATTTTAGCAAGGTTTCACTTATTTTACTTTCTATATAGCAAGACATTTACAAAATTATTGTAAATGTTCACTAATAGGTGTATTATTTAACCTAGGCAGGTGATAATTAATGAAATTAACAATGGGTGAAAAGATCCGGATTTTACTGAAAAGAAAGAATATAACGATTGTAGAACTTAGCAAAAGACTTGGAACCACAAATCAGAACATGGCAAACAAATTCAAAAGAGACAACTTCTCTATGAGTGAATTGGAAGAGATTGCTGAAGCTCTTGATTGTGAGTTTGAAGGGTATTTCGTTGATAAAAATAGAGATAAGATTTAACCCTTATAAAGACATCTTTAGTTAAACCAAATTGATAATAGACAAATTATTAAGTGATACAAAGTGATGAAGCAACAGAAACTTGGTTTATCCAATTGAATATGAAAAAATTTCTATAGAATCTTAAAAGTGGAGGTATATTATGTTTGATGAAGCTGATTTAAAAGCCCTCGAGAAACTTAATCAATGGGAAATTGATTATATAAACAAAAGCGATAATAACATCTTTAAAAATGCTATGGAAAAAACAGGACAAGCTTTAAAACCAATTGCTAGTCCCATTGCCAAAAAAATAAAGCCAATCACAGATAGCAAAGTAATTTCACGAATTCAAAATGCAATTCAAGTTGCAATAGCAGGTGCTTTTCAATTTACTCATGACAATATTAAATATACATATAGTAAAGATTACATTTTGAAGGCCTTGAAGATAGAGTCTTTACAGTATTTAAGTGTTTTCAATGCTGATGATATTGAAAAACACGTTAGAAAGGTTGCAAATCAAAATAAAATTGCTTCTACTCTAGAAGGATTTGGTTTAGGAATGGGAGGACTTGAATCTACACTAGTTGAAATCCCAATTTTTTTTAGTCTAATTGCTCGTGTCCAACAACAAATTTGTGCTTGTTATGGGTACGATCCTGAAAGTGAATTTGAACAATCATTTATGTTAAAAGCACTCTCGTTTTCTGATGTAATTGTTGTAGGAGGTAAATCAGAATTATTGCTTGAGTTGAATGCACTCAAAGTTGCAATAAAAAGACATACTTATAATCAACTCAACGAAATGGGTGGAAAATATGCAATACCACAAATTGCTAAAAACTTTTCAAAACAGCAAGGAAAGAGCTTATCAAAAAAGAAAATGACCCAAGCAATACCTATTGTAGGTGGAGTAATTGGAGGTCTCTTTAATTATGGATACATTAACCGAGTTATAAATGTAACTAATAATCTTTATAAAAAAAGATTTCTAGAAGATAAAAAGTCAATATATAGTGAAGCTATTAATACCACTTTTGATATTGTTATAGATGAAGCATAAATAGTTGTTCGTTCTATTTTAATAAATAGGCAATAAAAAATTCTGAATTCATATATACGAATTCAGGATTTTTTGCTACCTATTTTCCATTTTTCAAACCTCAAAACACACTACCGGTAGACGTGTTCCCACGTACCAGGTCATATTGCGATTTTGATTTTGATACTGCTTTTTAGGTCTTTTTGGTGGTAATTTTCGCTATTTTTACTGAAACTAAAGAAGTCATAAAAGTGCTTGAACTCAAGTAAAATCAAGGGTTCTGGCGTTGTAGTC
>JAQUGH010000063.1:10087-12359 GCA_028684195.1 Clostridia bacterium | reverse complement strand
AAACATTTTATCATCACACAGAGAACGAATGTTTTCAAGTAACTTTTTATAAAATTCAACCTCTGTATCTCCCTCTATAAAAATCACAATACCTTTATTCATAAAAATCATTCTCCAAGAATTTGCCTAGTTCAACTATAGCATCTTCTGAACCACTTAATAGGTCAAAAATATAATCTCCTACAGACATATCAACATTACAAACTTCATTTATCAATGTTTTTTGCATAGATTGCCGAATCTTAGAGAACTTAGCTACTCCTTTTGGATTAGGTAATCCTATATAAATATTAGATAGCTCAAGATATTGAAGTATATATGGGGAATGACTAGTGATAATTACTTTACACTTTCCTAAAAACTGAGATATTACCCTTAAGTAGCTTTGTAGTAGACTTGGATGAATTGAGTTTTCGGGTTCTTCAATAGCTATTAATGATAACCCATTTATATCTGCTAATAGTATACATACTAAAAGCAAAAACACTCTTTTTGCACCATCGGACATGCTTTCAAAATTAATTGGTTGATTCAAATTCATATCGGTTACATTCATAACATATAATTGATTTGTTACCTTAATGGGCAAATCTTGAGGTATTTGGTTTTTTCCATTATGTTTGATGGTTAGTTCTTCTACGGTAATGTCAGTAATTTGCGGAAAAAGCTGCATAAAAGAATCTATTAATAATTGATATTTGTCTGGGAATTGTTTCTTAAGGCAAAATATTACTCTCGGTACATCAGCACTGCTTTCAATTTCTAAAGCTTCCATATCTGTTCGGATAAAAGGATCTAGTCTATATGATGAACTTGTATCAAAATGTTTCTCAATATAAATACTTAGATTATTTATCCTTTTAATTATTTTTTTATAAAACAATCCATCGAAAGCCTTTAGCTTATTTATAATTAATTCATTTGGTGCAATAGCAATCTTATTGCTACATCTTCCCGTTTCCGATGTTTTGTAAAACGAATTTTCTGCTGTTCGGTTAATATATTGGTTATACTTTTGGTTTTTATCGTCCAATTTAATTCTAAGCCACTCTCCAACAATTCTTGTACCAGTATTATCATCTCTTCTCCACGCAAATTGATAACCGTAAATTACATTGTAAGTAACTTCATTAATAGTTGTTTGCATTTCAAATTCGATTTTATAGTCTTTAGAAGCTATAGATTTAGTTAAAGGGATACCTTTTATCCATGACATCATCTTTCGCTTTTCTTCATCTGTACTGTTTATAAAATCCACTCCAAAGTCTATGGCCTGAAGTAAATTTGACTTTCCAAAGCTATTTAGAGATACTAAAGTTGTTATATTATTTAATTCTACGATTGTATCGTCTGTATTTTTAAATCCTCCAACCTTTATCTTATTCAATTTCATCGTTTTCTTCCTTTCAAAACCTCTACTATTATTTAACATATCATTCAAATTCATTATAGCATGCTCCTTAATATAAAGCAATATATTTTTTCGTATCTGACTATAGTATACGCAAATAGATGCGCTTTAATCATTTTAATGTAATATTTTTTTTCGTATTTATATAATTATTATTTGTATCATATCAATGATAATAATCTAAAAAAACTTTAGATTTTTATAGAGAAAACTGATATTATTATAGTTAGGTGAGATGGGGGTGCAGAAAAATGACTAAGACAGAAGAAATAAAAAAACTTCAGCAGATAGTTGAGGATTGTGATAAATGTACGTTACGAAAAGGATGCCAAAAGGTTGTTTTTGGTGCTGGTAATCCAGAAGCAAAAATAATGTTGATTGGAGAGGGACCAGGAGCAGAAGAGGACAAAACAGGGATGCCTTTTGTTGGAAGAGCAGGACAACTTTTGGATAAAATATTAGAAGCGTGTGGTTTTAATAGAAAAGATCACATCTATATTGCTAATATTGTAAAATGCAGACCACCGAAAAATAGGGTGCCATCTCCAGAGGAAAGGGCAGCTTGTCTTCCTTATTTGAAAGAACAGATAAATATAATAGAACCAAAAATCATAATACTTTTAGGGGCAACGGCTCTTCAGGGGTTGATTGATCCACAAGCAAAAATCACAAAAATGCGTGGTGATTGGATAAAATTTCAAAATATTTGTACGATGCCAACGTATCATCCGGCAGCCTTGCTACGAAATCCACGCTTAAAAGCTCCTGCTTGGGAAGATTATAAAAAAGTAGTTCAAAAATATAGAGAATTGGTTAATCACGATCATTATTCGGCACAATGCTGAACGGTTGGAAAGTTGG
>JAQUGH010000063.1:0-9987 GCA_028684195.1 Clostridia bacterium | reverse complement strand
AGAAGGGAAGGTGAGTTATTTTGAGAAAAGTAGAGTTCTTGGTTTTTACCTTGGCTTTTGCCTTGCTTTTTTGGGTATCACCTTTAGTAGCTAATGCAGTAACATATACAAATTTAGAGATAAATGAAGAAATCATTCCGGGTGAAGGAACTACCTATCTTACGGCAACGGGGGTTCAAGCAGATGGAGTGAAACAAATGATACAAGGTAACCTGGTATGGAAGAGCTCGGACGTATCTATTGCGACTATTACCAAAGGGGGCAGATTAGAGTTTTCGGGAAAAGGTGGAATGGTAACAATAAGCGTATATAAAGGCGGAGTAAGTGGTAAAAAAACAATACATGTAGAACCTTGGGTTAAAAGTATAGATATAGAAAATTCTCTTGCTTACAGTAGTGAGCCGTATCGACTTGTACTTAAAGGATGCTTGAGTGATGGAAGTGTTAAGTATTTCGGATCGGATGAGAAGGTGGTTTGGTCTACGTCAAATCCATGGGTAGCTTGGGTTAATAGTCAGGGAATAGTTACTTTTACAGGTGAAGAAGGGTACGTTTCTGTTAAAGCAGCATATAAGGAATTTTCCAATGCTGTTAATACAACTGTTGATAATGAAGACGATACTGTAGCTTGGATTAAGGGTATTAAAATAAAAGAAGATATAAAGTACGCTGTTGAAAAGCAAAAGTTGACGCTTGTTGCGATTATGTCGGATGAATCTGAGAAAGTTATAGCTAGTGAAAGTGCGGATTGGGTTTCTAGTGATAAAAAGGTTCTTATGGTCAATAATGAAGGGGAAATCACATTTACGGGGGTTTATGGTGTTTCTAAAATAGAAGTGTCGTATGGTAGGTATGATTATGAAACAGTAGTAAAAGTGGGAAGATTCCTTAAAAGTATATCAATAAATCAGAGCTTAAATTTTACGTCTGCGTGGGTTGATGAACCAAGAACTTTGTCTGTGACGGGAATTTATAATGATGGGACAAAAATGATTCAAACCTCGGATATTACTTGGTCGGTTAGTAATAGTAAAGTTGCAAATATAACAGAAGAAGGTATTATTACATTTACAGGAGAAGCTGGTGAAATAACAATAATAGCCTCGGGTCGAGGTTGTGAAGGAGAATTAGTAAAAGATAGCGTAACCGTAGAAGTACCTGTTATAGAAAAATCCTTGCCAAAGAGGTTATATATTAATAACAATCCGATCGGAGAAAAGGGGATTTACTCTGCTCAGGTGATTTGCATTTATAATAATGGGGAAAGAAAAGATGTAACAAAGAATGTAAAATGGTATACTTCTACACCCGAGACTGTTAGCATATATGAGGAGGCTGTTTACTTTTCTGCTAATCCAGGCAAGGTAGAATTGACAGCGAATTATGGAGGATTGAGTGATACCATATCAGGATATAACAATCTGTTGGGAAGTATTGATAAGAATCGAATTTGTCGAGTAATAATAAAAGAGCATAAGGTTTATTTTAGTTTTATTCCTGTAAAATTGACTGGGTTAGCTATCTTAGGTGATGGCACTAACAAGGATGTTACATCTCAGCTAAAATGGTATTCCAATCAACCTAGTGTAGCTACAATAAAGGAGGGTACTTTGGTATTTACAGGGAGACTAGGAAAAGCAAGAATTACAGCTCAAGGCTTGGGGTTTAGAGACGGTTTAGAGGTGGAGGTTTTTCCTGAAGATTTGAGAACAAGAATAGATAAATTGGAAATAGAAGGAGATTTGTCCAGAGGGGCGAATCAACTTAGAGCGTGGGCATACTATAATGATAATACGGTATTAGATGTTACTAAATTGGTTGTTTGGAATACGAGTAACAAAAATGTAGCTGTGGTTTCTCGAGACGGAAATGTAATGTTTCCTAAAGGGTTTGACAGTGTAATAATATCAGCTTCATATGGTGGAAAAAGTGCAGAAGTAAAGAGGTGACAATAGGAAAGAAAAGGTAATAATAATTAATAGGATATTGTACTTGCAAACGGAAATTTGGTAGAATAAGAATAAGAACTTTTTGGAGGTAGAAGAAAAATGCAGCAACGTGTTGACACAGGCTATTCACGTTATGAACAGATAGCAATAGATATAGCTCAAAAAATAGTGCGTGGTGAGTTTCGTGTGGATCAAAAATTATCAGGGCGTTCTTTGTTGGCAGGGACGTATAATGTATCTCCAGAGACAATACGACGGAGTATTGCACTTTTGCAGAATATTGGTGTAGTAGAGGCAGTAACTGGAAGTGGTATAATTGTTAGATCAAGTAGTTTGGCAAGGGAATATTTAGAAGAATTTAATGAGCGTCAGAAGGTATTGGATTTAAGAAATAGAATAAGTATACTTTTTAACCAACGTCAAATTTTAGAGACAGAGCTTGAGAAGGAACTTTCAAAGTTCTTAGAATACTCGTTTCAAAAATCCTCTATTCTTCAGCAGATCGAAGAAATTATTTTGCCGCCAGAATCATGGATGGCAGAAAAAACCATTGCAGAAACCAATCTTAGGAATATAACAGAAACTACCATTGCAGCTATAAAAAGGGATGGCAAAGAAACGTTTTCACCACCTTCAAATATGAAGCTTGAGTCAGGAGATGTGCTTGTTATTGTGGGGACACCGAGAGCTCGAGAAAAACTCAGGGAAATAATCAAGGAAAAGTTTTTGAGTTAGAAGTTTATTTAATGATAGTTGCTGTCAAAATCCTCTTTTATGAAAGGGGATTTTGTTTAACTGATATAAGAGTGAAGAAAAGGGATAACAAGGCACAATTGCGAAGTATAGCTTAGGAGGTGCACGTAGAATGAATATAGTTGACCTGATTATTATTGTGTTGCTGTTGTTGGGAGCTATATTTGGGTATAGAAAAGGATTTTTAAATAGTGTTATAGGGTTATTAAGTAGTATCGTAGGTTTATTCGTTGCACTTAAATATAATACTTATCTGACAAATTGGTTTGATAAAAGCATTCATCTTAGTGAAATTATAGGAAATTTTTTCAAAGAGCATCTTTCAATTCCCATTTCTGCTAGCCTGCAAGGAGTGAATATACTGTCTGTACCAGATTTGAGTGTTTATATGGATAAGGCACATTTACCAGAAAATATTAAGTCGCAATTGTCTGTATATATACAGGAGTTAGGGAATGGATTAGTTGTACCCTCGGAATTAAATATGGGTGATGTGTTGTATATGTTTTTAGCAGGAATTGTTGTTAAGGTAATTGCTATTATAATTATTTGGTTAGTGCTTGCAAAATTAATGGTGATGATTTCTCATTTGATAACTAGAATTAGCGATGGAACAATATTGGGATTTCTAAATAGACTGGGAGGGCTTGTGGCGGAAACGTTTATAGTAGCATTAATTTTAGTTGTTATATTTGGATTTATAAATCCAATATTTTATGTTGCCGGAATGACAGAACCTAGTTTCTTTGCTGCAATGACGAATACTATAGGAGAGGCTAGTTTGGTTCCATATTTTGTATCGGTATTTGCGTTTTTATCTAATAAATTAGTGATGTTTTGTTTATAGGAATGAGTTAGGGGGTTAGTGGATTATGGGATGGTCATTGGGAGGAATAAGAAAACCTAATATAGAAACATTAGAAGAGGAGATTTTGAGCACATCAGGGTGCTTTGAAACTCAATTGCTAAACAAATTAAAACTATTGGATTTTGGGCAAGGTTGGGAGATAGTGAAAAAAGTAATGCCTGATTTGGAAAAAAGGCAGACGCGTGATCTAGTACGTTTGATGTTTTCGGATAAGGTAGAGGAGCTTATAGAACTATTGAAAGATAGGACAGAAAGATTAGAGGTTATTGAGTGCTTAGGATATATACCTGCTAGGAAAACAGTAGAAATATTAGCATCACTTTTAGTAAATAAGGACAGTAATGTTCAGTTGGTTGCGGCAGGTGCATTAAAAAATCATACACCAAGACTTGTTGTTCCGTATATTGTGGAATTATTATTAAAGAGTGAGGTAGCACCATCTAGGGCGGGTGAAGTTTTATTAGAAATGGATTTTCTTGCTCGGGAGGAACTTTTTAAGGCGTATGATTTAGCCAAGCCCAAGGTAAAAGGACAAATTTTGGAGATTTTAACAGCAAGTAACGATCCCAAATGCAAAAAATTTATAAATTCGGCATTGCTTAGTGAAGAAGTTCTTTTAAAGAGAGCAGCTTTAACAGCGGTTGAAAAATTTGTGTTTAAGGATTTGTGGCTTGAGGTTGCGATATGTCTTACCGATCCCATTTGGCAAATTAGAGCAAAAGCTTTGGAGGTTTTAGCAAGGCTAGGGGTAAAAGATGCTTCTGAGTTGGTAACACCTTTTCTTGATGATGTTGATCCTTGGGTTCAAAAAGGAGCAAAAGATTGTTTGGAAGTTTTAAATAGTGTAGATGAAGAAAGAGTGAATGAGTAAAAAGTAGAAGGTTGGAAAGGTGATTTGAATGGCACAGTACGATATTGGAGACGTTGTTAGGATGAAAAAAAAACATCCATGTGGTAATGATGAATGGGAAGTCATGCGTACAGGGATGGATTTTCGCATAAAATGCTTGAAGTGTAAGCGACAGGTATGGCTAGACAGACCTTCTTTTGAGAAGTCGGTTAGAAAGATATTAAAGAAGGGAATTAAGGAAGAGACGGAGAATTGAGAGACGTTCAATGAAGTTGCCAATTAAGAAAATGTATGGTACAATATTTTGGTGAAAGATCCCTGCTCTATCTAAAAGGTAGAGTCGTTTAGTCCGGGGGGAGGAGGTGAATGGTTTTATGCGTGATTATGAAATGGTGGTTATTGTTAAGACAAATTTAGAAGAAGAAGCTACAAATGCTGTAATTGAGAAGATTACTAACCTTATTAACAATAATGGTGGTGAGTTAGCTAAGATTGACAAATGGGGTAAAAGGCGTTTGGCATATGAGATCAATGATTTAGCTGAAGGTATTTATTATTTAGTTAACTTTAAGGGTATTCCTGAAACGGTCAAGGAGATAGACCGTGTTTTGAAGATTACAGATGAGGTAATTAGGTTTATGATTATCCGTAAGGATGATTAATTTTTTGGTATATTGTAATGTTATGGGTGGTGATGAGTGTGTTGAATCATGTGGTACTTATTGGAAGATTGACCAAGGATCCTGAGTTGCGTTATACGCCTAGTGGGACTGCCGTGGCATCCTTTACACTTGCGGTTGATCGGTATAGGTCTAACCAACAGGGCGAAAAGGAGGCAGACTTTATTCCAATTGTTGTTTGGCAAAAGCAGGCAGAAAACTGTGCCAATTATATTGGAAAAGGTAGTTTAGTAGCTGTTGATGGACGTCTTCAAGTTAGAACTTACGATGATAAAGAAGGACAACGCCATTGGGTAACTGAGGTTATAGCAAGTATTGTTAAGTTTTTGGATAGACGAGGAGATAACAACAATGTAAAACAGGACGTTGGTTCTGTAGGTAGCGAAGTGGAATTCACTAATGATGATATTCCTTTTTAAAAAATTAATTCAAGGAGTGAAAAAATGGTGAGACGTGATCGTGGTCGCCGTCCACGCAAGAAAGTATGTAGTTTCTGCGTGGATAAGGTAGATGGCATTGACTATAAAGAGTTAGGACGTTTGAAAAAGTACGTTAGCGAGCGTGGTAAGATTTTACCTCGTCGTATTTCCGGGAATTGTGCTAAACATCAACGTCAGTTGACAGTAGCTATTAAAAGAGCTAGGAATATTGCTTTACTTCCTTTTACAGCTGAATAGAAATCTTATAAAGTTAGTTGAATTATGCTAGGAGTTTTAGCGACAGTTAGTTATTCTGATAAAGGGAGCCAAGGCTTCCTTTATTTTTATTTTACCAGATATTTTTAGTTGCTACTTAAAATACCAAGATAAATGTGCAGGATTTTACTTTCAAAAATAGAATATGAATAGTTATTGTGTAATGTTGATATGGGGAGGATTAATGATGAAAGAATCCGAACTGGATATTGCTAGGAATGTTGAAGTTTTGGAGACTCTGAAGACACATTAAATGCTTCTGCTAAGATGATGATTAGGTGTTTTCTTTTAACGAAACGATTGGGATTAAATTATGGGTGCTTAGATAAATGTTTTTATGATAACATAATAATGATGCTTAAAGAAAAGAATCCTTTCGAGGAGTGGTATGGGGATTTATCAGTATTGAAGGATTATTTGGATTTAAAGAGGTGACCAAAATAAGTGAAAAATACAACACAAACTGCGGCTATTGCAGAAGGGGCAATGATGGCTGCCATAACTGCAATATTAGGGCTGACAGGTATATATTTCCCGTTTATTAAGATATTTACGGATATGATTTGGACAGTTCCGATTATTGTACTGATTATTCGGCATGGTATTTCAATAGGGGTTTTAGCTATGACGGTGGCAGGAATACTCATTTTTTCCATGTCAAATCCCATTAAAGCTTTAATTTTAGTAATACAGTTTGGGGCATTATCAATTTTTTACGGATATTCCTTTAAAAAAAAATCAAGTCCCGGAATAGTTATATTTATTGGCACAGGCGTAGCTCTTGCATCAGGGTTATTAAGTATTTTTTTAATGATAACATTCTTTGGACCAGAACAATTTGATGTGGTTAGGTTGATGAAGGACAGCGTTGAACCAATGATGGAGCTATATAAAAATGGAGGTTTGTTCAGTAATCCGGCAAGAACCGGTATTACAGAGGAAATGGTTCGTCAAATAGTAGAGTATTCCGTAAAGATAATGAGTCTTCTTATTCCGGCATTTATTATTGTATGGGGATATAGTGTTGCGTTTATTAACTACATGGTTTCAGACAAAATTTTAAACAAGTTAAGAATTTCCACACATCCGATTGCTCCTTTCCGGGAATGGGAATTGCCTTGGTGGATTGTGTATGGCTTTATTATTGGGTTTGGTGCGTATCTTATAGGAAAAGAGAGAGAGGTTACACAGTTAGTTACAGTAGGCTTGAATATCATGATGGTTTACGTACCTGTGCTGTTTATTTCAGGGCTATCAGTGGTAGTATTTTATATGAAAAAGTATTTTGCCAGTAAAACGTTTAAGATCATTACATTTATATTTTGTTTATTATTTTTTCAAACTATAATTTTCGCCATAGCAAGTGTTGGCTTTTTTGATTTACTAATTAATTTTCGCAAGTTACCCCGTGGGGGTTAGGACAGATTAAGATGCTCAGGTAGATAAGTGTACAATTTTTTGGGTGAGCTTAAAAATAGAGACCGATTTCGCAAAAAAATTAAATGAAGTATTTTGAAAGGAGAAAACATTTGATGAAAGTAATATTAACAAAGGATATTAAAGGAACGGGGAAAAAAGGTGATATCATTAATGCGGCCGAAGGATTTGCTAGAAATCACCTAATTCCTAAAGGATTAGCGCTTATGGCAACAGAAGGTAATTTAAGGGATTTGAATAATAAAAAAGAAATACAGGATAAAAGAAAAGAAAAGGAGTACAAAAGTGCTCAAGATTTGAAAAAACGCTTGGGAAAAGTTAGTATTTCTATTCCTGTAAAAATAGGGGAAGGAGGAAGGCTTTTTGGTTCAATTACGAACAAAGACGTAAGTGAAATGTTAGAAAGCAAGGAAGGAATTTCTATAGATAAAAGAAAAATTGAATTGGAAAGCTCTATAAAAAATTTAGGAACGTATTCTGTATCAATAAAATTGCACCCCGAGGTTTCTGCTACCATACAGCTTCATGTAGTTATGGCAAAATGAGAAAGGGGAAAATATAAGCTAATGAAGGATTTGTTGTACTCATATTACCAAGATAAAGAGAAAAGAATGGGTGAAAAGATAGATCAGGATGATTTGGCGAAGCATCAGATAGATGCTTTGCTGGAACTGCTTTCAAATATAATAGGTGCTGATAAAATGGTTCTGAAAGCAACAAAACTAGAAACTGTAAAATTATTGCGTTCCAGTAAAGTGAGAAATAGAGCGTTGGCTTTAAAGAGATTAGTGTATGAAAATTCAACTATGGTTTTAACAGAAGAAGAGGCAGATCTTTTTTTGCTTGTAGAAAAAGTAGAGGAAAAAATTGCCGAAACCATTGCCAAAAAAGCAGTAAAAGATCAACTTGAAAAACGAGTAGTTCAGAAAATGCAGGATCGACATGAGGATTACATAAAGGAGGTTACAAGGCAGTTAATTAAGGAAAAAAATCCTAATCCAGAAAATGCACAGACACTGAAAAGACTGGCAATTCTGGAAAAGAAAAATTCTTTGGGTTTAGCACGTTCGATGATGGAGGTGTTACGTCCTCAAAAACTGGAAGAAGTAATAGGTCAAGAGAGAGGGGTTAAATCGCTGCTTGCGAAAATGGCGAGCCCTTATCCTCAACACATTCTTATATATGGACCACCGGGAGTAGGGAAGACCACGGCAGCACGATTAATCTTGGGTATTGTTAAAGATAGAGAATACTCTTCCTTCTCTAAAAATGCTCCTTTTGTAGAGGTGGATGGAGCAACGTTGAGATGGGATCCAAGAGATATAACTAATCCTCTTTTGGGATCGGTACATGATCCGATCTATCAAGGGGCACGTAAAGATTACGCTGAGACTGGAATTCCGGAACCGAAGTTGGGACTTGTTACGGAGGCTCACGGTGGAGTGCTATTTATTGATGAAATAGGTGAAATGGATCCTGCATTACAAAACAAACTTTTGAAAGTGTTGGAGGATAAGAGGGTGCATTATGATTCAGCATACTATGATTCTTATGATGCAAATATTCCTCAATATATAAAAAAGATTTTTGAAGAGGGAGCCCCGGCAGATTTCGTATTGATAGCAGCAACTACTTGTGATTCTTCTGAAATCAATCCTGCTATTCGTTCCCGTTGTGCGGAAGTGTATTTTGAACCACTTACACCTAAAAATATTAAGACAATAATTGAAAATGCGGTTAACAAGCTTCAAGTAAAGATGGAAGAAGGTATTTCAACTTTAATTGGTGAGTATACCATTGAAGGGCGCAAGGCTAATAGTATACTGGCAGATGCATACGGGCTAGCTCTTTATCGGCAAAATGAAAGTGGAAATAAGGATAAATTAGTTACTGTTACAAAGGAAGATGTTTATGAAGTGATCCAGGTTTCACGCCTTTCTCCCTATGTAACAGTTAAAGGGTCTAAAGAAGGGAAAGTGGGACGAGTTCTGGGGTTGGGTGTTTTAGGATATTTAGGTTCTGTCTTGGAAATAGAGGCGGTTGCTTTTCCTGCGTTGAATAAAGGAGAAGGCAAGATGAGATTTAATGATACTGCTGGTTCTATGGCAAAGGATTCAGTTTTTAATGCTTCTTCTGTTTTGAGAAAATTAACAGGCGAAGATATATTGAATTACGATGTTCATGTTAATGTTGTTGGGGGTGGAAAAATAGATGGACCGTCTGCTGGAACGGCTATTTGTCTAGCTATTTATAGTGCGATGACGAATACACCATTGAGGCAGGATGTAGCGGTTACTGGTGAATTGTCTATACGGGGTAATGTCAAGGCTGTAGGTGGTATATTTGAAAAAACCTATGGGGCAAAACAAGCAGGAATGGTAAAAATTTTAATTCCTGAGGAGAATAGAGCAGATGTGCCGAATGATTTGTATGGGATAGAAATTGTCTTGATCAAAAACATGGAAGAGGCTCTTTCTCAGATGAGTATTTCTTAAGGGTATGTATTGTAATAGGATAGGAAAAGAGTGAGAATAGTGAGTGTATTGTTGGAGAAAATGCCTCCGTATAATCTGGAGGCAGAACAAGCTGTATTAGGTTCCATGATGATAGATAAAGAGGCTGTTTATACAGCGTTGGAAATATTACAGGCAGAGGATTTTTACAAAGAGGCAAATCAAATAATGTATTCAACAATTGTAGAGTTGGAAGCAAAAGGTGAACCTGTGGATATGATTACCTTAACAGAAGAACTTCA
>JAQUGH010000062.1 GCA_028684195.1 Clostridia bacterium | reverse complement strand
TTGTAATAAGAATTGGGCTAACATCGTCTGCTGCCATTACCATCCCGCTTGGTAATATACTAAATAGCATTGAAATAATCACTAAAGCTCGAATCAAATTATACTTTATTTTTAACATACGTAATTCACCCCTATTCTTAGTATTGTTTGATAAACATAAACCACCATAAGGCGTAATTCTTAAGTAAGATAATAAAGTTAAGTAGTAATATAACAATAACTAAAAATATTCATCTTGTATTTTTCACACTTTTTCTTCCCCCTGTTTATTTCCCTTTAGTACATTTTTTCTTTTATTTTCTAGTTTCATTGCCATTTTCATATATTTATTGTATTGTAATATATTGTTATTATAATATTACTACTATATATATATTAAAACAACATATTTTTGCTTTTTATACATGAAAAGTATTAATACGCATGCAATTTCAAAATATATCGAAAAAACTTTTCCCATGATATTCCAGTGACATAGAAAGAGCTGAAGAAATATATTTCTTCAGCTCTTTCTATATTTATAATTTCCATTGTAAACCTATTTGTCACCTAGTAGTTCCCTAGTATCTATAGTTTCATATCTATATTTGTACGTATTGCAACTTTCATCATCCCATTCTACAACCTTCAATTTAAGCTTTCCATCTCTATATTCCATATTAACAAATTCTGTAACTACATTGGTTTCTCTTAACATTTTTAATTCCTTTGTGTTAATATCCAGTAAATACAAATCACCGCCTTGTGATACCGTTCCGGAAGCAAAGCCTATAATTACAAACATTAAATCGTTGTTATACCATTCTACTTTTTTAACAGTATCCTTATCGGACCTTGAGATCATTGTTACTTGATTATTTGTTTTCTCTACATAATCATATATGAACGCATTGCCTCGCTCCTCAAATCCAACATTATCTATATAAGCAATCAATTTCCCATTAGGACTTAATTTTGGTAGTGATGGAACGTAATCATCCTCTCCAGTATATACTATCTCTACATCTTGATCCTTTTTAATCAAAATAGACGAATCAAATAGTGATTTATCACATACATATGACAAAATTCCTCCATCATATAATTCTGCTATATTAAAGGTCTCCTTATCGTTTCCAATCCATTTAATACTTACAATATGCCACTTACTATCAGACTTAGTTAAATAGAACTTATATTTATATTCTTTCTTATATTCACCTACATAAAAAACTTCTACCTCTGCAAAATCACTATTTTCATTAATATCAAAATTTATTTTTTCATCGAATTCACAAATAGTATTATAAAGTGCAGTGTACCAAGACTCTGAAGAAAAATCAAAATAATTCGCTTTATTATATTCACAAAGTTCTGCTAACCTCAAATCCACTTCAAGAGATTTCTCAATATTCAAGACTCTTAAAGTCAAATACTGAACAACGACCTCTTTAACATTATCAGGATATTCAGGTAAATCTACTTTCGTTTTGCTTATTATAAAATCATCGTTTTTCAATGTAAATATTCTATCTATAGAATAATACAAAACATCATAACTCCACCTATTTTGTACATATCCATCAAATTGACCATCATTGTCAAAATCTTTTAATACATCATTTCCTGCCCCCGTTGCAGAAGCACTATAACACACCTCTTGTGGTTGATTATCTACTAATTCAATTATTTTAAACCCAGTCAAATTTGCACTATTTGTTAATCCACAATAGATATATTTCTTGTTCTTGTTTTGTAACTGTATGAGCTTTACTTCGTTTACAGAGTAACCGTACCCGTTTAGGTTTTCCCCTATTTGCTCTATTTTTTCGTTATTATCTCTCAATATATACACTTGAGAAATATACGACAAACTTGATTCTTCATCAGAATGACCTAAGGCTATAACAACCTCATTATTACCATCTAAATCAATGTCTTCTTTAGCAAAAAATGTTACTGTATCTTTTTCATCATAGTCAAGGTTATCTTTGATAAAGTCAATATACTTCTGTTGAAAAACCGAAGCTTCTTTATTACCTCTATTCTCAAGATGATTGTTTGAACTACAACCCACGCAAAGCAACATCATTATTGCTAATATTAAAATTACTTTTTTCATGGAAAATCCCCCTTTTTATTATATTTACATACTTTACCTGTTACATATTTTGCCTTTTTATTTTTTAGGTTCCTTTTTAGCATTTTTGTGTTTATTATCATCTGTACCCTGCTTTTTTAAAATTTAAATTTCAAAATTTTATTCCCTTTGGCTTTTTAATGTATCCTCATCTACAATCATTTTTGCCTGGGGAAAAGGATTTAATGCCCTGCTCAATATTCCCTGCACATAGGCAATAATTACTCCATAATTCACAATCGGTACATTGTATTGCTTTGCACTGTTAATTCTGTTCAACATTCCCCTTCTATTCAACATACATCCTCCGCAATGGACGATTAATGAATATTTCCTCACTTCTTCGGTAAATGAAGCTCCTGATGAAAACTCAAAATCAATTTTTTTACCTGTCTTCTGTCGAATCCATCTTGGAATTTTCACTTTTCCTATATCATCATCCTGTCTATGATGAGTACAAGCCTCGGAAATAAGTACTTTATCGCCATCCTTTAAACTTTCTATTGCCTTTGCTCCTTTCACAAGCTCCACTAAATCTCCTTTGTAACGTGCAAAGAGTATAGAAAATGAAGTCATTCCAATGTCTTGTGGAGTATCCGCAGCTACTTTTGAAAATACTTGAGAATCTGTTACTACAATTTTCGGCTTCTTTTTCAAACTCTCTAATGTTTCCCTTAGCTCATACTCTTTAGTTACAATAGCCATTGCATCACTTTCAAGAATATCCCTTATGGTCTGCTGTTGAGGCAATATTAGTCTCCCTTTAGGAGCTGATTTATCAATAGGAGTTACCAGTACCACCAAATCCCCTGGTGCTATTAAGTCTCCTATTATCCTGAATTTTCCATCATCCTCTGGAAGTATTTCAATGATTTTGTTTTTCAATTCCTTTATTCCCTGCTTATTGAGTGCCGAAACAGCTACTACTGGTATATTTAATTCACTTCCTATGCTTTCAGCTTCTTCTCGAATATTTTTGATATCAATCTTATTTATTACCATAATTACAGGAATCTTTTTTGCCTTAATTTTATCAAGCATAAGTTTTTCTTCACCTGTCATGCTAGAAGAAGCATCAATTACAAATAAAGCAACATCTGTCTTATCCAAAACTTCCATTGTTTTTTTAATTCTAAGTTCACCCAAAGCACCTATATCATCAAGTCCTGCTGTATCAATTAATACGCATGGTCCAATAGGAAGTATTTCCATTGACTTATAAACGGGGTCTGTCGTTGTACCTCTGACTTCTGATACGATAGCTATTTCCTGTTCTGTAATTGCATTGATTATACTTGACTTACCTGCGTTTCGCTTACCAAAAATTGAGATGTGAGTTCTTGTAGAACGAGGTGTTTCTTGTAAACTCATGATAATCCCTCCATATAGATGTAATAAATAGTAATGTAATAGTTACCGTTACTAATTCTCATACTTCTTTTAAGCACTTACTTAATGAACAAAATAAAAAAACTTTCCGTAGGAAAGTTAAAATACTTTTAATGAAACCTAATCTACTGCCTTATTATATCAATACCTTCACCATAATCAAGCATAATCTCCCAATTTCTTAAGAGATCATAACACCCCTTTTCACTGAAAATAGCATTATTTTGGTAACGTAAAGGAACGGTTCCTTTACGTTACCACTTCCATTTAAGCCGTTTTACGTCATGCCTAGGACTAAAGCGTGCACCCTTCCTTGCAATGGGCAGTTTCTCTTAACATCCAATGTTTAGTATACAATTTACTTAACCTCCCTTCTTTTTAATATATATTCAAACCCTTCACCCTTCATTCCATAGAAATGAAAAACAAGGGGACGGTTCTTTTGTGGAATTTAAACGTTTTTCGATATTTTTCATTCCTTTTGCATGTTTTCTACTCTTTTGCAGTAGAGTCTTTTCTTAAGTCATTAATCCTTTTTCTGCAAAGCTAACATATTTATCCCCTGCCACAATTATATGATCCACTACGCTAATAGATATCGCCTCTAAAGCTATCTTTATCTTTTTTGTCACTTCTATATCAGGCTTTGACGGTTGCATACTGCCACCTGGATGATTATGTGCCAATATCACACTATTGGCTTTGTGTAAAAGAGCGGCTTCTACAATAAGCCTCGGATAAACCGGTACTTCATTAATTGTACCCTCATGTACTAAACTAGCATGATTTAATTTATTTTGAGAATCCAAGCATAATACAAAAAAGGACTCATATGTTCTCCCTGTAAACAGTGAAACAGCGTACTCACCCGCTTTTAATGAGCTATCAAGAATAGGCTTATCGCCCCATTTCCTTTTATAATATCTTCTTGACAATGATGTAATTAAAGATACAAGAATTGCTGTATTTTCACTAACTCCACACTTTTTGCTAATATCTCTAGGGTCAGCATCAAATAATTCAGCAAGCGTACCAAATTTACTAATCATTTTGTGTACTAGCTCATTTGTATCCTTCATAGGAATACAATAAAAAAGAAGTAACTCTAAAACTTCGTGATCTTGAAATCCATCCAATCCTTCAGATAAAAATCTTTCTTTTACTCTTTGTCTGTGTCCAGCATGTATTTTCTTATCCACTTTTTTATCCATTAACAGCCCTACTTATTTTATATTTATTCCAATAGCTTAGTAATACTTTAACAATATACTCAATATATCACATTCCTTGGTATTATTTTAATACATTTTTAACAATTATTCTACAACAAAAACTAATACTTTATGATTTATCCTGTAATGCGTCATATTTCTCCGCTCCTGTAGCACTTTTATTACATTTCTACATCATAAATAAATAACTTACCATCACCAATATGTCCCGTATAAAAGACCTTCTTCGTAGTATCAATTACCCTTTGGACTGGTACTTTACTTACCACGAATTTGACTTTAACTTTTAGCAATGAACTCGTTCAGCTAAAGCTTGAACATCGAATAAATTATATTATCTCTACTTCATCAAAAGGAAGGCTCATAATAGACATCAATCATATGATATAATATTACAGTTAGCTGGCATAAAATATAAACTTACTATACGAGGAGTGATAGTCATGAGAAATTTTGAAGTTGAATTTAAAAAAAGAGTATCCTTCATACAAGAATCACTTGCAAAATCAAATGCTAAAGGTATTGTCTATGGAAACAGCGGTGGCAAAGACAGTGCCTTAGTTGGAATCCTTTGCAAAAAAGCTAGTAACAATGTTTTAGGTGTAATGATGCCCTGTGGCTCAAAACGTAACTTTAATGAAGATATGAAAGATGGACTAGCAGTTGCTAAGCAATTTGACATCGAAACCATTACTGTGGATTTAAGTGAAATAAAAATTAAGCTAAACAAACAAATAGGAACAATAACCAAAGTTACAACAACTGCAAATGCTAATATTGCACCACGACTACGTATGACAACCCTATACACAATTGCACAGAGCAAAAATTATCTCGTAGCAGGCACAGGCAATCGCAGTGAGTGTTACATGGGATATTTTACAAAATGGGGTGATGGTGCTTATGATTTTAACCCTATTGCGGATTTAACTGTAACTGAAATTTATGAGTTTCTCGCATTTTTGAAGGCCCCTCAAAATATTATTACCAAAGCCCCTTCCGCAGGATTATTTGAAGGTCAAACTGATGAAGCTGAGATGGGAATTACCTATGCTGAAATAGACAACTATCTGTTAGAAGGTAAATGCGACCCTTCCACTATTGCAAAGATAGAATCATTTCATCAAAGAAGTCAACATAAACGACAAATGGCTAACGTTTATAAGGAAGCGTAAAATAAGTTATTTCTAGAGTCTTTTTATTTTGTAAAATTAGAACAATAAAACCTTGTGATCTCAGTAAGTTACTTTTATTGCGACCTTTAATTATGCAATTTATCCAAATAGCTAACCATCGCTAAGACTCCCTCTCCTTTAAGAAAGAGTTAAGCGATACTAAGCTTCTGGAATGGTTCAACTAACCTTTAGTGGGGGATAAAAAACACCCACTAAAGGAAGTTTCACTTTATCACTTTTTGAAACACTACATTAACACAGAGTGATAACAAAAACATCCAAGATACTGTTGGCAATTTAATGGGAACCAACACCGTTGGTATAACAGTACCAGCTTGGGATACCATAAGCTCTACAATTTTATCAGGAAAGTAAATAATCGTAATAGTTTTTATGTACTACACTTGACATTTCTTTTCCTGCTAGATTGAAAGAAGGTATTAAGAATTGTTTACAAATTTTATCTGTGTTGTATACCATAGGCGTACTTGATTTAAGTGTTTCTTCTTCATTTTCTTCCCAACCAAATAATCTTTTCAACCATTCTCCGAAGTGACCACTTGGGTCATAATACATAAGCGGCTCATTCTGACAATAGGTGTAAAGATTCAAGCTTAATTGGTCATTAGGATTACCGCAATAGGTATCTTCCTGTAAGAATCTTGCGATTTTCGGGTCATACATCCGAGCATTCAAGTAATACAGCCCTGTTTCTTCATCATACTGGTAGCCTGCGTATCTTATCGGGTTATATGTATCCCCTGATGATTCGAGGATATTCCCAAAAGCATCATAGTAATACGTGTCAATGATCTTCCCAGTCATATCAAGCAACGCCGTCACGTCAGCGTGACCGTTCCATAATAATAGACGGTAGTCTTTTTTATGCTATTTATAGCTGATATATAGCTTATTTATGGGGCTTCTCAAGTAGCGATAGAAAGAACAAAAATTTTCATATAGAGGTAATGGTTGCCCCTATTACCTCTATATGAAATTAATTAAAACCATCGTAACATTCTGTTAAGAATTTGGAAATGGGCGATTTTTTTAAGCAGCCCATTTTAGGTGACATTTTCATGACACCTTTAATGCTTCTCGAATTTGCACATAAAAGCATTTAATTCCTCTTTTGTTTCTTCCCACACATCAAATACTGCAACAACTAATTTTTCTAATTCAGTCCAAGTTAAAACATATGAATATGAATGGCGGTAAAAATGTCTAAATGCGAGATATGGTAATAATTTTTCTTTCAAATTTTCCGATATGACAGCATCTCTGTTTAACCCTGCCTGCGTCATTTTTATCAATATTTCCTTATGCCACTGTTTTCCTTCCGGTAAATCTTTGTCCACCTTTTTAGCAATAAGTACAAATATCTTCTCTATTCCGTTATATATCGAATGTAATACGGAAGCAAGTGCAGTTAATTCAATTAGGTCTGGTTCGCTGTCTTGAGTTTGTTCTAACAATTTTCCATATGAATTTATGTGTTTATCAATTTGTTCTATTTAAAATTGGATTTGATTAATAATTTTTTCATAAAACATACATTAGTTCACCATCCTTTTCCAGTTTCTTCGCAAAATCGTCTTGCTTATCAAGATTAATCAAATCAACTGGATAAGTTAGTTCAATCATCAATTTTCCAAGAATATAGAAATACATATCTGTTGGAAAACCCCGGACAGCTATGTCAATATCAGATTCATCCCTAATGTCACCATTAATTAGAGAACCAAACAGATACACTTTCTCGCATCCGGCTTCTTTTAGAATATTTATTCCCCGTTGTATGTCTTCTCTATATCTTTCTGGAATTTTCTCGATAACATTTTGCATAATTGCTCCTACTCCTTTATTGAGGTACAAACATTTCTTTCAGACTTTAATCCTCAAACCTTGAAATATCTTATCTTCATTTTATCACAATCATATGGTTTGTAAAATTATTCCTTCGTGTTTTATAATAATGCCCTTATTTAATACAGTATATAGGTATGGCACTGAACAATAAAATTGACGTGTGTTTATTCTATGATAATGTTACCCTCTGTTTTCTACACATATTAACTTAATCCTGCCTGTATTCTCGGTTGTAAGTGAACATATTAAATATAACATCTATAAGCTTCCTTTTTACACAAGCAAGAGCTTGCATTTTGGTCTTTCCTTTGCTGATTTTCCCATGGTAGATTTCGTACATCTTCGGATTGACAGATTCTTTAGAATGAGGATTTCGCCTGATATGGTTTAAGGCAGGCTCTTTCTCATATAGTGTGGATTTATAATAATTAGGAACCGAGAATGATATTTTAAAATTTCCAATTATGATATACTTTTTATAAAGAAGTCTTTATAATTTTGGAGGTATATTATATATGTTTAATCAAATAGATTTATTTACTGATGCATTAGGACTACAAGAACCATGGAAGGTTATAGATGTAAAATTTGATATAAGTGAAAGTAGATTAGATATCTACATTTCTAGAACAAAAGGAAGCAAAGTAACTTGCCCAGTATGTGAAAAAGAGTGCTCAGTCCATGACTCAAAAGAACGTACATGGAGACATCTAAATTTTTTTCAATACAAAGCATTTATACATTGTAAGATTCCTCGTTGTAAATGTGATGATCATGGAGTAAAACAAATTGAAGTCCCATGGACTCGTCAAGGTACAGGTTTTACATTGCTATTTTGAAGCTTTCAACTATTTTAACATGTGCAAAAATACTTTTTACTCAATTCTCCCACGCATAGCGTGGGGCTTAATCTGGAGTTAAACGGTAAAACTAATTTCTTATGAGTTTTAGAAGAAATAACAGACAATAAAAGCAGAAATGGTTTGCCTCTCATTAGTAGGTCTTGTAGAAACGTATCTACTGGAATATCTCAAGATAAATGGCTACTGGCTAGCATTGGGTAATTTAAAAAATAAGAATGCTAAATATTATTGCCTTTTCAAATCACCTAGTTAAACGGTAAAGCTAATTCCTTATGAGCAGGTGAAGCTAATACAGTAATACAGGAGAGTGGTAAAGTTGAGATATTTCTTTCAAAAAGTAGGAAAACAAAACCTAATAGTACGTATAGTTAATCAATTTATCAATTTTGCACGGTTTAATGCCTATTGAATTTATGGATATAAAATAGGTACAATAAAGGAAATCTTTGTTATTTTTGGTGTTGGTGTAATTGATTAATTTTAATGCTGTTCTTTTCTTTATTGTGAACTGGATACAAATTTTTTCTTGGTTTTTTAAAACAAGGTTAATGTCTAATGAAACCAAAGACTTGGAAATATTAGCTCTTCGTAGTCAATTGGCAATGGTACAAAAGGATATTATTATGGGTAAAATTTCTAAACCATGCTTTAAACCTGCTTTACGTTGCTTATGGGTCTTATTGTCAAAATTCTTCCCCAATTGGAAATCATCCTTGATTCTTGTTAAGCCGGAAACTGTGATTGGTTGGCACAGGAACGCTTTTAAATTCTTTTGGAAATTAAAATCCAAGAAAGCAGGTAGACCTAAAATTTCACTGAAAACAATAGCTCTCATTAAACGTATACATAAGGAAAATCCGTTACTTTCACCTGAAAAGATTCACGAACAATTAGTTAATCTTGGTGTTGTTGATGTTCCTGCTCCCAATACGATTAAAAAATATATTCCTAAGATTCGCAAATCTCCTACAGATAAACAAAAGCAATCATGGACAACTTTTCTTAAAAATCATAGCAAGGAAATTTGGGCAATGGATTTTTTTGTAGTTCCAACGCTTTGTTTTCAAGTGTTGTATGTTTTTTTTATTATTAGCCATGACCACAGGAAAATTGAACATTTTGCGGTTACCGCCAATCCTTCTTCGGCTTGGGTTGCACAACAAATAAGGGAAGCTACGCCTTATGGAGAAACACCACAATATTTAATACATGATAATGACTGTATCTTTAGAGCTAGGTCGTTACAACAATTTTTAAAAAACACAAATATTAAAAGCAAAAGAACAGGCTTCCATTGTCCTTGGCAAAATGGTATTTGCGAAAGAACAGTCGGTATTTTGCGGCAGGAGTTATTAAACCATATTATACCTTTTAATAAAAAACATTTGGAAAGACTTCTTCGTGAATATATCGGAAAATATTATAACCCTACAAGGACACATCAGGGAATAAACTGTCAAACGCCTATTTTATCTGATAAGCCTGTTAAAACAGTTGCTGAAACAACTGTTTTAGAAAGTGAGCCTATTCTTAATGGACTTTATCACAGGTACAAAAAGGTTGCTTGACAGGAAATTTTTTTTAAGAAATACATAAAAAAAGACCATTTTACAGCTTGTTTAACAGGCTTATTTTGTGTTGCAAAGCCCAGAAAATACCGAAATATTTAACTGGTATTTTCTGGGCTTTGGATTGGATTTTCGGTGATATTTCTCGTAAATTGCATTCCAATGATTGCTAAACATGGATTATATTATGTTTTTGAAGTCCACAACTGTTTGTGCTCACACGACAGTATATGCCTACTCGTTTTTCCCGCTTTGGTGGCAATGGTGGGATATAGTGAATTGTCTTATTATCAGCCATAATAAAACTCCTGTAATAATAGATTCCTTCCGCCACTTTTTTAATAAATCATTAGACATCCTTTTTTGTTTTTAAACCATCGAAGAATATTTTAAGATTTTGTGGTATAACGTATTTTGATTTCTCATTATTTAGGTCGGAGTGGCCTCCATAGACTTCTTTCATAATTGCATTAACTATCATTTCCTTAGGCGGTTCTGGATGCTCGACGCCTTCATAAACCCAGGATCTACAATCTACAGAGTCTCCGCAAATATCTCCGCAGTCCTTGCAAGAAGTTTCTGTTACTTCTAAAGCAATGTCGTTACCATTAATTCGTATAGTTGGTGAACTTAAAAATTCATATTTTGTTGCAAGCTCAGGTGTGGTAATGTTTACTTTATTGACACTTACCTCATAGCCAGCGGATTTTAAAACCGCTGAAACTTCGTTTATAGCCTGATCTAAATTACTTTCAGCTCCCTGACATCTTTCACATGTATTCAAATCCAGATATAGGAAATCAATGTCAATTTTCTTTATTTCTTGTTTTGGTGTGCAGCAACTACCGCTACAAGAACATACTTTTGTGTTATTACTCATAATTTTTCACTCCTTTTAATTTATATTTTAATAACTTGATAATGCTAGTTTGAAGAGCTAATATGTGATACTACCAAAGGAGGTGTCGTCATGAATAGCGACAAACCAGTATTACACATATCAATTTATTATCGAGGCAATTCCAAATCAAAAACTGCTCTCAAAAGGCAATTATCCATATACACCAAGAGACTTCTGAGCAATCCGTGGGAACCCTCCGTAGATATTTGCCTGGATACTTTTGATGAACAAGAAGAAAAACAAGTCCTCCAGGAATTAACATATGATACGCTTATCACCTATCATACGAAACAAATATTATCGACTAATCAAGAATTATACACTTTTATCGTTTTACTCATCAGCCTTTCAAGGCAACGGTTATACGAAATCAATCCTAATTCCAGAGCCGAGGACTGGCTGCTCATTTCCATCACACCATCAAATGCCGATGATCAAATTAACAACGACTATGACATTCAATGGTCCATCGGGCAATAATTCCTTCGCTGGCTAACTATAATTATAGCATTATTCCCCAATGTTGGTTAGCCTATTATTCAGTCAATATGATAAAATCGCTCGTAAAAATCAATACTGACCACACAACCCCGGCAAATCTAAAAAACATCTAAATTGACCATTTGCAAGGCCCAAAAAATGAAAACATCAATATCAACTTCTCGCCAAGCACTGACACCTAAATCGACTTCTCGCAATGGTTTTAGCATATTTCGATATGTTCCCTTGAAGCAAAAAACCATGATTTTTCATGCTCCGATTTAAATACAAAATCACACAAACGGCTTGAATACTAGGCTTTCCAGACACCCTTCTCTAAATCCTTGACATCAATACTACACACTCGACATGGATCGTCATAGGTTAAGGGGTCATTATGACAGTAAGTGTAAAGGTTTAGACTTAGAGGATCGCCGACATTGCCGCTGTAGGTATCCTCCTGCAAAAATCTTGCGATTTTCGGGTCATACATCCGAGCATTCAAGTAGTACAGCCCTGTTTCCTCGTCGTACTGGTAGCCTGCGTATCTTATCGGGTTATATGTATCCCCTGATGATTCGAGGATATTCCCAAAAGCAGTCAAGTAAATGGGGGTGTTACCACCCCGCACTCCTCACAGAACCGGACTTGTGGTGCTACCACATCCGGCTCTTCGCATTAAACATTCACAGTCTCTCAATTGCAAGTTTAGAAATAACATTATATATATTTACTTTTATTAAGGCTTTCTTTAACGGAAATTCTGTTACCATTTTTTCAAAGCTTTTCCAGGTTAATCTATGTCTT
>JAQUGH010000061.1 GCA_028684195.1 Clostridia bacterium | reverse complement strand
TTTTAAAGGAGATGAATTTATATGCGTATTAATATGAACAGCAGCAGGCAAAATAACTTTTTTAATGTTAGTAACAATAATCAAGGCTTAAATCAAAAGAACTTTGCCATAAAAAACAGTGGGCAACAAAAACCCAAAGATACTGTATCTATTAGTACATTAGGAAAGGTTAAAAGTTTGATTGATTCTTTGATGGAACAAAAACAGAATATAATTGAAAGAAAGAACGAACTTATTTATACAACTCTTGAAAAAGGGGAAAATATGGATAGCATAAAACCACAGCTTGAATGTTTTGAGGGAGAATTAAAAAATATTAATAAACAGATTGCTCAAACAAAAGTTGAACAATTAAAACAACAAGTTGGAAGCCAAAAAGAAGTAGCAATTAATAAGTCTAATAATAATCTTAAAACAGAAGAAAGAATTCAAACTGAACGCTTAAATTCAATTGTAAGCTTATCCTCGAGCCTAAGCCAAGCACAGGTAGTTTCTTCTGTGAAAACCAAAGTAGACGGAGAGTCAAGAAGTTTAGAAATGGAAATTAAGCTTGATGAATCACGACGTGGTGGGGCGTCTGTATCTAAAAAAGAACGTCTTGCTAATTTGCAAAAACAATCAGTTGATTTAACCACTAAGATTAACGGAAAGTTAATTAGGGTGAGTGAAGAAATCAAGATCAGTAATGAGAATCAATTGATTAAGCCTGAAAGTTCTGCAACAACTAAGGATAATGAGTTGAACATCGAAACGAAACATAAAATAGTAGCTAGTATTGATGATTATGTAAATGCGTAAATTACTTGATAAAATTATGGAGTAAAAAAGGGCTTTGTCTTGAACATGCGTTATGTATAAGAATAATATAGCTGTAAGATAATAACAAAAAGATAATTAAATAAGATGATGATATGACATTTTAGTTATATTATCATCTTTTATGTTTTCATAATAGCAATTCTATCGCTATTATTTTATAAATGGAGACAAACCAGACAAGTCCCTATCCCCCTGTCTGGTTCTAGAGGAGGTTTATCTTTGATTGAAGTTAGCAATTTATATCATTCTTACAATAAGGATGGCAAGTTTGCTGTAAAAGATGTGAGCTTTGAAGTGAAAGAAGGAGAGATTTTTGGTTTTCTTGGACCATCAGGAGCGGGAAAATCAACAACACAAAATATTTTAACGGGTCTCTTACAATTACAACAAGGTAATGTGATTGTTGCGGGGTATGATGTTAAAGCCATTTCAAATAAAATGTTTAACAAGATAGGTATGTCTTTTGAACAATCTAATGTGTACAGTAAAATGAGTGCAAAAGAGAATTTGGATTTTTATAGAAAATTATTTGACGTAAAAACACGTGAACCAGAAGAATTATTAGAGCTAGTTGGATTAGGTGATAAAGCAAATGTAAGAGCAGGAGAATTCTCTAAAGGTATGAAGCATCGACTCACTTTTGCCAGATCTATGATTAACAATCCTTTATTATGGTTCTTGGATGAACCTACAACTGGGCTTGATCCTGCTATTGCGTCTGAGATTAAAGATATTATTAAAGCTGAAAATAAAAAAGGTGTTACGGTATTTTTAACAACCCATAACATGTACATTGCAGATGATTTATGTGATCGTGTTGCCTTTATTGTGGATGCTGAAATTAAGTTAATTGATTCCCCAAAGAATCTCAAATTACAATATGGTGATAAATTAGTAGAAATTGAGTACATCAAAGATGGCGAAACTCTAAAAGAAACCTTATCAACAATACAAGAGGATGACCTTAAACATTTACAAGATATTATTGGTAAGTATGAAGTTCAAACAATGCACACGAAGGAGGCAACACTTGAAGAAATCTTCATTAAAGTAACTGGAAGGGGTCTGGCATAGGATGAAATTATGGCATAGCTTTATTAAAGAACTCAAACTATCTTCCAGAGGATTTTATTTCTATATAGAGTTAGTTATGGCTATTATCTTATTGGTAGTCGTTTTATTGGTTATACCGGCAGAGTTTGTCAGCAAAGATACGGAATATCTCTATTTTGATTTACCAGAAGAAATGATTAACGAATACAGAAAAGATATTTTAGAAGAAGATTTGGATGGTAAAGCAGAATTTATAAAAATAAAAAGTGGTAAAGACTTATTCCCTGTTGAATTTTATGAAACGGATAAAAAGAAATATTATTTTGTTGAAGATGAAACAGCAGCTATTCAACTAGCGGAGACAGAAAGACCTTTGGTTAGTGCGGTGATGAGTTTAGACGATGCGAGTAGCATTCATTATAAATATTACCTACAAGGTTATGAATCAGAGCGTCTTAAAAATCTGTACCTTGTTATACATAATCGTGATTTGAATTTATTAAAAGAAGAAATGGATAATCAGGTTGTACGTTCATTATCAACTGGATATAGTGAATTGACCGATCGAGAAAATGTCTTGCCAGTTCTTTTAACCTTCAATGGTAGTTTAATGGGGTTATTTATTATAGCAGCGTATATTTTCTTAGATAAACAAGAAGGTATAATCAAAGCCTATGCAGTCACCGCTTCTTCAGTATGGCAGTATTTAATGAGTAAAGTTGGAATTATTTTAGTAACAAGTACGTTAGCAAGTTTTATCATAGTTATTCCGGTAATGGGTCTACAACCCAATTATCCATTAATGTTGTTGTTACTTATTACATCAGGATTTTTTGCTTCTTCATTAGGTTTAGTGGTGGCAAGCTTTTATAAGAATATGATGCAAGCCTTTAGTGCTGTGTATCTCTTGATGATTGTAATGATTTTGCCTAATATAGCCTATTTTATTTCAAGTTGGGAACCTATATGGATTAAAGTAATACCAACATATCCTTTGATTCAAGGGTTTAAAGAAACAATTTTGGTAAATGGGGATACGAGCTATACACTAATGGTATCATTAGGTTTCTTGGTTGTGGGTTTGTTACTATTTTTAATTGCTAATAAGCGATACAAAAAAACATTAGCAGTGTAGTGGGAAGGAGGAGCAACGATGATTAAAAAGATATGGCTCATATTTCTAAGAGATTTAAAAGTGAATAAGCGAGATTTCATAGCAGTATATATTATTGCATTTCCGATATTATTTGCCGTAGGTATCAATTTATTGACACCAAGCATTAATGATACAACAGTAAATTTAGCATTGATTGAAGGTGAAAATCCTGCTCAAGCTACTTATCTAAAAGATTTTGCCAAGGTTGAAGTGTTTAAAGATGTCCTGGCAGTAGAACAACGGGTGGCAAAACGAGACAATATTGTAGGAATTCTCCCCAAAGGTAATGATTATTATATTTTGCAACAAGGAAATGAGGCAGAAGGTGTTGTGGATTTTGCCAAAGCTTTACTAACATTCTACGAACAAGATGTACAAATAGCCAACACAAATGCTGAAATTATTGAGCTTGGTCGAACGGTTCCACCACTTAAAAAATTACTTGTGAATATTGCTATACTTTTTACTTCTGTTCTTGGGGGTATGCTGATTGCTCTTAATATTGTAGAGGAAAAGGTGGATCGTACGATTCGTGCAATTCATTTATCACCTATCTCTCGTAAAACCTTTCTTCTTGGTAAGAGCTTAATGGGTGTCTTGTTACCAATCTATGGGACAGTAGTTCTTGTGTGGATTACAGGATTTAGAGGTGTCAACATCTTTCAAATGCTAGTAATTGTCTTAGTATCAACCATAATAAGTCTTCTTATAGGGCTTATTGAAGGGCTTAATAATGATGATGTTATTAATGCTACGGCAAATATTAAGATTCTAATGCTACCAATGGCAGCCGCTATTGTTGCCATAGAATTATTAGCTGACAAGTGGCAGAAATTTTTCTACTGGATCCCATTTTATTGGGCTTATAAAGGAAATGATGTAGTTCTTTCACAAATTGCTACATGGCAACAGATCATTGGGTATTCATGCATTGTTTTACTGTTAAGTAGTGTTGTATATATATATTTAGCACCTAAAATAAGAAAAGGGTTAGAATAGGCACGGTAGGACACAGAGGGACGGTTCTTCTGTGTTGCCATTACCTCAATTTTATGATAAGCTAAATTCGAGGTGATTTCTATGCCAAGAAGAGCAAGGGAAAAAAGCAGCACAGGAATATATCATGTGATGTTTAGAGGGATAAATGGACAAATAATATTTGAAGATAATGAAGACTATGAAAAACTAATTCAAACAATCACCCAGTATCAAAAAGTATGTGAATATGAAATATATGCTTTTTGTCTTATGAGTAATCATGTACACTTACTAATAAAAGAAGGAAAAGAAGAATTGGGGAAAGTTTTTAGAAGAATAGGTGCAAGTTATGTATACTGGTATAATTGCAAATACAAAAGAAGTGGACATTTATTTCAAGATAGATATAAAAGCGAAGTAGTAGAAAACGACCAATATTTTTTGACAGTATTAAGGTATATACACCAAAATCCAATTAAAGCCGGTATTGAAAATGATATATCGAAATATCCATGGAGTAGTTATAATGATTATTCAGGAAAAAATAGTATTTGTAATACAAATTTTGCCTTAAACCTTTTTACAAATGAAGAAAAAAGGGCAGTAGCATTATTTAAAAAATTTAACAGCGAAGGAAATAAAGATAAATGTCTTGAATATGAAGAATCAGTCAGGATAGATGATATAGAAGCAACAAAAATAATGATGACAGTAGCTGAAGTGAAAAACGCAACACAAATTCAGAATTTCGAGAAAGGGAAAAGAGATAAAATAATTAAGGAATTAAAAAATGAAGGACTATCAATAAGGCGAATAGAAAGATTAACGGGGATTAGTTTTGGAGTAATAAGAAGGGTATAGGACACAGAAGAACCGTCCCTTTGTGTTCCTTTTTTTTGTGTTGTCTCTTGACAAATAGGTTTACTCAGTGTAAACTCAAAGTGTGATTTACATACTGTAAACCAATTACAATTAAGGGGGTGACTTCTATGGAAGAATGTAGATTGGCAGAGGTTGAAAGTAAGTTTGTAGAGCTTGTTTGGAAAAATGAGCCGATAGGTTCGGGAGATTTGGTCAAACTTTGTGAAAAAGAACTTAACTGGAACAAATCTACCACCTATACTGTGTTGCGTAGATTATGTCAGCGTGGAATACTTCAAAATAAAGAGACGATTGTCACATCTTTAATCAAGAAAGATGAATTTTACTCTATTCAAAGTAAGCAGTTTGTGGAGGATACATTTGGTGGCTCCCTACCCAAATTTGTGGCGGCCTTTACACGAAGTAAAAAATTAAGCGACAAAGAAATTGATGAGCTGCAAAGGTTCATTAATGAGCATGAGGAGGGGAAAGTGTGAATCAATTATTTTTACAAATTCTTAATATGAGTATTACTGCAATTTATGTTATTCTGTTTGTTATGGTGGTTCGGCTGTGCCTTAAAAAATTGCCGAAGATTTTCTCCTATGCCCTGTGGGGCGTGGTACTGTTTCGTCTTGTAGTACCATTTTCCTTTGAAAGCATATTTAGTTTGATTCCTGTAACTACACAAACTGTTTCGCATAATATTATGTATTCACAAACGGTACAAATTCAGAGCGGGATTAATGTAGTAGACCATGTGCTAAAAAATTCCTCGCCTCTGCCTGTGGTTAGCACAGTTGCAAATTCTATGCAACTGTGGATTGATTTAGGTGAAACAATATGGCTGTTAGGTTTAGTAGCGTTGCTTATATATAGTATTTTTACAGCTATAAGATTATCTCGCAAGCTAAAATTTGCAAAACCTGTTTTTGATAATGTGCATGAGATGAAAGGCATTAAAACACCATTTGTTTTTGGTGTGATTAAACCGAAGATTTATCTTCCAACAGGTCTTATTGAAACTGAAAAAACCTTTATCATTAAGCACGAACAGACACATATCAAAAGGTTTGACCATATTATAAAGCTTTTTGCATTTTTGGTGTTGTGCATTCATTGGTTTAATCCACTTGTTTGGGTTGCCTTTTTCCTTATGGGTGAGGATATGGAGTTGTCCTGTGATGAAAGCGTTATTAAGCAGATGGGAAGTGGAATTAAAAAGGATTATTCTGCATCTCTTTTATTTCTGTCTACAGGCAGACGAATTATAGGCGGGTGTCCTCTTGCTTTTGGTGAGAACAATACGAAAGGACGAATTGTGAATATATTAAATTACAAAAAAACTGCGTTTTGGGTTGTTATCGTGGCGGTTATTGCAGTGACGGTAGTTTGCGTGGGACTTATGAGTAATCCACAAAAAGAACTATTGACAGTAGAAGATTATGCTGAGCAATTTATGGAGCAAGCAATTAAGGATTATGAAAATGTAGAATGGACAGACGTTAAAATAATAGACAGTAAAATCACAAAACTTGAAAAAATAGCATTGTTTGATGAACTATGTTCATCTCCTTTGGAAATTTGGAATCTTGAATATCGTTTCAAGCCTGATGATATGAGTAAAGCTCCTTTGCCAGGAGGCATGAATGCAGTAGATGGATGGATTACTGAAGAGGCAAGTATGGGTAAGCCTATGCTGATTTTTTCTTATGAGGACTCAAAACCACAGTATTTAGGCTGTATTCGGAGTGGAGAAGGTGATTATTCTACAATTGCAGGACAGGAAACAGCCCTTCGCATATTCCTTGAAGGAAAGGGATTATTGCCTCCTGAAACTTATAGTGGAAAGCACATTATTGTAAAATTCCCTCTGTCAACAGGGGAAACATGCCAGCTGTTATTATCTCAGCCGATTATTCAAGGAGATGTAGGAATTTGGTGCGTAGAGCGATGGATGGATGGAAACGGAAATGTGTATTATGCTACTCCCAAGACTAATACAATGATAGTAGATTATTATAAGACGCAGCAAAAGCAGTGCGATGATGGGCATAAACCAGCACTTTTAGATCCATTACAGGTTGCTCTTGACTATATAAACAATGACATTGGGCAATATGTTTCGTTTAATGAGCTGATCCCTCAATATTCAACAAAAGCTGAAGATTTTCTAATAACTCCTGAAAGTCATTATATGGGCTATATTTCGAACTTTAAAGCTGACAACTCTTCGTTTCATTTAGATCAAGTTGAGTGGGTGACAGACGATGATGCAGAAAGGCTAAGGGAGCTGAATATAAATCCTGATGAGCTAAATAATGGATTCTATATTTACAATCCCGCAAATTACCCTATGTATTGTCAAGTAACAGAGCAAACTCAATATAGTATTATAACTTGGGATGATGATATGTCCTTTAAATCTATTACTAGGGAGGAGTTTATTAAGTATCTTGAGCAATATTCGGATTATGTTCCTCCGTTTAGAATTATTACGAAGGATGGATATGTGCAAAGTATTACAGAACAATATGTGCCATAAATTCTAGTTGCTTTTTAAAATAGGAATACACTTTATAAGGGAAAATGACGTTGTCCTTAGAAATAGATGTGTTATTTTTAGGTAACGGAGGTGAGTATTAATGAAAATAAAGAATCGGTTAATAATTACCTTTCTCTTTTGGACTATGGTGTTATTGATATTTCTCTGTTGGATTTATCCAATTAATTTTAATACAGCTGACTATAATATAATGACTAGAATTGAAATAGCGCATATTATTGGCTTTTTCATTTCATTACTATTATTTATTCTGGGTTTCAAATATCTAAAGAAAAATGATGCTGTTCAAGGTGCGTTTATAATAGAAGTTGCTATAGTCATATTTGCCATTATAGTAAAACATTTGTTTAATTTTTAGTAAAAATTATAAAGTAACCATTGAAATCACATGGTTTCGGCTAGCTTTTTTATTGTTTCCCTTGTTGTGTAATATTTCTTTTCGGTAGGATTTAATTATTCCAACCTTACATGGTTATAATCCAACGAAACCCAAATTTTTTTTAATTTTATGGTAAATCTCATCTTGCTTATTTAAGGAATAAATACTTTTTTTGTTGTACCAGATAGTACGTTACACAACAAGTATTTAAAGAAAAACAAAAAAACGCCTATTTTGCAGGATTACAAGTGAATCCTTTATCTGCATCTTCTAAACTCAGGAAGAACTGTCGTAATAACCCCTGTTGTGAAACCTTTTGTTCCCTAAAAATACTATTGAATAAAAATACAACTTAGCAAAAATCAGCAAAAACTGAACACAAGATATTGCAACTATCAGAATATAAAGATATAAAATTATAAAAGCCTGACCCCATCCACAACACATCCACATGACCTTTGTCCTTTTTTATTTGAGCAAAAAGGCAGGATGTGCAGAAATTTGTCTACCATTGATTGACAACACATATATATCGAAATACGTTGAAAATTTATTGACAAACGATAAAATAAGTATTATATTATAATCAATAATTAATTTCGAGGTGCGTTATGAGACGAGAAAAAACAAACTTTTTAAAACTCGCAGTTGGTATTATTGGGATTATAGTTCTTATACTGTGTATATTCTGGTTGCCATGGTTGGCAAAAAATACTGCGGAGATGAATCCTGAGTACGGTTATTTGAGATATCCTGTGCTTATAGGTGTGTATATTACAGCAATACCATTTTATATTGCATTGTATCAAGCGGTTAAGCTAATAAATTATATTGAAAGTAAGAATGCTTTTTCTGAATTAGCGGTTGAGTCACTGAAGGATATAAAGTATTGTGCCCTTACAATAATTTCATTATATGTAATAGGTCTCACATTCTTTGGGTTCCAAAACATCTTGCATCCTTCAATTGCAACTATAGGGGCAACAATTATTTTCGCCGCTGTAACGGTAGCACTTTTTGCAGCTGTTCTTCAGGAATTGTTAAGAAATGCACTTGAAATAAAAAAAGAAAATGATTTGACAGTCTGAGGTGATCGTATGGCGATAATAATTAATATCGATGTTATGTTGGCAAAAAGGAAAATGAGCGTCACAGAACTTTCTGAGAAGGTTGGAATAACTATGGCGAATCTTTCAATACTGAAAAACGGAAAGGCAAAGGCGGTTCGCTTTTCTACTTTAGAAAAAATATGCGAAGCTCTAGAGTGCCAACCAGGGGATATACTGGAGCATTCAAAAGATGCTACATGAACATTAATAACAAGAAAGATTGGGAATTATAATCGTTATTATTTTAAGGAGGGAGGTTTTGCAATGAAAAGATATTTTTTATCGTTAATACCATTTATTATAGGGCTTGTCTGTATGGTTGCTTATAACATTATCGGATGTGAAGTTGTTCCAGATGGTACCCTTGTGGAACCGTTTTTTTTAATACCAATGAGTTATTTATTCTTTGCTATTGGTATAATTGGACTCGCAGTCAACACGGTGTCACTTTTCCTTAAATCTAAAAAATGCTGATAAATAGGGTACTGATGTAAAGTTGATAGGATTTTAATATTCTATCGGCTTTTTTGCTGTGCACAAATTTTGTTAAGTAAAAAGCCAAAATAAGTGGAGAGGGTTATTGAATTTTCTTAAAATTTATGAAACTATTTATAAAGCTGGGTAGTCTAATAGGTGAAAATAAAAAATTCATACATAGAAGATTTTTAATGTATGCAAGTTAGGAGGTTGTTGTGTATAAAAAGTTTGTGGAGAAGGCAATAAATGGAGATGAAGAAAGCTTTCGTTGGCTAGTACAACAGAGAAAAAAATCTATTTATAGAATTGCCTTTAATTATGTAAAGCTTGGCAACAGGATAAGAATACCGAAAAACTTATTATAAATTTTAAAAATGGGAATAACGCTACTCAAGATTTAGCACCATATTATGATATTAGTTATAATCAATATCCTTGTTCGATGAATTTTACCGTATCAGGGGCTAGAAGCTTATCGGCAGAAAAGGATTTTGCAATGCTAAAAGAGAGTAAACTTGTTGCAGACGCTTATAAATTAATAACCCTGGATGATTCAATGGTACGTTTTACTGTCATTTTTAATAAGCCTGTGGTCTATGAAGCTAAAGAATACCAGGATCCGGCTCAATTGGTAGTAATATTAAAAGAGGATAAAGGGGCTTTACTTCATCAAACGGTATATTCAGTGCGAACAGCATCTTATCTGCGGGGCGCAAGCATTGGAATGTTGGAAGAACAATTGATGGGGGTTGAGGGTATACGGGTTCTCAAAGATGATAATGGAACTTTCTTGATTGAAGTCGGTTATTTTACAACAGAGCTGGAAGCACAAACGAGGTTTGAAGAGTTAAGTCGGATTTATGGGAAAAACCTTCAACTACGTATTGAAAAAAGGAATCTGAATGATATACCAGAGAAGATAAATAATAATCAGTAGTAGACGAACCCTTACTTCATACCTGATTTTTATTGCAGTCGGTTGCCGGAATTAGACAACTGACTGTTTTTTGATGTGTTATAGTAAAGTGGGTAATATTATAAGGCTAGACGATTTTATATTTTACGAGGAGAAGAACTATGATCAATTTTAAAATAATCACTTTTATAACTGTAGCAAAGACAAAAAATTTTTCTAAGACTGCTGAAATATTAAACATAACGCAACCAGCAGTATCACAGCATATAAAAAATCTGGAAGAGTACTATAATGTTAAGCTTTTAAACAATAGAAGAAAAGCTATGGAACTTACAGAAGAGGGAAAGCTACTTTATGAATATGCTGTTGAAATGAATAGATTGAGTAGGACGGTTGAAGATGCACTAAAAAATAAAACTACTATAGTTAAAAAATATCATATAGGAGCTACCATGACCATAGGAGGTTATGTATTGCCGAGACTTTTAGGTATACATAAAAGTAATTTTGAAAATATAGATATAATGCTTTATGTTAAAAATACAGAAGGGGTTATTAATAGTTTAATAAGTGGAGAAATCATTATGGGTGTTGTAGAAGGCCCTTTTGATAGAGCAAAGTTTAATTTTACCAAGTTCAAGGATGATGAGCTGATATTAGCAGTTTCACCAGAACATATCTTTGCAAAAAAAGACTGTGTTACTATAGATATGCTTCTTAAGGATAAACTTATTTTAAGAGAAAAAGGGTCAGGTACTAGAAAGATTTTTGAGAATGAACTTTTAAAGATTGGATACTGTCTGAAGGATAGTATGATTTATATGGAAATAGGTAATATAAATGCCTTGGTATCTTTAGTAGAATCAAATTTGGGTTGTACAATTATATCTAGAGAAGCTATTAAAGAATCCTTAAAAGCAGGTACTTTAAAGGAAATAAAGATAAAAGATTTTAAGGTATATAGAGAATTTAACTTTATATATTTTGATAATAATGTTGAGTTTGTAGATGATTTTATTGATTTCTGTAAAAAGAATGATAATTGATGTATATCAATAAGAGTAGAAATCTGAAATCAAGTATAAGATATTCTTATGGAACTATAAAATATTATAATTTCTAAATATACAGAAACAATGATATGATTACTCCATACTTTTAGTGAGGAGTGATTTTTTATGGAGAAAGCAAAAAAATATATACCAGGTATTATTTTTGTACTATTAATATCTGTAATTTCTATTATGCTTAATGGTGCTTTAATGAAGTATATAAACCTTGAAGCATTGACTTTAGCAATTATTATAGGAATCCTTTATAATAACCTGGTTAGTACTCAGGATATTTTTAAAGCAGGAGTAAATTTTTCATTAAAGAAGCTGCTAAAGATTGGTATAGTTTTATTGGGATTTAAACTTAATATTAGTTCAGTTTTAAAACTTGGTCCTAAGATTTTGATCATGGTAATAATTTATGTAATAACTGCCTTGTTATTATCTTATCTACTGGGGCGATTATTTAAAATAAACAACAGACTTTCTGCTTTAATCGGTATAGGCTCATGTATATGTGGGGCATCAGCAGTAGTAGCTATGGCTCCTTGCATTAATGCGAAAGATGAAGATTCTGTAATAGCTGTATCCATAGTAAGCTTTTTAGGTGCAGTAGGAGTTATTGTATATTCAGCTGTGGCATTTAGTGGATTAATGCTTACACCTGTTCAATATGGTGCATGGTCGGGAATATCTCTTCATGGTGTAGCCCATGCTATAGCTGCGGCTTTTGCTATGGGGGATGTATCAGGAGAAATAGGCACTTTTGTAAAAATGACGAGAGTTATTATGCTTGTGCCAGTTTCATTTATATTGAGTATAGTATTTAATAAAGGTAATGAAAAAGGGGAGAAAGCTGGCTTTCCTATGTATGTGCTTTACTTTATTTTAGCAGGTATTATTAATACTACAGGGGTAATTCCAGAGGGCATTACAGCACTTCTGGTAAAGACAAGCTCGTTATTTATATTAATGGCAATGACTGCTATGTGACTATCTGTAAACTTTAGTACCATTATTAGTAGAGGAGTCAGTGCGTTGGTATCTGGTACTATTTTATTCGTAATACTTTCTGGCAGTAGTCTGATAGCTATATTAAACCTAGTATAAATAGGTTTAATATAGCTATTATATATTGTACTTTTTATTTTAACTAAACTGAGCATTTTGCGATTGATTTTATAATATTAATCTTGTGGTAAAAGCAAAGTAACAATTGTACCTTGATTGATTTTACTTTCAATTGACAAA
>JAQUGH010000212.1 GCA_028684195.1 Clostridia bacterium | reverse complement strand
TTCCAGACGGAAATTCAAATCCATGGGCAATTGAAGATAACCTTGTGCCATTTATTGGTGGTGATAGTTATGATGGAACAGGACGCGGTATGTTTTTCTGGAGTAGTTTAAAATATAACAATGCAGATGGTACGATTGGCACTCGTATCAATTATATTCCACAATAGTATGGAACGGGGGTTGGTAAGCCAGGGGAATTCTATTTACTTTAAAAGTACAAAATGACAGTTAAGAAATCTGAAAGCAAGAGGACACATTTGTTAAAGTTAAAGTTAAAGATATATTTTGATGATAGGGATATTATCTATATTGAAAGAAGAGTCGAGTATCGAAAGTCGAATGATGAATTTCTATAGTAGGCTACGTAAGGAAGATGAGAAAGGGTTAGTGTTGTTAAAGAAAGGATGTGCAAATAATGCAAAAGAAAAATGTGCGTTATGTTTTGTTATTATTTGGATTTTGTTTATGTATGAGCCTGCTTCTTCCGGGGGTTGCAGTAGCAGAAGTAAGTACAGCAGAAGCAATTATTGGTGGGAATAATTATATAGGAGTTGTTGAAGAAGTAGTGCTATATGGCGATATTCTTTTAGAAGAGGAAATACTGGAGAAATATGAAAACATGATGTTTGTTAATGAATTAGAAATAACAGATGAGGTTGGTAATAATAAAATTAGTTGTATTTTAAATGGGCTATTTTTAATTGAGTTGGAATTCAATTTAATGAAGGAGGTTGATACTTTAGAAATAGGACTTGATATCCCACAAAATTTAGTTATAAATGAAATTGCAGGTGTCTATAAAGATACTGTGAAGCTAGATCCTTTTGATGTCACTGTTAATGCTGAAAACAAAATTTTTATCAATCAAAGTCTTGGTATGGGTAATTATAAAATACAACTTCTTATTTACAATAATTCTTCATTTAGTATTAAAACAGACTATTTTAGCTATGATGGAGATGTTATTAATTATGAAAGCTATCCTTTTGAAGTAACAGTTGTTGAAATGCCTGGGTTGCTGTAAATTAAGGTAAGCGACCAAACATAGGTTGCGTAAAAAAAACAAAACCCAACACGAAGTAGCATACTTCGTGTTGGGTTTTGTTGCTAGTATATTCAATCGTTCGTATTACGGCAATAATAATAAGGGTCAATTGAAAAGGCAACTTTTACTTTGTAGATTTAATTTCCATCAAAATAGATGGTCAGATAAAAATAGAAAAAAATAGATAATAAAAATCATTTAATCAGTGGGGATAAAAAACTCTACCGAAAAAATTATAAGCAATAAATAGTGTCATCTAGAGCAATTGTAATTAGGTGGATTTCCTACATTAAAGTATTTGGGTAAAAAAGGTTATCAAATAATACTTTTGATGAATTGACAACCATTTTAGAGGATTCCTTTTGGTCTAGATTTATTGGGATTTTGGGTTATATTAATATTATTGAATTTCATTTTGTAAAATGGTATAATTGCACTAGAATATCCACAATGAAATTGGAGTGTGGACATTGAGGTGCATTTATGATAGATAAAGATGTTATTATTAGAGAATTTCACAAGAATGGCGGAGTGTTGAAAACATTTGAATTGAATTCTATAGGATTAAGTAGTCGTCAAATAAAAAAGCTTTTAAATGATGAATTTATTGTTAAAATCAAATTTGGATTTTATGAACTTGTAGATGCAGTTAATTCTGAAGAGGTTATTATTGCTCGGCTCTTTCCAGATGCAGTGATTTTTTTGGAAAGCACGTTAATGCATTATGGCTATACGGATAGAATTCCTTCTTTATGGCAAATAGCTGTTGAAAGAAATAGTACAAAAGCTAAGTACAAGATAGATTATCCACTGATTGAACCTTTTTATCTTGACCCCAAATTTTTGAAAGTTGGGTTGGATACGCTAATTATAGATGGTGTAAATGTTAAAATATATGATCGAGATAGAACCATGTGTGATGTTCTAAGATATGAAAACAGACTTGAAAAGGAAATTTTTAGCAATGCAATTCAAAGATATAGCAAAGATTTGAATAAAAATGCAAGAAACCTATTTGAATATGCAAATATATTCAATATAAAGAAAAAGGTTCAAACGTATATAGGAGTGTGGTTGTGATGGCTGATATAGCAGCATCTGTTTTGGCAAAACTAAAGAAGAAATCGAGAGAAAAAGGAATTCGGCTTCAACAACTACGGAATCTTTTTTGCCAAGAAGAGTTTATTAGAAGGTTATCTCAATCTGCTTATAAAGATAAATTAATCCTTAAAGGGGGATTTCTCCTGTACTCAATTAGTGGATTTACTACAAGACCAACTGTCGATGCAGATTATCTTTTAAAAAATTATTCAAATAATTTGAATTCAATAGAAGAACTTGTTAAGAAGGTGATATTTACACCAAGTGAGAATGAATTTATAGAGTTTGAAATAAGAGGATTAGAAAGAATAAGTGAGATTAAAGAATATCATGGTATAAGGGTGAATTTAACTGGACTCATTGGAAAAACGAAAACTCCTTTTAGTATTGATTTTGGTGTTGGAGATGTAATGGTACCTTCAGCAGTTGAGAGAAAGATTTCCGTAATCCTTCCAAATTTTGAAGAGCCAGAAGTATTAACTTACTCATTAGAATCGACAATTGCTGAGAAGCTAGATGCAATTATTTCATTAATGGAAGCTACCGGGAGAATGAAGGATTTTTATAATATTTATTATCTTGCTAGTACCTTCGAATTTGAGGGTAGAAAGTTACAGGAAGCAATATATGAAACGTTGATTAATCGTGGCACACCCTATGAAAAAGATTCTATTCAAGTAATTTACAGATTGGTAAAAGATTCAGAGGTTCAGAAAAGATGGACGAATTTTTGTAAAAAGGTATTGAAGGTTGATATTGATTTTAAAAATGTAGTAAAAATAATTATCGATTTTATATCACCACCGTTTCAAGCTATAATTAATGAAGATGAATTTTTTAAACTTTGGGATTATAAAAAAGGCAAG
>JAQUGH010000060.1 GCA_028684195.1 Clostridia bacterium | reverse complement strand
TTTACTACACCAGTTGATGTTTCATTATGAGTAACATAAACTGCTTTTATTTCTTTGTTTATATCTTTTTCTATTCTTTCTTTTAGCGCCTGTGGATTTGCTCTTTCGCCCCATACTCCCCCTATAACTTCCACATCTGCTCCATAGCATTTGTTTATTTTTGCCCACCGTTCACCGAAATTACCATTTTCCATCACCAATACTTTATCTCCATTATTGATAAAATTAGAGATAGCTGCTTCCATTGCTCCTGTACCTGTAGAACTTAAAATAAATAAATCGTTTTTTGTCTGATAAATTAACTTTAATCGACTGGTAACATCCTTAACGATCTCAACGTACTCTGGTGTACGATGTCCAATAGCCGGCGCCCCTAAAGTATGCAAAATCCTTGGTGGTATATTAGTTGGCCCAGGAATCATAAGAACTTGTTTTTCACGCATTTTTTGTAATCCCCCTCATTAAATATATGTTTTTTGTTTTGTAAAATATAATAAAAATCTCTCGTCCTTAACCTCGTTAACGAGGTTAAGGACGAGAGTATTATCCCGTGTTGCCACCTTAATTGATCCAATTGTGATCCACTTAATTTATCATGTATAACGGACATGACCGTAAGGCTCATCGCCTAATAACTCAAGGGTGGAATTCAACAACCGACTTACTAGCTCACACCAAATCACTAGCTCTCTGAAAAAGACCACATTGTTACTTTCCCTATCATCGTCAATATTTATTATACTTATTAATTGCATTGTACTCCATAAAAAACGATATTGCAAGTAAGAAAAAGTTAATTATTGTGTTTTAATCCAAATTACCCAATAGAAAGTGGTATTTTGTATTGGATTTTTTATTTCAACTTTAGCATCCATTCGTTATTAACTGGATATTAATTATTTTTTAGCATTAACAATATTATAAGTATCTCTTGCTATCATTAATTCCTCATTAGTAGGTATAACAAGCACCCTTACTTTTGCTGAATCATCGGCAATATCCCCTTCTATACCACGGACACTATTCTTTCCCTCATTAATTTTAATACCAAGATAATCCATTCCTTTGCATATCTCTGCTCTCATTGACGCAGAATTTTCTCCTACTCCGGCTGTAAATACTAGAGCATCTGCACCATTTAATACTGCCATATATGCCCCAATGTATTTTTTAACGATATAAGTAAACTTATCAAGTGCTAATTTTGCTCTTTCATTACCCTCGTTTGCCGCAGTTTCTACATCCCTAAAATCACTGCTTACACCCGAAACACCAAGAACTCCACATTTTTTATTTAGGAAGTCATTGGTTTCATCACAACTCCAACCCTCTTTTTTCATTAAAAGCGTGACTACTGTTGGATCTAAATCCCCGGAACGTGTCCCCATCATTAACCCTTCTAAAGGTGTTAATCCCATTGTAGTATCTACACACTTTCCATTATTAACTGCCGCAATACTAGAACCATTTCCTAAATGACAAGAAATTATTTTTAATTCATTTACAGGCTTTTTTAATACTTTTGCTGCTTGTTCTGTAATATACCTATGGGAAGTTCCGTGAAACCCATATTTTCTAATTTTATATTTTTGATAATATTCATAAGGTATTCCGTATAACCAAGCTTTTTTAGGCATTGATTGATGAAAAGCAGTGTCAAAAACACATACTTGCGGAACATTAGGCAATAAATGTTGACATACTTCCATTCCTGTAATGTTATGCGGGTTATGAAGAGGTCCTAATTCAATATTTTTTTTCACCGATTTCATAACATCATCCGATAATAATATGGAATCAGAAAAATCTTCGCCAGCATGTAAAACTCTATGCCCAACAGCAGAAATTTCACTTATTGCTTTTAATACTCCATTTTCCGGATGTGTTAATCCCTCAAACACCAACGACACAGCTTTTTCATGATTAGGAATTTCTGTTTTTTTAACATATTTTTCTTCCCCAAAACGATGGGTTAGTGTAGACCCAGATAATCCAATTCTCTCCACTAATCCTTTTGCCATTACTTTCTCATTTAGCATGTCAAATAGTTGATATTTAAGTGATGAACTGCCACAATTAATTACTAAAACTTTCATTTTTTTACTCCTCCTATTAGAATCTCATTTGTTTCGTTTCTTATATCATATATGACTATGCATTACAATCTTTATTTCTATTCAACATCCTTGTTTATTACCCTTGCCAACGCTACCACACTATCTTTTTTACTCATCCTCATAACTTTTACACCCTGTGTTGCTCTTCCCATAGTAGAAATATCATCCACAAAAATTCTTATCATTATTCCTTCCATAGTGATAAGCATAACCTCATCACCTTCAGGTGCAACCATTATTCCTATTACATCACCACTTTTAGTGGTTACCCTCATACCAATAACACCTTTACCACCCCTATTTTGTGCGCGGAATTCTTTTAAATTTGTTTGCTTACCAAACCCTTTTTCTGTAATTACTAAAAGTTTTCCTTCGTCTTTAAACGTTTCCATTCCAACAACAAAATCATCTTCACCAAGGGATATTCCCTTAACACCTCGAGATGTCCTTCCTATACTACGCACATCATGTTCAGAAAATCTAATTGATAATCCATGATGAGTAGCTAAAAGTATATCATCTTCACCATGAGTAAGCTTTACACCTATTAATTCATCCTTTTCATCCAAAGTAAGAGCTATAATTCCATCCTTTCTAGAGGAATCATATTCTTTAAGATTTGTTTTTTTAATAATTCCATTTTTTGTAGCTGTAATTAAATATTTATCATCTTTAAATTCTCGTATAGGTATAACTGCTGTGATTTTGTCATCTCCATTTATAAAAAGTAGGTTAACCAATGCAGTCCCTTTCGCTTGCCGACCAGCCTCTGGAATTTCATATACTTTTAACCTGTATACTTTTCCTTTATTTGTAAAAAATAATAAATACTGGTGTGTAGTTGTGATAAATAGGTGTTCCACAAAATCTTCATTTTTTGTAGTAATTGCCTTGACACCTTTGCCCCCTCTTTTTTGATTACTATAGGCAGTAATGGGTTGCCGTTTAATATAACCCCCATGAGTTATCGCAATTACTACATCTTCATCAGCTATTAAATCCTCTATATCAATATTTTCTTCCTCCATACTTATCTGGGATCTACGTTTGTCATTAAATTTTTCTTTTATTTCGCTGATTTCTTCTTTGATGATTTTTAATACTAATCTTTCATCAGCTAAAACACTTCTTAAATATGCTATACGCTCAATAAGTTGATTATATTCCTCTTCAAGTTTTTCTCTCTCTAAACTGGAAAGCTTACCTAATTTCATATCTACTATAGCTTGAGCTTGTTTTTCCGAAAGTGCAAATCTTTCCATTAAATTTTCTCTAGCCTTTTCTACATTATGAGATTGTTTTATAATACGAATTACTTCATCAATATGATCAATTGCAATTTTCAGACCTTCAACAATGTGAAGTCTATTTTCAGCTTTTTTTAATTCAAACATTGTACGACGAACAATAATATCCTTTTGATGTTCAAGATAATAATAAAGTACTTCTTTTAAATTTAATACTCTAGGTTCTCTATTCACTAGAGCTAACATAATAACCCCAAAGTTGTCCATTAATTGAGTGTGCTTATGTAAGTGGTTTAGAACTATTTGAGGATTAACATCTCTTCTTATCTCTATTACTATCCTCATTCCTGTACGATCAGATTCATCTCTAAGATCCGTTATGCCATCAATTTTTTTATCCCTAACCAAATCTGAAATTTTTTCAATTAAACGAGCCTTATTTACAATGTACGGAAGTTCTGATATGAGTATACGCATTTTCCCATTATTCATTTTTTCAATGCGCGAAACTCCCTTTACACGAATTGAGCCTCTTCCTGTTTCATAGGCTTTTTTAATACCTTCTCTTCCCATAATTATTCCTCCGGTAGGAAAATCAGGCCCTTTTACACTTTCCATTAATTCACCAATTGTAACCTGCGGGTTATCTATTAATTTTATTACTCCGTCGATTACTTCTCCTAAATTATGAGGAGGTATATTCGTTGCCATTCCTACCGCAATACCTGTAGAACCATTAACCAACAAATTTGGTATGCGTGAAGGAAGAACTACTGGTTCATTTAAAGATTCATCATAGTTAGGTATAAAATTTACTGTTTCTTTATCAATATCACGCAATAATTCATTGGTTATTTTTGACATTCTGACTTCTGTATACCTCATTGCAGCTGCTGAATCACCATCTATTGAGCCAAAGTTACCATGACCATCAACTAAAAGATATCTTGTTGAAAATTCCTGGGCTAAACGAACCATAGCATCATAAACAGCTGAATCTCCATGAGGATGATATCGACCTAAAACATTTCCCACAACACGAGCTGACTTTATATAAGCTTTATCAGAAGACATTCCTGATTCATGCATTGAATAAAGAATACGCCTATGAACGGGTTTGAGACCATCCCTCACATCCGGAAGAGCTCTACCAACAATAACACTCATAGCATAATCAATATACGATTTTTTCATCTCGTCTTCTAACTGAATAGGTACTATCTTACCTTCAACATATGTATCCACTACATTGCACCTCTTTAAAAACATATATTACGTTCATCTCAAAAAATTTAAAAATCCCACTGCAATACATTATAGCCTTTTTATATTATTAAATCAATTACTCTTATCATTAATTAAAATTTTGTTTATTAATTCAATTAATTCTTTAAATATAAAAGGTTTTTTTATAATCCCCTGAACCTCAAGCCCCTTTGCAATTTTAAAAATATTATCATGAGCAGAAAATAGAATTATAGGAATATCTTTTGTTTTGTGATTACTTCTGAAAATTTTTACTATATCATCTCCATTTATTTCTGGCATATATAGGTCTAAAATAATTATATCTATACTTAGCTCAGGTATACATTTAATAGCTTCCAAAGGCAAATTAAATGTATAAACTTCATGTTTTTCCATCTCTAAAAAAATACTTATTGATAATAATATTCCTTTTTCATTATCAATAACAGCAATTTTCAATATACTAAACCTCCTTAATATTTTAATAAATTTTTATATTTACATTTTACTATAATAAGCATTTTATTGCAATACTTGTAATAAAATTTTTTTGTTTTTTATACCAATACCCCCAACTATATTAAATATAGTTGGGGTATTGGTGTTATTTTACTCTTAAATATCAAGATTTCTTACTTCTTTCGCATGATCATGAATAAAATTTTTACGAGGTTCTACTTTATCTCCCATCAGTATTGTAAATATTTCATCTGCTTTCATAGCATTATCTATACTAACCTTAAGTACGGTTCTTCCTTCAGGATTCATGGTAGTTTCCCATAACTGTTCAGGATTCATCTCTCCTAAACCTTTATAACGTTGTATATTATAATTTTTTAGATTTTTCGTTGCATTTTCAAGATCTTTATCATTATAATAATAATTTTCTTCTTTTCCTCTTTTTACCTTATATAAAGGGGGTTGTGCAATATAAATATATCCGGTTTCAACTATTGGTTTCATGTATCTATAAAAAAAAGTAAGCAGTAACGTGCGAATATGGGATCCATCAACATCAGCATCTGTCATAATAATTATTTTATGATACCGTGCTTTGCTAACATTAAATTCTTCGCCTATTCCTGTCCCTATAGCAGTAATCATCGCCCTTATTTCTTCATTTCCTAAAATTCTATCAAGACGTGCTTTCTCCACATTTAATATTTTTCCTCTAAGTGGAAGTATTGCTTGAAATCGACGATCCCGACCTTGTTTTGCAGATCCACCAGCTGAATCACCTTCAACCAAATATAATTCAGACATAGCAGGATCCTTGACGGAACAATCTGCTAGCTTTCCCGGAAGTGTAGTCGACTCTAACGCACTTTTCCTACGTGTTAATTCCCTTGCTTTTCTTGCAGCTTCACGAGCTCTAGCAGCATTAAAAGATTTCTCAATCATTTTTTTAGCAATAGCTGGATTTTCTTCTAAAAAATTTGATAATCCTTCATTTACAATACCATCAGTTATGCCCCTTACTTCACTATTACCTAATTTTGTTTTTGTCTGTCCTTCAAATTGAGGATCTATCATTTTTACAGAAATTATAGCTGTAATTCCTTCTCTTATATCTTCACCTGCTAAATTAGCATTACTTTCTTTAAGCACATTTATCTTACGTGCATAATCATTAAATACTCTGGTCATTGCCGATTTAAAACCAGCCTCATGAGTACCTCCCTCTATTGTATTTATGTTATTAGCAAAAGAATAAATGTTTTCTGCATAACCCTCATTATGCTGTAGACACACTTCAACCTGAGTATCATTCTTCTCACTAAAAATATAAACAGGCTCATCATAAATAACATCTTTATTTTTATTAAGATACTTAACAAAATCTACAATACCACCCTGGTGTAAAAATTCTATTTCTTGATTTATACGTTTGTCATTTATAACTATTTTTAATCCTTTGTTTAAAAAAGATAATTCCCTTAATCTATGTGACAAAGTATCAATATCAAATCCTAGTTCATCAAAAATTTGACAATCTGGTTTAAATGTAATTTTTGTACCTGTTCCTTTAGAATCTCCTATTATTGTTAACTCTGTGGAAGCTTTTCCTCTTTCATATTTTTGTTGATATATTTTTCCATCACGTTTTATCTCTACTTCTAGCCATTCTGATAAAGCATTAACAACTGAAGCACCAACACCATGCAATCCCCCTGATACCTTATATCCACTACCTCCAAATTTACCACCGGCATGTAGTACTGTCATAACTACTTCAAGAGCTGATTTATTCATTTTAGAATTTTTTTCAACAGGTATACCTCTTCCATTATCAGTAACTTCTATACTATTATCTTCATTGATAACAACTTCCACTTTGTCACAATAACCAGCCATTGCCTCATCAATACTATTGTCAACTATTTCATATACTAGATGATGTAAACCTCTTGCACTAGTACTTCCTATGTACATACCAGGACGTTTTCTAACTGCCTCGAGACCTTCAAGTACCTGAATATCATTAGCACCATAATTATTTGTATTATCCAATGTATTATTCACCTCAACACTTTCACATATAATAAATTATTAATATTTTACTTTCTCATTTCCTCACTTTTTATTTATTTGCTAAAATTAAACCACTCTTACTACTCGATTTTTTAATGCTGTAGTTGAAACAGATGTTAAATAAACTTTGTCTTTTATTAATACAAAACTTTTGAATTCATTATTTAATGCTTTTTTATCTATTTTATGTTCATCAGTAAATATTTCTATAAACTCCTTTGTTATATTATTTTTTTTTACCAAATCATAATCAAATATACCTATTATATCTTTCTTTAAAATAGATGTTTTTTTTCCAAGATGTAAAAACATTTTTTCCTCCTTTAAAAAACAAATTATACATTTTTAATTACATTTTAACGTTCCTTTTTCTACATAAAAATTAGATATATCTTTTTGATCATCCCATAAAGAAAAACAATCTTCTGTTGTTGTAATAAAGCATTGGATGTATTTATTATGAATTATAGATATCAATTTTTCTCTTCTTTCTTTATCTAACTCAGAAAATACATCATCAAGTAATAAAATTGGATATTCTCCTGATTCTGCTTTAAAAAATTCAAGTTCCGCAAGTTTTATAGAAAGTACAGCACTTCGGTGTTGTCCTTGTGAACCATATAATTTAAGATTATTATTATTTACTGTAAATATTAAATCATCTCTATGTGGCCCCATGAGAGTTATTCCTCTGCATATTTCATCCTCTTTTACTTTTTTTAATTCTTCATTAAGTAATTTTGTTATTGATTGCTCTTTTTTTATTTGTTCATTTTTGTTAAATAGATATTTAAATTCTAAATTTTCTTTTCCATTTGTAAGTTTTCTATGCATAAGTCTCGTTAATGGATTTAATTTTTCTAATACTTGCAATCTCTTGATTATTATATCCTCGCAAATATTTAAAAATTGTATATTCCATACTTCAAGTTCTTTATAACCTTTAGCACAAAAAGAAATCTTTTTTAATAAATGATTGCGCTGAATTAAAATTTTATTATACCTTTGTAATTTTACATAATAATCAGGACTCACCTGTGAGATATCATTATCTAATAATTTACGCCTTTCCAGAGGTGATCCCTTTATTATATTTAAATCTTCCGGAGCAAATAAAACTGCTGTTAAATTTCCTAATAAATCAGCCATTTTTTTTGTTTTTATTCCATTTATTTTGATCTCTTTATTAAAGTCATCACTATTATTATAAGCTATTTTTAACACTGATTTTCCAAATTTATTTATTATTTCTCCAGTTATACCAAAATAATTATTATTCCATCTTGTTATTTGATTTTCACGAGCAGATCTATATGCTTTTCCAATTGCAAGATAATAAATTGATTCAATTAAATTTGTTTTTCCTTGTGCATTTGGACCTCTTAAAATATTGATTTGTGATGTAAAATCAATATTTATACTTTCATAGTTACGATAATTGATTAATTTTAATTTTTTTAAGTACAAGGGTTTTAACCCTCCTATCATGATCTAACTGGCAAAATTAAGTAAATAAAATTATTGTTTTCATAAGAACGCACTATTCCTGGACTTAATGGACCTGTAAATTCAATTGTCAAATACTCATCCTCAATTACTTTGAATACATCTAATAAATAATTATAATTAAAAAATATATCTACAGGTTCTCCTTCTACATCAATATCTATTTTTTCATATCCATTACCCAACTCAGATTGAGACGAAATTATCATATTATTATTTTGTACAGAAATTTTTATATTACTACTATTATCGTTTTCTGTAAATAAGGATATTCTTTCAACTGATTTATTTAAAATTTTTGTTTTAGCTTTTATTTTTAAAGTATATTCAGTTGGTATAACTTGAGTATAATTTGGAAATTGCCCATCTAAAAGTCTGCAAACTAAAAGTATATTTGCTACGGTAAATGTTGCTACATTTTTAGATATTTTTATATTACATATTTCATTTTCATCTTGCATTAATCGCGCTAGTTCTGACAATATTTTTGAAGGAACTATAAAACTAATTGCTTCTTCTGATATGTTTTGTATCTCGCATTGTTTTAAAGCTAAACGATGAGTATCTGTACTTATCATTTTTAAATTATTATTTTCTACTTCACAAAGTACTCCCATAAAAAAAGGTTTATTATCATCTGTTCCGCAAGCAAAAACAACTTGTTTTATCATTTGTTTAAACAGGGATGTTGATATAGATAGTTCATAATTATTATCAGTTTTTGAGAAATTAGGAAATTCATTACTATAATAACTTTTGAGATTTAATTGTGATTGTTCATATTTTATTTCTAATTCATTATTAGTGGTTGTTTCAAGTGTTATTTGAGAATCAGGTAGCTTTCTAACTATTTCTAACAAATATTTTGCTGGAATAACAGTAGAGCCTTCTTCAATAATTTCTACTGGTACATAACATTGAATACCTATTTCAAGATCCGTTGCATAAAAATATAATAGACCATTATGAGCATCAATTTTTATACAGGTAAGTATTGGTTTGACGTTTTTTGAACTTACTGCTTTTTGAACCGCAGAAACTCCAAATAGTAGATTTTCTTTTGTTGCTAATAGTTTCATTAGCATTACCTCCGTTTTTAATAATATTTTTAAAACAGTAGTAATAGTAGTAGGGGCTGTGCAAAAGTGGAAAAGCAAATATTTCTTTGATATATAAGGGATTTAAGATATTTAATAACTTGTGGACAAGCATAAACATATTTCCACATTATCCACAGGAAGATGGCATATAAAATTGTTATCAACAGGATACAAACAAGATATCCTTATTTTTTTTCACAATCAGCCATTTTTAATCTTATCTACTATATTTTTAATTGTTAATTCTAGTTGCGCATCTTTTTTTATACAAGTTGAAATTTTTTCACATGCATGTATTACTGTTGTGTGATCTCTACCCCCAAATTCTTCTCCTATTTTAGGTAAAGATAAATCAGTTAAATCTCTACATAAATACATAGCAATTTGGCGTGGAAATACAATATTTCTTGTTCGTTTTTTAGATTTAAAGTCCTCCATTTTTAATCCAAAAAATATTGATACTTCAGTTTTAATTAATTCTACATTAATAATTTTAGGACGAGATGAAGGTATTATGTCTTTAAGTGCGGCTATACACAAATCTATATCAATATTATTTTTACTTAGTGAGGAATATGCAATTACTCTAATTAGAGCTCCTTCTAATTCACGTATATTCGAGTGTATTCGATGGGCAATATATGAAATAACATCATCTGGAATAAAAATATTTTCAATGTCGGATTTTTTTCTTAAAATAGCAATTCTTGTTTCTAAATCAGGTGGTTGTATATCTGTAATTAGACCCCATTCAAAACGTGAACGTAACCTATCCTCTAATGTTGGAATATCTCTAGGTGGTCTATCACTTGAAATAATAATTTGTTTATTTGATTCATGAAGAGCATTGAAAGTATGAAAAAATTCCTCTTGTGTTCTTTCTTTTCCAGCTAGAAATTGAATATCATCAACTAACAATACATCTATATTACGGTATTTATTACGAAATTCAACGGTTTTATCATCACGGATTGAATTTATTAATTCATTTGTGAATTTTTCTGATGATACGTACATTACATTAGAATTAGAGTCATTATTAAGAACATAATGTCCTATAGCGTGCATGAGATGAGTTTTTCCTAAACCGACACCACCATAAATAAATAGTGGGTTATAAGCTTTGGCAATAGATTCTGCTACAGCTAAAGAAGCAGCATGAGCAAATCTATTACTATTACCAACTATAAATGTTTCAAATAAATATTTGGGGTTAAGAGTAATAAGACCAGAATTACTAAGATTATTGTGAGTATTTGAAGGTTCCAAAGGTTTAGTATTATAGTTGGTATTTTTATTAGTTTTAAAATAATTTTTTTCTTCGTCAGGTGTTAAAAAAGATAAAGAAATATCTTTTTTAAGTACGTTAGATGCTTTTGCTTTTATTAGAGAATAATAACGATTAACTAACCAGTCTTTTGCAAATTCATTTGGTACAACAACAATTAATTCTTCGTTATCAATTGATAAAAGATATGTAGATTTTAACCAAGTATCAAAACTAGGCTTAGATAATTCTTTTTCTAAATTTATTAAAATCTGTTGCCAAGTGTCATATAAATAATTTTTTAACAATTAAAGAACCTCCTGCAATTTTTATATAAACATATTATAAAACAAATAAGTTTATATTGTTTTCATAATAAAATACTAATCACATGAAAATAAAGTAAAACTTACAAACAATTTATCCACATATTATCCACATGTTGTGGATAATATGTGTTTTTGTTTACAAGAAGTGATATCATATTAACAAAAATAGGGTAAGTTATCAACATAAATGTTTTTTATAAAAACAAAATTGTTAAAAATAACATATTTTTTATTAAAGAAAACCAAGTTATATTAAGGGATGGGACTGCTTTTTATAAATAAAAAAGTATAGTTTAAAAAAATATAATGGATTGGTTATTCCTTATATATTGCTGTGGATTATAATTTCTTGACAACTATATAAGGGTGTTTTATAATTCATTTATGTGTTTATGAAATATATATATACTTATTTAGAAAAAAAGGGAGGTTTAAAATATGAAGAGAACATATCAACCTAAAAATAGAAGACATAAAAGAGTTCATGGATTTTTACAAAGAATGAGTAGTTCAGCTGGAAAAGCAGTTATTAAACGTAGAAGAGCAAAAGGTAGAAAAACATTATCTGTATGAGACCGCTAGTAGTGGTCTTTTATGTTATTAGGAGGTAAATTTGTTACCGAGAGTATATCGTTTAAAAAGCAAACATGATTTTAAAAAAGTATATAAATATGGAAGATCATATGCAAATATATATTTAGTCATATATGTATGTAAGAAAAAAGACAATCAAAAACCGCGTGTCGGGTTCTCGGTTTCTAAAAAAATAGGATCTGCCGTAGTAAGAAATAAGATTAAAAGAAGAATGAGGGAAGTATTAAGACCTTTAATGGGTTTGTTAATTAAAGATGTTGATATTATTTTTATTGCACGAAAAAAAACAAATGGAGCTGCGTACCAAGATATTAAATGTAGTATCAATAAATTATTAAAAAAAATGTCATTAATATAGGTGATTAGTATGATTTTAAATAAAATTTTTATAGTTATTATAAGATTTTATCAAAAATATATTTCTCCTCTAAAAGGTGCTACTTGTAGATTTTATCCTACTTGTTCTCAATATGCGATAGAAGCGATTGAGAAATATGGGTTATTTAAGGGAATGATATTATCTATAAAAAGAATTTTAAAGTGTAATCCATATCATCCTGGCGGGTATGATCCTGTTAAATAAAAGGAGGTGAACCTGTTACAATTCTAGTTTTGTGACAGGAAATAATTTGTGGCAGTACTTAATCAATATCATTGTTTCTAGTCTTGAATTTTTCTATGATATAACGGTTACAAT
>JAQUGH010000211.1 GCA_028684195.1 Clostridia bacterium | reverse complement strand
ACCCGATATGACCAATATAACTTGATGCTTAGCACTATATTTAATTCTTAAAATCCGCTTTTTAGTGGGTTTATTTTGTTATGTCCATTTTTCCCGTACTGTTACTTTTAGTACTCTTTCAAACTACACCTCATTTTTGGTTAGTTTGGATTGATACTTAATTATACCATAAATGCAGTGTTCATGCAGATTTTTAATGTTTTTTCATGCGATTTTACACCTGATTTTCAGCGCTTTTATTAGGTGCGAAACTCAAGTTATAACTTACTTCAAGAAGTAAGAGCTAAAAACAATTGGAAAGAATAGATTCTCTTTATACTGCAAGGTATAGAAGAGACAGCAAATAAAACACTGATATTAATAAAAAAAACAAATGATTCATTAGAAAATACCGCTAAAAATATAAAGTTGAAACTTCCTAAAATATATTCCAGAGAACTAGTAAACCTTATCTTTTTTGAGTTTTATACTAAAATCTCATATATTGAAGTTGGTCTTAATGTTTCTAGAAAAACAGCAGCTGAGTATTTAGCGGATTTAGAAAAAGAAGGGTTTTTAATGTCTAAAAAAATGGGAAGAGAAAGAATATATCTTAACAGAAGCTTATTTAAAATAGTTAAAGATGCTGGAAATAGAAAATAGAGAAAACCAAATTCAGTTGAGGTAAAATTTAATTTCAAAGTAGAGAGTCTTGTACCAAGGGAAATTTTGATTAAATAAAGCACTAAAATATCAAGATATCAACAAAAGAAAATGAGGTTTATTCGAATAGCAATCCTCAGTGTTTTTTGCTAGTGAAATTTTTTGAGAAATTAGATATAATATATAGGGGTATGAGATTTGGTGTGAATGTCAATGGAAAAGCGATAAATATGTTGGTAGATATAGGTTGCTTTCAATTGAAAAAGGTTAAGCTAGTAATGGATTGGAAATAGCAATTTATATAAAAAATGTAGAGGTGGGAACAATGGGAATAATTGAACAAATAAAAAAGGGTGAAGGAAAAGCCATCGAATTTAAAGAAATTATACCTTCTGCTGAAAAACTCTCAAAGACAGTAGTATCTTTTGCAAATATGGCAGGCGGAAAAATGATAATAGGTGTAACCGATAAAGGGGAAATTATAGGTATTGATGATGATGACATAGGCATGCAAATGGATAGAATATCCAACATATTGCATGACACAATTCATCCTATGATTATTCCTGATATATATACGTACACCATTGAGGAAAAGACTTTGCTTGTCATAGAAGTTTATCCTAGTCAGCTAAAGCCACATTTTTTAAAAAGCATAGGAAAAGCAGAGGGTACTTACATAAGAGTTGGTGCTACAAATAAAAAAGCGGATTTTGAATATATACAAGAACTTGAGAGGCAAAAATCAAATCTGTCTTTTGATGAAGATTTTTCTTCGGATCAAAATGGGAGCTTTGATTTAAATGCTTTAACACATACACTAAAATCAAACCTTAACAAAGATATTGAAGAAAAAGATTTGATAAATTTAAAATTACTTAAACCTTCTGGAGATAGGCTTAAACTAACTAATGCTGCTTTCATATTACAAGGACAATCTGAAAATGTACAAATAAAGTGTGCAAGATTTAAAGGTGACAAAATGGATATCTTTATTGATCGTAAAGAGTATAACGGAAATATTTTTGAGCAACTAGAAAATACAATGAAATTTCTGTTATCTAATATAAATCTTAATGGGAAAATAGGAGAAGATTTTATCCGAATAGCTAACCATCGCTAAGACTCCCTCTTTTTTAAGAGGGGGTTAAGCGATGCTAAGCTCCTGGAATGGTTCAGCTAACCTTTAGTGAAAAAAACACCCACTAAAGGAAGTTTCACTTTATCACAAGAATTGATGAATATGAAATACCTCCAGAAGCACTTCGTGAAGCTGTGGTTAATGCTATAATCCATAGAGATTATGCTATGACTGGTTCAGACATCAAAGTAGCAGTATTTGATTCGAAAATAGAAATAACATCCCTGGAGGTTTTCCTAAAGGGATAACTATTGAGGAAGTCCTTGGAGGACGTTCGGAAATTAGAAATAGGGTTATCGTTAGAATATTTAAAGAAGCAAAGAAAATTGAACAATGGGGCAGAGGTGTGCAGAGAATTATAGAATTATGTCAAGCTAAAGGATTAAAAAAACCCGAGGTTATTGAGAGCGGACTGTTTGTTAAGTATATTTTTCATAGACAACAGGACGCAAAACAGGACGCAAAATCTAATGCGTTAAGATATGAAGCTAAAATCATAGAATATTTAAGAATAAATAGGGAACTAAATATTTCAACCGCTATGAAGATATTAAACTTATCAAAATCTAGAACAAATTCTATACTTAAGAATATGCAACAAATAGGAAACATTGAAAAACAAGGCGTTAGCAGGGCGACAAAATATATTCTTAAAAAAAGATGATTGAGCAAGCTCGGGTACTACTCGGCTTTTTAGGTTGCAATATGATGTTACGGTGATTATACGAGGGGGAAGCTTAGAAAACGCTAAAAAGGTATCTAGGATAAGTGTGAAGTATTGGAAGATCTAGAGCTTCATTATATTAAACTGCATATTGAACTGCATATTGAACTGCATATTGAACTGCATATTGAACTGCCGAAATTCAAAGAACAAGAAAACATTAATTCCAGGGGAAAATTGGGAAAGTGGCTTGCTATTATCAAAGCTGCCGGGAATAAAAGCAAACAGGAAATAGTAATAGGTATACGCATTTATCGCATATTTGAAAGGGTGGACATGATTATTAGGTATTTTTTATAATCAAAGGCGATATGGTACAGATGCGTTGGATACTCTATGGTAGAAGGAATTATGAGTGGCTGTTGTAAATCCTTTTACTAAAGCCGTATAATTGTTAGGACAAACGCATCAATTTAATAAATCAGACATAAAAATGTGAAACATAATCAATATTAAAAAGGATTATGATATTCACATTTTTTTAATTATATTTGTCTAAAATTAGGCATACCTCACCCTAAT
>JAQUGH010000210.1 GCA_028684195.1 Clostridia bacterium | reverse complement strand
ATGGAATATACCGTTATTTGGTACATATTAGGGCAAATCATAGGCTTGTTGATTGCAGTACCTCTGGTGAATTTCCTAAAAAATCACGAAGAAAAAAGGAGATAAGAAGATGAAGAAAAAATACAGTTTGGTCGGAATTGATGGCAACGCATTTGCTGTTATGGGCACAGTCAAACGGTGGATGGCACAAGAAGGATTGCCAAAAGAAGAAAGAGATGTTTATTTGAAAGATGCTATGAGCAATGATTATGGCCACCTTTTGTGTGTGTCTATGGCTGTGGTTGAAAAGCTCAACAGAGAATATCTGCAGGTGAATAAGGATTTAAAGGTGTATGATGGAGATAGGTTCATCTGGAAACAAGAAAGCTTTTATGCATTTATGATAGTGAAATGGTCAGAAGAAGAGATGGCATTTCTGTTTGATATAGGCTGGAGAAGCCCAGAAGGTGAAACCCTTTGGGAAGAGTGTGAAATTGAGGACTGGGAAGAGGTTTGCCATTACAGATTCGCAGGCACAATCAAAGACATGGATGACCCTTATGACCCAAAAAGCTGGGTCAAGGATATGGAAAGGTATGATAGCCTTTTGAAAAAATAGCGTATCCGATAAAGGGAAAGGGTGACTGGAATTATATCCTTTTACCCTTTCCCTTTATTCAGCAAAGGTTTATAATAGACTTCCTCACTTGAAAGGTGGAATGTAATATGGAAAAAGAAAGAAACATCTACTTGATAGCAAATAGATTTTTCCAGATTGAATCAATCAAAAAAGACATCGCAACAGGAACTCTCTCACCCTATAAGCTTGAACAGGCAAAGGAATATATGGAAGAATCAGAGAAAGCCATCTTGAAAATCACATCTTCTTTTCTGGGGTGTGGGTTTGATGATTTTGTATTTCTTCCTGAGGAATCAAGTGAATACAAGCTGATGTTTTCAGGAATCTTTGCCCTTGTTGACACAACAGAATTTGCTGAAGTTCCGTTGACCCACATACACTTCAAAGTCAAAGTTGTGCCTCATTTTACAGGGGTTTTTGACCTTACCATAATCAGAGGGAAAGGCTGGACAGATCCAATCGAAAAAGCCTATGGACTTGAAAATTATATTGGCCATTCGCTAAGTTATTTCTTCTAAAAAAAAACACAATATAAGGAGGACAAAAAGCCATGAGTTATAACAACGTGGAGCTGTCTGTAAAGAGATTTTCAATCACTTCCCGAATAGCCAAAAGCAAAAATATTCCAACCTCTTTTGAGGGCATAATTGTAAGGGAAACACCAAAAGCTGTATATATCATCGTCAAAGGTGTTGCTGCACCAGAAGGTGTCTGTGCTGCGTGTGGCAGAACTTTGACACACCCTGGCTCTATCCTTATTGGTATTGGGCCAGAATGTTTAGGTGATTGGACCACAAGAGATTATGTGTTGGACACCCTCACCCCAGAGGACATTGAAAGGTTAAAGAGCTTAGTCACAGAAAAGGTTATTGACAGCTGGATCCCAAAGTATTGCATTAAGAGTGAAATAGACACAGGCAAGAAAGACTTCTGCCCAACTGACCATAAGCTGACTCCAATTAGCGGTAAAAACCCTGATTCTGTCAAGAATATTGTTGGGCTTATGGATGATGGATTCTTGAAGATTGAATTTTTGTATAATGCAGAGTTGCTGGGAAAGGTCAAAAGCCTGAGAGATAGACGGTGGATGCCAGCAAAAAGATATTGGACTGCACCTGCTAATGTAAAAAACTTGGAAGCCCTTCAAAGTTGGGGGTTTATTCTTGATGAGAAGTGCTTGACTTTTATGAAAGCGGGAGTGAAAACTGTAGAGGACATGCCTGCATTCAAATCCACAGTTTTAAACGGCAAATTGATGCCATTTCAGGAACAGGGTGTATCCTTCTTGGTACACAGAAAGGGCAAGGCTATAATTGGTGATGAAATGGGTCTAGGCAAGACAATCCAGGCTCTTGGATATATTCAGCTTACCCCAGAAAGACCTGCTATAATTGTTGTGCCAGCTTCCCTAAAATTGAATTGGAAGAAGGAAGCAGAAAAATGGATCCCAAATTGCAAAATTGAAATCCTATCTGGAAAAAAGGTCTACAATTTCAAAAGCAGAGATATTATCATAATCAACTATGATATCCTGTCTGCGTGGGCAGACACACTTAGAAAGTTAGAGCCAAAAATTCTGGTACTTGATGAGTGCCATCTGTTTAAATCAAATGGAGCTCAGCGCACGAAAGCGGTCAAATTGTTGGCCAAGGGTATTCCTCACGTGATACCTATGAGCGGTACACCAGCCATAAACAGGCCAATAGAGCTTTTTAATGCCATACACATCGTTGAGCCATCTTTGTTTCCAAACTATTTTGACTTTGGAAAAAGGTACTGCAAAGGTCATTTTGATGGCTATGGTTGGAATTTTAATGGGGTAAGCAACGTAGAGGAATTATATGAAAGCCTTAAGACTGTGATGGTGAGAAGAAAAAAGTGTGATGTGCTGAAAGACCTCCCAGACAAGACAAGGTCGTTCATACCCCTTACAATGAGCAATAGCAAGGAATATAGCAAGGCTTGTGATGAATTTCTTGCTTGGGTTAAAGAGACTAAGGGAGAAAAAGCAGCAAACAAGGCAAGCTCTGCTGAAACCCTAACAAGAATATCTGCCTTGAGACAGCTTTCTGTAAAAGGGGCTCTTGATGGATCCACAGAATGGATAAAGAACTTCTTGGAAGGTTCTGACGAAAAGCTTGTTGTGTTTGCTATCCACAGGGAAATCATAGACAAGCTTATGGAAGAGTTCAAGGGTGTTGCTGTTAAGATTGATGGTAGCACACCTATGAATAATCGTCAGGCAAATGTGGATTCCTTCCAAAATGACCCAAAAGTAAGGCTATTTGTCGGCAATATAAAAGCAGCTGGCGTTGGTATAACACTAACTGCAGCATCAAATGTTGCGTTCTTAGAACTTCCGTGGACACCTGGAGAACTTGATCAGGCTGAAGACCGTTGCCACAGAATAGGACAGAAAAATGCAGTCAATATCTGG
>JAQUGH010000059.1 GCA_028684195.1 Clostridia bacterium | reverse complement strand
AACTTTGAATGCAGTTTCTGATAATTTGTGTGGAGCTCTTGTTCATCTTGTGAATAACAAAAATGTGGTGAAATCTATTACTGGGTGGCATTGGATATTATCGGCACTTTCAAAACCTAATTAGTATGAGCTTGCTATTACGTGACTTTTTTGCTACAATAACGTGCTGTCGTAAAATTATTGTGCAGTTTTTTGCCTAATATAACGAAATTTAACTTGCGGTTATAGGTAATAACAATGTGCCATTCAACAGTCTGGTTAGGGTTATTAGTGCTATTATTTACAGTATAGTTGAAATAGCGAAAGAAAGCAGACTTAATCCGTATGAATATCTTAAATTTCTTTTTGAGAAACTCCCTAATGTAGATGTTAAGAATATTGAGGTCATTGATGAACTTCTACCTTGGTCAAGTGCTTTGCCTAGTATATGTAAAATTAAAAAGTAATAAATAAAACCCACCTTTTTTTACAAGGTGGGTTTTTTTACGCTTACTGATAATTAATATTGAGTATTATACTGCGTTAGATCACTGACATTTTACTAACCCCAGATTTGTATGCTACACGAATCTGTAGCATTAGGATTAGCAACACTTTTTGCAATGATATCACAATAATTCCATTGGCCTTTTTTCCCATATTGATATACTACTCCTCCGTCAATACTAATAGTTGCAACGCTAGTATTAGTTGAATAGAATTTTATTCTTTTATCATCAGCATACTCAGGAATAACATGTGCAGTAACCGTAAAAGCACTTGGTTGTCCTGTTCCAGCATTCCACAACGTCATACCGCCTGGATTTATGACAACACCAGTAACTGGTATATATACATGATTAACTGTTACTGAACAAGTTGCGTACACATCAGGATTATTTTTTAATTTTGCAGTAATTGTAGCACTTCCAGGATACTTCGGTGTTACTACTCCATCAGAACTTACAAACACACTATTTGTATCATCAGAAGACCATTCTATTTCATTGGAAATATCATCTGGACTTACACTTGCCTGTAATTCGTAAGTATCAGCCCAATTATCAAGAACCAATGAATCATTACTTAAAATTATTTGTGGCACCCTTACTATACAAGTATCTTTTTTACCACCAGCTGTTGCTGTTATTATTGCTGTTCCTGTACCGCTTTCCGCTGCTGTTATTTCTCCAGTATCCTCGTTCACCGTAACTAATGATGAATTTGATGACCAACTTACACTGCTATTTGTTGCATTAGATGGATATACTTTTGCACTTAAATCCTTAGTTTGACCATTTACCAATTCTATTGAACTTGGACTCACACTTACACTTGAAACAGGTATTTCCACAGTTACTATACACTTCGCAGATATAGAACTATTCTCATTTGAACATGCCCAAATATTTGTTGTTCCTGCTTCTTTTGCTGTTACTACTCCATTATCTACACTTGCAATATTTGGTTTTCCTGAACTCCAATCAATATTTTGATTAATAGCGTCGGGGGGAGACACCGTTGCCGTTAATGTACCAGTTGCTCCAATTGAAGTTAGTGTCATTGATGGCTTGTCTACTGTTACACCCGTTACAGCTATATACCGTTTTCCTACTCCTAAGTCACCTTTATCTACTAAGACACCATTCACATAACATTTTACCTCGCCGCTTCCTGCATCTTGTCCAGCATTTTTTAAAGTAACTACCACATAATTCCATTTTCCTCTTTTGATTACATTAGGCTTTGTTTGAAAGCTATCCAAATTACCTTCTCTTAAACAATTCCACGTTGTTATTTTTAAACAATTGTTCTCAGTAATAGATATTTTCATATCAGGGTTCTTTTCTGTATATATACATGCTTCACCCACAGTTAATCCCGGTCTAACCCATGTTTCATAACTCCAAGTTCCCTTTTCAAGAATACTTGGTGTAGTTTCAATATAACTACTGCTTACCAAAAGATTTATTGCTTTGCCCTTTATTCCATTTATCCAAGCAGCAAGACCTCGTATATTACCATCTTTCCCATTACCACTATAATCTTTAACTTGTGTTTCACCATTTTCACTTAATTTCCAATATGCTATAGGGCTTTTGGCCGCTTCTACAGAAATAGTACTTATCAAAATACTTGAAACACAAAATACTAGCATAGCCAACAAAATACCTGCTTTTTTCCAATTTGTTTTTCGATTCATAAGTCCGCTAACCTCCTTTTTAATTACTATTTCGACTGACGAACTGTATTATCAAATAGAACAGTAAAGTAGTTAGAACTCAAATTTTACAATAAATTGGGGAGTTCAACTACTTCTACTTGAAGTGGGTCACTTTCATAACCAACTTCACTAACGGTATCGCTGACAAATTCTATACTGAGATTAAGTACGTTATTATGTTCTATTAACATATCTATTACATAATTCCCTGTTTTAAGTGTTTCACCAGCTTTATCAATAGTTAAAATGCCATTCTCTACCACAACTTCATTATCGGCATATGTAAATTCTTCATTATCTTTTTTTATGTTATCAACGCTTACAGTAATACTTTGTGGTAAATTGAGTCCAATTTTTAAGGCATCAACTTCTGAAATCAAGTCAAATGTTAATTTTCCTAAACATTTCCCATTTAAAACACATTTTGTTGAATCAGTATCATTCTCATCTGTAATGGTTATATTTGTAATAAAAGTTGCCGCTTGATAATTTGCCAGTATTTCTCCCTCTTCAAGTACCGTATCATGTATTGCTGTTTCACCAATAGCGCCCTCAAAATTTTCTCCGCCTATTGTTGCTTCATCCTCAGCTGTGGCTACCGTTGGAAAAAGCAAAGCCATACATAAACACATTCCTATTGTTAGTAACATATATTGTAATTTCCCTTTAACCATTGTTTACCCCCCTTTTTTATACTTTATTAATTTCCCCTTTATCCTTTACACCTCCTTACCGTACTATTTTTATCTCTTTAAATTTAATTCCTTAATGTTTAACAATAGTTTTTTCGATATTTTATATCCTTTTTCTTCCTTCTCCCCAGCTTTTTAATTCTCAATTCTCAATTATTTTGTAGTTTGTTGTGTTTGGTTTCTGTACAAAAATAAATCAGAAAATAATTTTGCTACCGGAACATTAAATAATTTTTCGATATTTAATGCTAAAGTAAGACGAGGATTTCTACTTCCTTGCTCCAACATTCCGTAAAAGCTCTCGGTAATATTTAATTTTTCCGCTACTTCAGCCTGTGTCCACTTGCAATTTTTTCGTGCAGCAATCAAACGATATCTACACATCTGCTTTACCTCCTATAAACTTAAACTTCCTATCGATACAAATTTTGTTTCAAATTTTTTCTTAGGCGGATATATTAATCCTTAATACTTTTGCTACTTCTTTTTTGTATTTTATGGCAATTCGATCACCATAAATAATTTCCGATAATCGATTCATAGGAATACCGTATCGTTGGCAAAACTCTTTTTGGCTGACATTAAGGTCTAACAGCTTCTTCTTTACCGCCAACCCAAATACTGTAAGCTGTTTGGTCATAACTTTTTCACCCCCCATTTTTTTTATTTTCTTAAATATAGAAGGTTACTCTCGGGTATGATATTATTAAATTACTCTAAAAATACTTCTTCAAAATTAATTATAATCGTAAATACGATATGAGTCAAGCGTAAATACGATATTACTTTTACTTACAATACTTTGGGGGTGAATAAAATAGAAAATGTTATTACTCGTATAAAACAACTACGTGAAAAAAATCATCTATCGCAAAAAGAATTTGGGGAAATTATTGGCTTTTCTCAGGGTAATATTGGCGATTGGGAAAGAGGACGTTCCCTGCCAAGCATAAAAGCGATTATCTCCATCGTAAATAAGTTTAATGTCACCCCAAATTGGCTGCTTTTAGGAAAAGAGACTTCCTCCCAAGACCCTTTTCCCTTATTAAAAAATTTAAATCAAAATGAATTAGATACGTTAAATATTTTTATTAATTTTTTACTATTTAAACATGAAGAAGAAAAGAAAAAGCAGTCCCATATGGACTGCTCACAATTTAATCAAGAAATAGTGTCAAAGCTAACGGGAAAAGGTTTTTTTAATCATAAAAGTGGGAATTAATTCCCACTTTTATGATTAATATAGAGCTCATGAACCTAACCCCTTCCAAACGTAAGTCACTACAAAATTACCACCATAAATTATTACAAAATATTCCATTGTTATCAAACTACTTGACCATAAATCAATCTTCCCAAAAACTCTAATAACATCATTTGCTACCCACCACCGAAGGTAGCTCTATTTCACTATCTTCTTCATATCTTGAGTTTCGCACCCCTAAAATCCAGTGCTTTTCAGATATAATATTTATCTAAAGTCTTGATTAAACTGACTTATGAATAATTCCATTTACGACATTTAAGCAACATTATTAAGTTGCATTGTTGGACCAAACACGGATATTATATTTAACTTTTCCCAATTCGTTTTTGACAAACTTCAATGTTGTCTTTGTTGCTATCAAAAATTTCAGATGATATTTATACAACTCGTTGCTGTTTGCTTCACTATAAAAGCCACGATCCATGACAAGCTTTGCTTTATGGAATCCTAAATTCTCCATGTCAGCCAACAGGTTGAGAACTGTTTTCACATCAGGTATGTTCCCTGCTAATTTTCGGTAATAGAACGGCAAATTTGATGTTTCCTCAAAGAGAAGTGCAAGATTGATTTGTGGTAAAGGGTCATGGTCTTTGCTTATACCATAGTTCACTTGAGTTAAATCTTTTGAATAACTAGTTATAAATGTCGTGTCATAAGCCCAATACTCCTCATTAATACGTCGCTTTCCTTGAAGCTTGAAGAAACGTTCTTTTGCATCATCTGCAATAGAAGTCAATCAAATAAACACAAAAAAAGCCCACAACATTGTGAGCTTACTTTTTCTTGGTGGAGAGTACGGGAATCGAACCCGTGTCACAAGACTGCCAGTCTCGTATTCTCCCTCTGAACTAACTCCCCTCATTTATTAACTTATCGCAATAACCTATCATATTAGCCAAAAGCAATATTGTCAATTTTGTTTTTCAATAGTTATATTAGCTTTATGATTATATTCATATTACCCGAATGTTACTCTGGATAATGGGTCACTGGGGCATCACCCCATAATCTTTCTAAATTATAAAACTGACGTTCCTCTTCTTGAAAAATATGAACTATTAAAAATCCGTAATCCAACAAAATCCATCTTCCTTCAGAATAACCTTCTCTTCTAGAAATATCATAGCCATTATCTTTCATATCATCTTCAATTTTGTCTGTTATTGCTCGAGTTTGAATCCTAGAATTACCACTACAAATAATAAAATAATCTGCTATAAGTGAAACTTCCCCCAACTCCAATATTTCAATATTCCTTCCCTTTTTATCATCAATAGCCTTACACACTGAAATTACAATATCTTTATTATTCATACCATTCCTCCAAATCTTTTATATGTAAAATCAAATTATTTCTTGCTTTTATAGTCATCGGATGTATCAAAAAATTTCTTTTTAACACATATTGTAAAACGCTATCGAACGCATATAACAATCCATTATCTAAATTGTCTTTGCATAACTTACGTAATTCATCAATTCCCTCATATTTTCGACCAGGCTCTAATAAATCCGATAAGTACACAATCTTGTCCAATGATGTCATATTCTCATGCCCCGTGGTGTGGTAATATATGGCTTGAAGAACATCTTTATCTCTAAAATTCAAGTCTTGCTTACATAAAAATGCCCCCACAGGTCCATGAAGCAAATCAGGCTGCAACTCTTCTGCTGTACAAGTTATAAGATTATTTTCACGTGCCAAAAACAAAATCTCATCCTTAGGCATATCCTTAGCATAATCATGAAATAGTGAGGCTAACCATAGTTTCTCTTTGTCTAAATCCAATAAATCTCCTAGTTTTAATGCAGTATCCACCACACGAAGCGAATGTGAAAATCTATGCTCACTTAACCTATTCTTAAGAATGTTAATATAAAAATTAGTATCCATTTTTTTACCTCGTCGATATCCCAAAATATGTGAACGCACAACCACCACTCTTATTGTATCTTTGTAAACTAATTAGAATTATATTATCTTATCTCTAATAAGTAAAGGACAAATAATTAACCTTTAACGAAAAACCCCCTTCTTTTAGGGGGCAATTTAACCTGTTTAATTCATTCACTTTCAGGGATTACTCACGAATTTTTGCTTCATTTACAGTAAGCGCTCTCCCCTCAAACTCTTTGCCATCTAATTCAGCAATCATTTTTTCACCATCTTCATCCTCAGCTTCTACAAAGCCAAAACCTCTTGAACGGTTAGTCTCTTTTTCCTTTATTATTCTGCTACTAATAACCTTACCATAGTCACTAAAGTACACAGTTAAATCTTCTGGAGTAGTTGTCCACGGAAGATTACCAACATACAATGTTTTTGTCATTTCTAATCACCTCATAATTAAATTTGAAAATTAAGTAATATCTCTGTATCTATTATGCGTTAAACCAAAATGATTATACCTTTTAATTCACATCAAGTTGTTTTCTTATATAACATATTTTTATAGATAAAATTTTCAACTTCATCCGGGAGGAGATACTTAATTGTACGATTATTCTCGATTCTGTGTCTAATATTCGAAGATGATATCGCCATAGCAGGTACTTCAAGAGGAATTATTTTTTCTAAATAGTTTATTGATATCTTATTCAATAATTCATCTCTCAAAATACTCAAATCAAAACCTGGTCTAGTTGCTGCTATAAAACTACACCTATCAAAAAGCCCTTTGACATCTTTCCAGTTAACTATTTCAAGAATAGCATCTGCACCAGTTATAAAAAACAATTCGCTTGCTTCATCCATCATGCTTCTGAAATATCTCACAGTATCAATAGCATAAGATTCTCCTGGACGATCTATCTCTACTCGTGATACTTCAAAATAAGGATTGACCGCTGTTGCTAGCACTGTCATCAAGTACCGATGTTCTTTATTACTGATAGGCAACTTTTTTTTATGAGGAGGTTGCCCTGAAGGAACAAAAATAACCTTATCTAGAGAAAACTCCGACCTAGCTGACTCTGCTGTTACTAAATGACCTTGATGAATTGGATCAAATGTACCACCCATCAACCCTATTCTCTTTTTTTTATAAAGAAGTCTACTCTCATGACTCTGCATATCATACTCCATTTTTTTATTTAACTATCTAAATATGGATCTCACTTGTTTGTATTATAACATTTTTAACTATTTACGAACAGGACAAATCTGTTTCACATAATAATATATTATATAAACGAAATATCCTAAAAGTGGTGTGCAATGTGAAACACTTATTAAAATCAGTCATATGGTTTCTAAAATCAAAATTTTACTGGATTGGTCCTCATAAGCTGTTGTATTATAAGATTCGTAATTTATTTCGTTAAATTAGTATGTTACCATACTTTTTCTATACTCGTAAAGCTAAATTATCACGATGAATTACTTCATCACAATCTTTATATTCAAGAAGCTTAATTATATCTTTACTCTGGCAACCCTTGATTTTTTTAATTTCACCAATCCCATAATTTACTATTCCCCTAGCAAATTCCCCTTTTAAACCAATTATTCCAACAACACTACCTCGTACAAACTCTCCTTCCGCCTTAATGATCCCACTGGGGAGCAGACTTTTTCCCCTACTTACAATAGCCTTTTCCGCTCCACTATCAACATATAAATATCCATTAATCTCCGATGCAAAAGCTATCCAACACTTTCTTGATTTAATTCGATGATCACGAGGTATAAACAACGTCCCGGGATTCAACCCTGCCATTATCTCTCTAATAGTTCCCTCTTTTGAACCATCAGCAACTATCATCGGTATCCCCGAATTACAAGCTATCTTTGCAGCATGTAATTTTGTTACCATCCCACCGCTTCCCTGTTTGCCAGGATTTCCTGCCAATTCTAATATTTCAGTTGTTAACTCATTTACAGTTTTTATAAGCTTTGCAGTAGAATCTTTATGCGGATCTGCAGTGTACAAGCCATCAATATCTGACAACAAAATCAAAAGATCCGCATCAATCAATCCTGCAACTAAAGAACTTAAAGTATCATTGTCACCAAATTTAATTTCTTCATAAGCAACTGTATCATTTTCATTAATAATTGGTATAACTCCATTCTTGATAAGTGTCAATAAAGTATTTCTTGCATTCAAATACCTTCCCCTATCAGTTATATCTTCCCTCGTTAAAAGAATCTGAGCCACTGTTTCCCCGTATTCACTAAATATCTTTTCATACATATGCATCAATATTCCTTGACCTATAGCAGCGGTAGCCTGTTTTTCTAAAATTGTTTTTGGTTTTCCCTTTAATCCCATTTTTCCCATACCGGCTCCTACCGCACCCGATGTTACTAAAATAATTTCCATATCACGATGCCGTAAATCCGCTAATTCCCTAACTAATCGTTCCAATTGATATAAATTTAATTTTCCTGTTGAATGGGTTAATGTGCTTGTTCCCACTTTTACAACAACTCGCTGAACATCTTTTAATAACTCACTGCTTTTTTCCTGCATAAACTAATCACCTTCCGCCAAATACATCTTCTCCATACTATCCTATTTTCCCAAATAGCTATACGTCACTAAACCACAGAAAGGAAGCATTTATATCTTCACCGCAACATTATCTTGCATACTATCTGAAGGGCTTATAACATACATTTCCCCTTCCTTCAAATTAGATGTTACTTCCTGAAACATTTCATCAATCGTACTTAGTTGTACTTCCCGTATATGAATAAATCCATCTTCGTATACAAATATCACTTTTCGCCCATCTCTTTCCACCACAGCCGTTTGGGGAATAACAAGGATATTCTCTTTATTTTCTAATAAAATATCAACATTTATAGTATACCCTGGTTTTAAAGCTATCGCTTTATCATCCAAAGCAATTTTTAATTTCACCTTATTTTCCGAGCCTTTATCCGTCTGTTCTTTCTCCGCCTGAGGCGCCACATGAAAAACATGTCCACTATATATTTCCCCTTCTATAGCCTCACTGTAAATTTCTACTGGCTGTCCATCTTGTATCTTCAAAGCATCATACTCATTCACAGAAACAATTGTCTCCAAAGAATTCGTCTTGCCTACACTAAAAAGAAAATCTCCTTTCCCAACAGGCTGACCACATTTCACAGACATTTTAAGTACAGTACCATCAAAGGGGCTAGTTATAACTGTAGCCGCCAACTGTTCCCTAGCTACTTGAACATCTAGTTCTCCTTTTGTTAATTGGCTCTCCAACACACTTAAATTAATAGACAAAATTTGATTTTCTATATCAGCAATCCTTAATTTAATATCTTGAACCTCAGTAAGTGCAGCAACACCTAAATTATAAAGTCCTTCTGTTCTTTCTAAATTCTTGCGTGCATCATCTCTTCTTCTCATAAGAAGTACCTTATCACTCACTGCCTGTAAATAATCCTTTTGCATCACTGCAAGCGTATTTTCAGCTTTTCCCAATTCAAGCAAAGCATTGCTATTATCTAATAATAGGATAACTTCACCAATCGTAACCTCTGCCCCTTCATTCTTTCTTATTTCTTTTACCATAGATGTTGTCCTAGCATAAAAATCCTGTTGTTTTGAGCACATAAGATTCCCTGTTGTACTAATTTTCATTTTCACATCTTGTCTCTTTACTTTTTCAATTTCAACAACAGGTAACATACTGTCTAAATATATCTGCCAACACTGATAACAAATAACAATAAGCAGTATTACTATAACTCCACTCGTAACCCTTTTTATATTAGTTTTTGTTATCCCATCTTGTACTTTTATTTTCAATTCCAATTATTTCACCTCCATTTATTCGAATACCTAACCATCACAAAGCTCCTAATATGGTTTAACTAATAAAATAATTTCACACAGTCCTAACCTTTAATATACTTTTTATTATATAATTAAGACAACAAAAAGAAAACAACAAAATAAAAAATAATTTATGGAACAAAATTCAGCCCATTTACGCCACAACTAATTAATGAATTTACCAACTATACTTGAGCACCAATAAGCTAATTTGTTTTCGAAATAATAATTTGCTTTTTTATCTTTAATTAGTAATTTATTGTGCTATAATCAATAGAGATTATATGTAAAGAAATATTATACTAATCGTAAGGTAAGACTTCTTTTGGTAATGTGGTTTATCCTCCCCTGAAAGTTAATTACCCTTTGTAAATCTAGCGACAGTTAGCTATTTAGATAAAAATACAGGAGGTTTTTTAAATGGCTTCAGTATCACTTTCTGACTTAATTAAAGACTTGAACCTAGATGTGATTTGTAAAGGTGAATATGATAACATAAATATTACTACAAGTGACATTAATCGACCCGGTCTACAATTTGCCAATTATTTTGCTTTTTTTGCAGAAGATACGTCAACTCGTCTACAAGTTGTAGGAATGATAGAAATGGTTTATATTAACGATCTAGAACCAATGGTACGAAAAAAAAGATTGGAACAATATTTTAGTTATCCAATTCCCTGTGTTATTATTTGTAGAGATTTAGAGCCATCGCAAGATATGATCGAAATTGCAATCCGTAATAATCAAACACTTCTTAAAACAAAACTTATCACTACTAAATTCATCAACCAAGTCGTAAATTACCTTGATAATAAATTAGCTCCTCGTATGAACCTACACGCTGTCTTAGTAGATGTCTATGGACTTGGAATTTTGTTAATGGGGGAATCTGGAATAGGGAAAAGTGAAACTGCACTTGAATTAATAAAAAGAGGTCATCGTTTAGTCAGTGATGACGTAGTAAATATTAAAAAAGTAGCCACTGATCGTTTAATTGGTGAACCACCTGAATCAATCCGTTATTTTATGGAAATTCGTGGCATTGGAATTATTAATGTTCAAGCCATGTACGGTGTAGGAGCTATAATCAATGCTAAAAGTGTTGACTTAGTTGTTAACTTAATATCATGGAAAGATGGACTTACTTGTGAAAGACTTGGTATAGATGAGGAATTTACTAGTATCCTTGATGTTGCCGTTCGCCAAATTACTATCCCGGTAAAACCCGGACGTAATCTTGCTATAATAATTGAAGCTGCTGCCCGAGATTTCCGTTTAAAAAAATTAGGTTATAATGCAGCTCAAATATTAAATGACAATATCATAAAATTAAACGAAACTAATTAATGCCTTTTTAACTAATTAGTGATATTAAAATTTTTTTTATGATATAATGTTAATGGTTTAATATGATCATAGCATTTTATAGTAATAATTTGGAGGAATTTTAAAATGAATTTACACAATTTTTCATATCTACCTTTGGATATAATAATGCTTCCATGTCAAATAATTTTTTCATTGGTAGCGATGTATTTTTTTATTTTAGGTATGGCGGGGTTAGTTCGTTATCGTGCTCCTCAAGTTCATGAGCCCCAAAAAAAGTTAGCTATAATTGTACCAGCTCACAATGAAGAAGTTGTAATCGGTTCTTTAGTTGACAACCTTACGTCTCTTGACTATCCTAAGGAGCTTTATGATGTCTTTGTTATTGCAGATAATTCAGATGATAATACAGCTACTGTAGCTCGTGCTCATGGTGCATCAGTTTATGAACGTACTAACTCAGAACAGCGAGGAAAAGGATTCGCTCTTGAGTGGTTTTTTGCTAAACTCTACAATATGCCCAAAAAATATGACGCCGTAGTTGTATTTGATGCCGATAATCTTGTCCATTCCCAATTTTTAAAACATATGAACAATCATCTCTGCAATGGCTCGAAAATTGTTCAAGGGTATATAGATGCTAAAAATCCTTTGGATACTTGGGTTACTTCTGCTTTTGCTATGTCTTTTTGGGTTGCTAATCGTATGTTACAATTAGCTAGATATAATCTTGGACTCTCTAGCTATCTCGGAGGAACAGGAATGGTTATTTCACTTGATGTCTTGCGAAAAATCGGTTGGGGTGCAACCTCCCTTACAGAAGACCTTGAATTTAGTTTTAAAGCCTTACTTCTTGGTTATAAAACTTCTTGGGCGCATGAGGCTAAAGTTTATGACGAAAAACCCCTTACCTTTAATCAAGCATGGAAACAGAGAAAACGTTGGGCTCTTGGACACGTAGAGCTTTTTAGAAAATACAGTATGAAATTTATTAAAGAAGCTTTCTGCAAAAAAAGCATTACCCTTTTAGATGGTGCAATTCAAACTTTACAACCATTGTTGGTAATAATAGTAGGGATATTTACAGCAATCGGTTTTATAGGTACATACGCTCCTGTAGATATGTACACCCCCATATTTAAGCATCTTTGGCCGCCACTTTTATGGTCTTTAGTAAGTACCCTTCAAATCATTTATCCTTTCTTGGTTATATGGTTTGACAAACTACCTCGTAAAGCAATAAAATGGACTGTGGCACATTATCCTATATTTGTTTACAGTTGGATTCCTATAATGTGTATTTGTTTCTTTAAGAAAACTAATGTTTCTTGGTCTCATACACTTCACACTAGAAACATCAGTTATGCTGATATAACGACTCGTGATAGATAAAGAGGTAATAATTATGTTATTTAATTGGGGCATTAACAACAAAACTGTTAAAGAATTACGAAAGAATCAAGGCTTTACTGTAAAAGAACTCGCAGAAATGGTAAGAATAGAACCTATGAAAATTATACAAATAGATAATTTGAAGTTTAAAGAAGTTCCCGAGCTTCTTAAAATTAAAATTAAACCTATTTTGACTGGTGAATACACAGATCACATTCCTTGGTAACAGACTATTTATACCAATTATATTTTTTTAATATGTAGAAAAGACTAAGTCCCAAAATATAGCAAGCTATCATCTGACCAATTCCCACAT
>JAQUGH010000209.1 GCA_028684195.1 Clostridia bacterium | reverse complement strand
ATTACGAAAGAAGCTTCTTGAAAAATTTAAAGACCATTTTTTAACTGGTGATTGGGCGAGATACAGGGAATGTCATATAACACCTAATTGGTTATTAGTGTATAGAATTGATATCGATATTCTTGTTTTAACTCTTACTAGAACAGGTTCACATAATGATTTGTTTTAAATATTTTGATAGTGAATGGTTGTTACAGGGAAGGTCCTACTTAAGCAATTCTTGTTCCATCTTCAATACATCAGGGAATATTAGTTTACTTCCTTTTCTTGTTAACTGTAAAACTTTTTGAGCCTTTTTTAATAATTCTTTTTCAAATGCACCGTCTAATTTCACAGGTACATTTGCTAATGTATCAAAATACTCGTTATTTATGTATTTAGTAGTAACGGGACACATATTTTGAATCAAGAATGCTTTTTCATATCCTAAGACAAATCCAAAAGCTATAGTATCGCAACGACCATACTTAGTCATTTTCTTTTGATATTCTGCTTTAAACTTTGTAACTTTTGATGAAAACGGAATCATCCAATATAAACCTGTTTTAATATCCTGAAAAGTATAAAAACAAGGTCTATTATGAATTTGTCCATTTACAGCTTCCTTATTTTTCATCAAGTAAGGATCTGGGAAATCCACAAAGTAGTCGTCCGTCAAAAAATAAAAATGTCCGATATTCATAGGTTTTATTCTCCTTTTAAAGATAAAGGCTCTATTCCCTTAAGAATAGAGCCTTTAAAAACATTTGAGCTCGACCTTGTTTTTAGTTGCATATCGAGTAGCAACAAACATTTGAGCTCGACCTTGTTTTAGTTGCATATCGAGTAGCAACAAACATTTGAAGATAGTCACCTATCTATACTTATACTGTACAAAGAAACATGCCATTTGTCAAGATCAATTCTTGATTTTTCAAAGTGCATTGCATTCTGTACGGTACTATTATATGCACAAAATCAAAAAAATCTCATGTAATAATTGTAATTTAATATTATTTTACTAAACCAAGTAATATCTTTGCTTGCATTACGAAAGAAGCTTCCTGAAAAATTTAAAGACCATTCTTTAACTGGTGATTGGGCGAGATATAAGGAATATCATATAACACCTAATTGGTTATTAGTGTATAGAATTGATAGTGATGTGATAGAGGAACGGGGTTGTTGACACCTTTGGTGTCAACAACCCCGTTCCTCATGATTCACTTAGTTTACAAGCAAAAAGCAGCATATAATGGTACACTTTTAATATTGTTTTTGACACCAAAGTTTTTGGCAGATAGCCGGATACTGAACGCTGGTTTGTATTTACTAACGTAAACAGATAAGCTCCTTGAACGGGTATGTATCCCTGATTTTACCTCAATGGGAATAATTTGCTCGTCGCGCTGAATTACAAAATCAACTTCAGCTTGGTTTTTAGATTCCCAGTAGTATAAATCGTAGCCGTTCGTTTTTAGAGTTTGTGCCACATAGTTTTCTGCAATAGAACCGACAAAAAGGTTTCCTTCTATATCTGAGAGAATGCTGTGTGGCGAGATGCGGGATTTAAGTGTTAGTAAGCCTATATCGCCCATGTATAGCTTAAAACAAGAAAGATTCTGATAAACAGCAGGGGGCATAATACCATGCTCTATTTTATGGCACTTCATAACAACTCCTGCTGCTGTTAGCCAATCAATGGATGCTCCAAAGATAGTTGCGGATCCTCCAGTTTGTACTACTTTGTATTGAAATTTATGATTTTCCTTCGCTAGCTGAGAGGGGATACTATTAAAACAGGCCATGACCTTGGTGGCTTCACTTGGGGAGGCATATTTGGACATATCCGCAATATAACTATTTTGGATGACGCTCTGTACATTTATAGCATCTATTAAACGAAGTTCTTTCAGATATGCGTTTACGGCATGGGGCATACCGCCGAGAATAAGATAGTACTTGTATTGTTCTAAGGCCTTATAGTGTAGTGCTTCTGGAAGGGGAGTGTCTGTATCATAAGCAGTACGAATTTCTGTAGCGAGTCTTTCTAAACCGCTAGCCCATAAAAATTCCTCAAAATCTAATGGATACAAAGTAAGCATCTCAATTTTGCCAACTGGAAAGGAGTATTTTTCACGATTAACTGCAACACCTAGCAGGCTTCCAGCAGCTACTATAGTGTATTCAGGTGCTTGTTCACAGAAATATTTTAGACTGGTGAGTGCTCGTTCGCAAGCCTGAATTTCGTCAAAAATAATTAATGTTCGTTGAGGATAAATACGTTTATTGTAATAAGTTTCAAGTATGTTCAGCAAGAATCGAGGGTTAAGGTTTTCTGCAAAACTTGTGGAGAGTCTGCTGTCTGTTTCAAAATTTACATAGATAGTATCCTCAAAATTCTGTTTGCCAAATGTATCTAAAAGCCACGTTTTGCCAACTTGCCGAGCTCCGTAAATGAGAAGTGGCATGCGGTCTGGTTCATCTTTCCAACGTATCAGTTTTTGCATTAGTTTTCGTTGCATAATAGTACCTCCTTATTATAAGTAGTATACCACTAAATCAACATTTAAATCAATATTTATATGTAAATTTCATATTAATCTTGAGTTAAAGTTCGATAAATAGAAATATAGGAACAAAAAGGTGTAGTGTATAATTAATCTACATATTGTGTTGTTTAATTATTATTAATTCTACTCATGCCTCAATGCTACAATCGGATCAAGTTCTGCTGCTTTATAGGCAGGGAAAACCCCAAAAAACACACCTACGCCCAAAGCAAAAAGAAAGGATACCATAATCGACATTGGTGAAACAACTGTTGACCATCCTGCCAAGGTTGAAATTAACTTGGAAGTCCCTATTCCTAAAATTATCCCTATTATTCCACCGCTTACGCTCAAAAAGATTGATTCTGCTAAAAATTGATACATAATATTTTTCCTTTTTGCTCCTAAAGCTTTGCGAATTCCAATTTCTCTAGTTCGTTCTGTCACGGTGACCAGCATAATATTCATAATGCCAATTCCTCCAACCAGTAGAGAAATACCTGCTATTGCTCCTAACATGATGGTAAAAGTCATAGTGCTAGTATTGATTGTGTCTAGCAGTTCATCCTGACTTGTGA
>JAQUGH010000058.1 GCA_028684195.1 Clostridia bacterium | reverse complement strand
TATCACTTTATTGTTTAATATAACACAATCAATGTATCTTTTCAGTCTCGCCGGAAACATTAAACTCCACATTGGTGTTGCAATTACATATGTGTCCATACTTACAAATTGATCACATAAAAAATTTGGCTCTTTCCTGTTTTGTGTGGATTTAACCACTTGATAATTATTACAAATATGTAATCCTTGTTTATTATTATTACGCAAAAGCTATTGGTAAATTAAATTCTAAATTACTACAAACCAAATAAACCATACTTATAAAATGTTTGGTAGTTCCATATCCTCGAGCTCTACGTTTAATAGCTTGAATTATACTATTAATGCCTTCTAATACTCCATTAGTAATTTTAGTAGTAGTGTACTTTATGATTCCGTCCCAATGACGCTTAATGAAATATGCAGCATCTATCATTGGTTCTAATTTACTATGAGTAGCCCAAAAGAACCATTTCTTTAAATGAAAGAAAGCAGCTTCTATATCATCAATTTCATAGAATTCTTGTAAATTAAGTTTTATATTATATGCCCTTAGAGTTTTTAATTTTGTTTTTGACAGAGGCTCCATTTGATTTTGTTGCTTGGTTGTAAGATTTTCAGGATTTTTAAGCCAGATATATCTTGTGTTTTTAAGCAGTTCATTTTCTTTTGCTTCTTCACGTCTTACTGTATCTACAGCTTCATTAATTCTCTTTATTACATGAAACTTATCAAATGTAATATTAGCATCAGGAAAATGCTTATTAGCTCCATTAATAAATGCTGGTGACATATCACAGCTTATATTTTCTATAGACGATACATTTCCATTATGACTTTCAAAAGTTTCTTTGAATGATTTAATAGTTGATGCATCTTTTCTTTCTGTAGCAAATAAGACTTTTGACTTATCAAGATCTACGAAAAGTGTTATATAATTATGACCGCGTTTACTTGAAGTTTCATCTAAACCGATAGTAGTTACATCACTAAATTCAATAGATTCGTACGCTATTGCAACATAATGATCAATAATTCTCCATATACGATCACTTTTTATACCAATTAAATCAGCAACAGCTTTTACGGGCATATTTCTAACTAGCATCATTATAAAAGCTTCAAATAGCAATGTAAAACCTGCACCTTGACGAGTCCATGGGACTTCAATTTGTTTTACTCCATGATCATCACATTTACAACGAGGAACTTTACAATGTATAAATGCTTTGTATTGAAAAAAATTCAGATGTCTCCATGTACGTTCTTTTGAGTCATGAACTGAGCACTCTTTTTCACACACGGGGCAAGTTACTTTGCTTCCTTTGGTTCTAGAAATGTAGATATCTAATCTACTTTCACTTATATCAAATTTTACATCTATAACCTTCCACGGTTCTTGTAGTCCTAATGCATCAGTAAATAAATCTATTTGATTAAACATATATAATATACCTCCAAAATTATAAAGACTTCTTTATAAAAAGTATATCATAATTGGAAATTTTAAAGTATCATTCTCGGTTCTTAATTATTATAAATCCACACTATATGAGAAAGAGCCAAAAATTTATCCTATCAACAGCCTCCTTATCCTCCTCTGATAACGCTTCATAATCTTCCCCAGAAACAGGTTCTGCTCTGGATTTAAAATATTTATAATTCAGTTCCGGAATATCCTCTTTATAAAGATCTAATTCTACCAATTCATAATCAACATTTGCAGCTAATATTTATTACTGATCTTTGAATCTCATCTAAAACAACATAATTTACCAATTCCCAAATAATTCTATCTATACGCTTTCTGAATAAATCAGTACTCAATCCTTCAATTGTTCCAAAATTCAGTTGTAAAGTGTTTCTAACCTCTTTATTGATTATCCCGCGTTCAGATCCTTGTACATTTTTAAATTTTAATTTTTCTATTAGCTCTTCGATTTCTCTGAACTGTAAAACTTTGGTACAATCAAGAAATATATAATCAGCAAGAATATCCAACTGATATCCTACAATAGCCCATTGTGCTTTATCTCTGTTAACAACTTTTCGAAGATATAGACCTTGAAAATCGTTTGCCATTTGCATCAGACTACTGTCATTTTCAATGTTTTTGACTCGATTAATTAGCAATTTTAGATCTTCAAAAAGCTGGTCTAGTTTATATGTAATACCATGAATTTGGCATTCTATCTTAGCTGCTTTTTCATAATTCAACTTGATCAATTCTTTGTTTGAGAATACTTGATCCATATTTGAAGTAAATAATGTAATCACGTCATATATTTGTTTAAATTGTTCATCTGCTCTTTCATCTGATACTCCAATAGTAGTAGGTCCAAGTGTTGTCAACTTTTCTGCAAATAAATTTTCAAACGCCAATACATTAAACTCTCTTTCCGTTTCCAACGCAAATAATTCAGGCTGCTTTATTTTATTGATAGCATATTCATGTTCAGAGTACATAAACTCTATTTTTACTTCCTGTTTTCCTCTTGTAGCAAATAATTCTTTATCATCACAAATACTCGGAACCGTTTCAAAATAAGTTTCTAAAGCATCAAGTCCTAGTTTAGGATTCTTTGGCTCATAAATCTTTAATCTACAGTATTCTCCTTCTCCGTTGAATTCGGCCCCGATTTCTGAAATTGCATTATGTACTTCTTCACGAGTTGTTAAACAAATCATATCAATATCTATACTCGTTCTTTGTGCTATTACAGGAATATAAAACTGAGTAGCCGCTCCACCTTTAAGTATTATTTTATTGCCAAGTTTTTTCTGCAACTGTAAAAACATCTCTAAATCCCAAATGAAAAGTTCAAATTTCGAAAGTGAATTGAATCCGCCATCCGTCATTCGTTTTTCAATTTCTGTTCTCATAAAGATATCTTTCTCCAAAATTAAGTTTTCTTGATTTATTCTGTGCATTTTGCCTCCTTAATCTGATAACTCATGAATTCCAATACTATTGGATTAGCTTCCCTAAGTTCCAACAGCCAGTTTATTTCTGTTACTAATCCCCTATCCTTCGCTGATTGTTTCATTTTATATATTGTAAACGTCTCATTCCTTTGCATACTTTTATATATTCTTGTTATTTCTGGAATCGAGATGCCATAATTAAGCCTTGTTACTGCAAAATACAAATCAACAAATCCTTTTTCTTTGATTGCAATTCCATCAAAAGCTAATTCAAAATTTTTACCTTTCAATATCACAATATCAATCTTACTTTTAAAGATATTTTGTTTAATCAAGTTTCTTTCCTTTTCTTGAATTACAAAATATCCTTTATCATTTAGTACCTCACGAAGTTCTTCCATTCCCGCCTCTTCTATAACCAACAAGATTACAAACTGCTCAGGAACATGTAATATTTCACCAACTAAAGCATCTAAACCTGTAATATAGAACTTGTAACCGTACTCGGAGATAACATCATAAACTTCTTTAGATTTTTTTTGCAGATATTCATAACCAGCTGAATAATGTTCTTTCACTTTTTTTACAGAATAATATCCCCTCCCCGCCTTAAATAATTTTCCCTGTCGAACAAGCTTATGCAATCTCCATAATATTGTTTTTTGATTTATTTCAGGAAATATTGAATAAATTTTTTTCACATTCAGTTCAGGTTCATTTTCGGTTTCCATTCTTATTATTAGTCTTTCTAAGAATTGCTCATCTATTGTCTTGTCCACTTTCCCCATTTGATTCACCCTTCCTCATACCTACATATATTTTAGTGCAAATATATTATTTGCTCATTTTTATTTCTATCATAGCAAATAATTATATATAAATCAATAATTTGTGCATAATTATTTGCTATGATTGCCACCATACTTCTTTATCTTTACTACTTCTACTCCATATCTTATTATATAAACTTATTACATGACTTACTGTTGATAATGATAGTTCCGTTATTCCAACCCTTCATCAAATACTTTTTCTTTTCTCTTCGATCCAAAATTTTCGTGCAACTTTCCCAATCCACTTTTCCTACATGAACATGGTAGCGAAGTTCAAAAGGATGTTGCTTTGGTACTTCATCTATCTTCTGTAGAGCCTCTTCTTCTTGTCTTAAAGCAACTTTTACCCATACATCTTCTAATACATCAGGTATTTGCCCAAATAAACCGTGGATATTTTCCAATCTCTCAGAAAGTATAGAATGTACTCTATCCTCAACAGAATCTTTGTATCTCATATTGTAAATAAATACCTCATCGTAGACTTGCCCTATTCTCTGAATTCTCCCTTTCCTTTGTTCAAGACGAGTAGGATTCCATGGCAAGTCTAAATTAATTAAAGTTCCCAAGGTCTGCAAATTGAGCCCTTCACTGGCAGCATCCGTACCTACTAAAATTTTAATTTCTCTTCTTTTAACCATTTGCTTGATTTCTTCTTTAGATTTCCTTTCATATATTCCATTAAGCAATAATCCTGATTTTTCTCCCCCAGCATAAATTCCTATCTTCTCTGTTTTCAAATCATTTGATAAATTTTCTGCTACCCAAAAAGCAGAATCATAATATTGGGAAAATATAATACAGCCACGCTCTAACCAGTGATCTTCTATCAGCAATTTGAAAACCAATTGATATTTAGGATCTTTATCTTTATTAGTATCAAGAGTTTGAATGAAATTTACAAGACATTCCTTCTCCCCTTCGGAAATATCTTTTATTTTACTTTCACTTTCGTTTAATGGATCTTCGGTAATATCCTCTTCTTCAAAATCTTCATCATCATAACTGCCTATGTTTCCCCAATCGTTTAGCATCTTCTCCGCTGTATTTCTTCCTGCTATCATCGTACTACCTACTCGCTTTAGAAGAAGTGTTTTGAGAAATCCTCCACCATGCACCCTTTTTTGCAACAGTTCGCAAAATTGCTCTGCATAATGATATGCCTCTTGTAAATAGGGTGGAAGAGTAATAGCTTCCGTATCATCTTCCCCCATCAAGTTTACTTTGATTTTTTTCAGATACGTTTCTCCTGTTTTTTCATCAATATTGTTTTCCAGAAAATCTCTCGTTCTTCTCACAATATGCCTTATAAAAGGATTGTTTTTTGTCATAAAATTATCGTCAATAATCCTCCCTATCCTTCTTCCTACTGGCGTATTCTTTATTTTATCTAGCTGTTCCAATCTAATAATACAATCTTTATCCTTCATATTTAATCTCTTTCTTAGCTCCCCAAAAGTCAAAGGATTTTCCTTAGCTGGAGGAAAGGGATTTCTAATCCAATCAACTACTTCGGGATCAAAACGTTCTAATCTCTCTTTCCCCATTATATAATCAATGGCTTCCCCAGGTTTCCTTCTCCACATACTTAAATTACTTCCTAATACTTCATCGCTTCCTTGAGATAATATATAAAGCAAATCCCATGCTTCAATAGGGAAAAGCTGGACAGGAGTTGCTGTAGCAAGAAGCATACTTTTGGTTCTTTTTGATAACTCCCAAAGTAATTTCATGAAATTATTTGGCACAGGTTTCTCATTTTCTTTACCTAAACCACGATTGTATCTCCTTGCTCTATGGGCTTCATCTACAATAACACATTCATATTCCATATTAAGTAAAGGTTGTATTTTCTCTGAATTAGCAGTAAAAAGTCCTTGCGATACTATTCCTACTCTTCTTGGACATTTTTTAATTGCTTTATCTCCGCTACTTTGATATTTAATCCTATTTTCATCAACCCACGCATTACCATCCCATACTGCTGAAGGCATATCAAGAAGACTATTCATTTCATTTTGCCATTGCCAAAGCAAAGTTTTAGGTACAATAATCAAAATAGGTTTATCCCCATGTAAAGCCATCAACTGTGCAGAAAGTGCCAATTGAATTGTCTTGCCCAAGCCAACCATATCAGCCAAAACATACCTTGCCCCAGAAGGTTTTTTATGATCATTAAAAGCCAAATTGACAAAATACTTTTGATGCTCCCAAAGTCCATATTCCTGACGATATACAGGGGTTTCGATAACCGTAGAAGCAGGATTTTCTTCTTCCTTCCATTCCTTTACAGAATGAATAATCTTCCTCTCAGAAATTCTCTTCATATCTTCTACTATAAAATCAGAAAGAGGAACAGCATAAGGACTGTTCCAAAAATAATCAAATTCTTCCTGAACCCAAGCAACCGCTTCTTCAGAATCATCTTCCCAAAGTAATTCATAGTTTAATCTCCAAGCGGAGAGGGTTTCATTAACACTACCAACAAAAGATGTTTTACTACCATCTTTTAAACTAATCACCCCTGCCTTCCCATGAATAAGCCCAAAAACTTCATTAGGAATAACTTTCACCCTAAGCTTTCCACTTTTAATTAAATCATATAGTTTCTTTAATCTATGGGGTGCATTTATATAACGCTCTTCAGGTTTTATACTACACCATTCTTTTCTCATTGCTCCCATAGACGCACTTGCTATTTTAACATCCTCTATTTCAAGATCCGAATTACAAACGACACGAATGTCGCCTTCCATTTTTTCAATTGTTTCTCCAGCAATCTCTAATACAGAAGAGCTAAAATATCCTGCTATTCTATCGTAAGCTTTGGCATTTATTAATTTCTCATTTAAAAAAGCTTCATCTAATCTTTTTTTCCTTGAAGAATATCGATATACCATAATATCTGTTAATTCCCCCTCGCTTACATCCCATCATTTTTCAATAATTCTCGAAGCATTTTAGCATAATATATCTCTTGCTCCCAATGCCCCATATTTTCATATTTATCTAGGGAAATAATAAAATCCAAGATTTCTATACAAGCTTTCCTTTTATTCCAATAATCAGGAATTTCAATTTTGAGCCAGTTTCTCCCTTCGCTTGTATCTTCCGCTTTAATTGCTTGATAAAGAGCTGCTAATACATTTCTAAGTAACGATGAACCAAATTTATCTTTTTCACTCATTCCTTTCATAGTCCATTCCCTAGCTGTCTTTAACCTAGCTTGATTTGCTTTGGTACTTGCCAAAAGATCTTGATATTCATTTACGCTAAATCCTCGTGCTAATTCTTGATAAGCCCCAATCTTATAAACTCCTTCTTTTTCCATATCCAATCCTTTTATATAAAATCTCTCCTCAGAACTAAGTGACTTCCATATGATAGAATCAAAACTTGGTGGAATAAGATAATCATAGGCTATTTTTACAGCTTCATTGATAATCTTTTCTATAGGTGATATCTCGCCTGACTTTTTTTCTTTAGAAAGCTCATATTTCACATTAATATCTTCAATCTGTTTATATGATGTAAGAACTTTAAGGGAAGCAGCATAAGCAGCTAATAAATAATCCGCACCGGAAAAATTAGGATCTTCTTTATCATCTAAATCTCTCATACTATCTATCTGCCTTTTTACTTCCTCTTCTACTTCAGGATAAAGCTCATCTAAATATGCACTATCATCAGAATCTTGTTTACGAAGTACCAACAGCACTGTTCCTTTGACATAGTTTCCTTGTTTTAATCCCCCTGCATCAGTTTCCGTAGCAATATTCCAAGCAGCCGTAACCCGAAGACCTGCCAACCATAAAATCATTGTCATATCAGCCCATATTGATATATCTTTATGAGTAAACATCACAATTTGCATACCATTATCAGGCATATGTTTAGCTAGATTATTATATATGTCACTCATGCTTTGCTTAAAGTTTTGTCCCGTTCCCTTTACAGCAAGTGCTCTTTTACTGTCTGCATACCAATCAGGAAAAACATCCAGTAACATTTTTTTATCCCAAGCTAAGAAAAATTCGCTTAATTCGTGATAGTTTACTGCATCTGCGTAAGGTGGGTCAGTTATCCAGATGGTAACGTGATCCATGGTATTTCTTGCGTCTCTTGTATATAACATGTGCTTCCCATTAGAAACAAACCTATTTATACTTAAATTAAAATTTTCTTTACAATAGAGTACCGTTCTACATACATAATTAAAAATTGTGTTTAAAGCCTGATTATAAAATACTTGCTGAGCTTTTTCACTAGTTCCATCCCATCTACACAATCTTGCATTCCTATCACAACACTTATTAACTCCCAACAACCCAATAACCTTTTCTCCACTTGTTTCAGCATACTTATCAATCAACTCCATTAACAACCCATGCACAAGTAATTGCCTTGGATTAAACAACTGATACCAATAAGTCCAACCTCTTTCTCTTATAATTTGATTAGTATTATATTCTTCTTCAATCCTACTACTTGGTATAAATCCTTTTTCCTGCCACTCATCAAATCGTTCCCTTAAAAGTTTTTCTACCGTTTCTTCTCTTTTTATATCTTCTTCAGTTGGAGCTTGATAATATCTTCTTTTTTTGGGCATTCCGTTATCATCTTCATATTCTTCTTCATAGCGAATACAGTATAATCTTTCTTGAAATACATCATCAAAAGTTGGAACAATTTTTTTCGCTTCCCATTTACGGAGTCCGTATTCTACCCCTCCTTCTTTCTTCTTTCTATCTTTTCGAAGAGTAGTGATAGGTGTTCTCATATGGCAATGAGGACATACTAATTCATTCTTTTCTATTGTCGCAAGATTTTCCGCCAATTTCATTTCTTCTTCAGTAGCATCAGAAATAATTTCTATGTCAAAACCCTTATTATCATTTTCTTTGAGAATAGCAACTGTTTTTGTTCCCTTCCCTATTATCCATGACGGTGCTAAAGGCACTTTGTATTGACAATCAGGACAAATCGCCTCATTACAGTAAAGATATGAATTAGCCCTATCGCCTTCTTCATTTTCTTCAATACCCCACTTAGTAATTTGCTCATCTGCCCTATCAAATATTTCCCTTTGGAACTTTCTTAATTCTTTTATTTCCTCCTCACTAGCCCCATTAATATTAAGAGCTGCCCATGTAAGAAGCATTGCAACAGGGTTTAAATCCGAAGCATAGACATCACAACCCATCCGACCTGCTTCAAAAGGAATACTTCCTCCCCCTGCAAAGCAATCCCCTATAATAGGTATTTCCCCAAATTTCCTTTTCCCTAACTCTTGAACCAATTCTTGTAAGTTCTTTGCTTCTGTTCCCAAATATTTATTAATTTCATTCCATTGTTTTTCAGATATATTGCTCAACTCTTCTGGTCTTCTGCAATATCTTAACTTCTGATCATAGGAAAAACGATTAAATACTAACTTTTGAATATTTCCCTTTTCTTCCTTTTTTATGCTCTTTTTATATTCAGCTTTCCCTTCTTCCTTTTCCCTGAAATATCTCTTTTTTTCACTGGATGTTAAATTTTCGAAAACTTCTTTTGCTGGTATAGCTTTATTTTTTCGTTCCCATAATCCCTCTTCATCCATAGAAAGAATCTTTAAAAACATCTCCCTATCCTTTACTGGATCAGCACTTACAGGCATTAAAAGCCCTAACAAAGCAGCACGAACCAAAATAAGAGGTTTCCGTCCCCACCATTTTCCTAACCCCGTTAAAGTTTGACTACTTCCTGCCTTTCTTTCTTTATAGCTTTCTTTGGATACTTTTGATACTGGAAACTGTACCTCTATAAAAGATTTATTGTAATCTAACATTTTGATTCCCCTTTATTCCTTTGCTTTTTTTACTTTTCTATTTCCCTATTTATGCTCAAATCAAAAAGATTCAACTGTCTATTAACTTCTTCTATAGGGTTTTCTGTCAAAGCGTAGCGTATAGCTTTTCTCCAGCCTCTTTTATCGCTAATATATCCTGTAGCCGCATTAGTCATCGTGAAGAGCCACCACCGCTCTTCTGGGCTTAAACCTTTCCAATTTTTTATAGCAGTATCTATTACGGAAGGATCACTGTCTTCTATTGCCCACGCTAATAGCACCATTTCTTTACCCAAAAGTCTTTGTACGGGAATACACCCTAAACGCCACTTTCCTACAAGAATATTATCTTTTTTTAACCTCTCATTAAATTCAACACGAAGACTATTCTCAATTTGCTTCCATTTGTTTTTTGATAACTGAACTTTTGCTCTATCATTTCTTATATCTATTGATTGTTCTTCTTCTCCCTCTTGCCACTGAAATCTTTCATAGATTACTACATCATTTTTTGTACTTCTTGGTATTACAACTAAAAAATGATGTTGCGATTCTAAAGGATTAAATCCAAATCCATAGTAACTTTTTTTATCTGTCATTATTGAACAATCTCCTGTTCCGTGAAATCTTTCAATTCTTTTTTCTTTTCTGTCAACCAATTGAGGAAATCTTGTCCTGTGGCAAATTTTGCTATTCCATATTCAAGACTTATATTTACCCTTCCCTCTTGCATAAAATTACTTCTCACATTGTCAATACTATTTTCCAGGTTTTCTATATTTACAATTGTAGATGAATCCATTGTCAAATCAATCCAACCCTTATCATTATTATTATTTTCATCAATTTTAAATAATGTTACAACAACATCCATAAGCTGTGCATTATGTTTTTTTAACAAGCCAAGTTCTTGATAACTCTCTGCTGTATCATTTGTCTTGCACCTTTTATAAAGTTTTAATGCTTTTTGCTTATCTACTTCAATAGATGTCCCTTTCTCCCAATCAATCTTTATGGACAGCTCAGAAGCAACTCCTTGGGATTCTGCCAACGCTAAAACATAAGTGGAGTTTTCAGGAAGTATGACCTCATTATCATAAATACCCCCATTTTCCCTAGGGTTTGAACCATCAGTAGTATATTTAATAGGAACTTGAGGTGCCGACACTATTTCTACTACTTTTTTATCATCTTTGTCATATACTCTGTATTGCATGGTAATTTTGTTATTCCACTCAACGGGTTTCCCTGTTTCATGTTCTCCGCTACTATCTACACAAAGGAAAGATAGTTTAAGCTCCTTAGTCTTAAATTCATTTAAGTTTTCTACTAAACTAGAAGCCTCTGTCGCTACTCCGCCCATTTCATAGAAAACCTTATCCCCATATTTGGGAACAAATTTCAAGATAACTTCTCCTGTATCTGAAGCTCTACGAAGTTCTTGAACCTGTACTTCTGTTTTTTCTTTGGGAAATGGTGGTTTTTCAATATATCCTCCATTTTCTCTCCAAATACCCTTTTTGAGCATTTCTTCTTTTAAGTAATCTAATGCTCCCTGCTTATGCCATGGCCACATTGAATTAATAGCCGCTCTCCCTTTTACATCTACCCAACGCATTTCTTTTTGCGTAAATAACCGTTCTTCACATTTTTTTCGAAAATTTTCATCAGTAATATCTTCTGTGAACTTCTGCTTTTGCTTAAGAAGATCTCTTACCTGTTCCTCACCGTTATACTCATTCTTTGTGAATTCCATAAAGAAATCTGCTTTCGTTAGCCCCTTCTTAAATGGATAATACAAGCTAACAAAAGTTTCCCTAGCCGCAGACAAAAGCTCCAACTTGATTTTATCTCTTTTCTCAATAGCCTTCTGATATTGTGGATTATTGGCCGATACTCTTTCCTCTTCCATTCTCCCTAAAATTATATTGATCGCCTTATGTTCTTTAGCAGTACATATCAGTTTGTCCATGGTACTTCTTTGTCCCGATAAAAACATTACTCTATTTTTATATCTTGAATCATTATAAAATTCAGCTAAATCTGGATGAAGACCTGGAAATCTACTTACTGTTCCTATATATGGTTCAAAAAGAACTAAAAGAACCTTATCCTCACTAAGTTCTATCTCATCTATAGCTGGAAACACTTGTACCTTTTGATAGCAATCGTTTCTCGAAGGTTTAAACTTTTCTTCAAGAAACACTCGCAACTCTTTTTTAGCATTATCATTGTTGTATGAATCAACAAGGGTATTAATTTCTGCAATTATGTTTTTTGTATTTCTAAAATAAAGTCTGCCATCTCTATCTGTATAAAGATACCAAGCCCTCATCATAAACTCATCTAATGCTTTTTTTACTCTAGTAATATCCTTGCCTGGTTCTGCTAAATATCCAATCGTTTCATTGAGAAACAAACCCAAAAGTGCATCAGGTACATCTGCTAATGACGCCATTAATAACAACCTGCTTAGCTCCTGCATAACATTCTCGCCCATACTGGCATCAACAATTTCTGCAACAGCTTTCCCATTTGCTGCTATATCGTGAGAAATAGCATTGGTTAATGACGGTTTAATCTGAGTAATAGATGTCAGCATTTCCCGATCATTTAAATCAAAATCATATACATTAATAAGCGACTTACAGTCTGCCCTAGGTTTGTCCCCTCGATATAATTGCGAAACAATAACCCGCATTAAACGAATCAAGCCTCTAGTTTGTTGAAAATTTTCGTTTTCTTTAAATCTAGCATATAAATCTTTTATAGATGGATGAAAAGGGTAAGAATCCTTGACGCCTACAAATATTTGCTCAGGCGATAAATTTGTATAACCCATTTGTTTTGCTTCTGAAACAGCATCTTTGAAATCAATTGCCACTTCATTAATTATTTCATCAGAAGGTAATTTTTTAAACAATCTTTTTCTTAATATATGATAAACTTCATCAGATGAAGAACCTACAGGTTCGACATTTATAGCTAAACGATTTACCTCGTTTTCTAATTCCTTGAAAGTAGATTGTAATAATTCACTTCCACTTTCATATGTAGCTTTTAGATCAGAAATAACCAAACATACATTGGATAATGCTTCTTTTCCTAAAGCATTAAATAGATTAGCTAGGGCAGTTGTAGTTACTACAGAAAGATTCGTATCTCCAATAGTTTTCGACTTGGCATTTTCAAGGTAAGGTGGAATCTCATCCAATAAAATAAGAAGTGGTTCTCCTCTTAATAAATTTTCCCAAGCTTTTTGTCCTGGAGCTTGTAAAGGACTATAAAAATCTTTGAATACTTCTTTTTTCCCTAACTGCTCCGCTATAGAACCCCATATTCCATAAGGTGCGTCACTTTCTCTACCTTTAAAAACTACTACTTTAATTTTTCCTAAATAACTATCTGTACCACTATCACCCATTATCTTTTCTCTAAATTCAGGATGTTTGGCTAATAAAGCCAGTGCAATCATGTTATGAGTTTTTCCACCAC
>JAQUGH010000057.1 GCA_028684195.1 Clostridia bacterium | reverse complement strand
ATTTTCCAATAAGCCTTTCATATGTCTCAATACTCATAACCGCAAGATCTCCAGAACCATTTCTTGTAATATATATCGGTTCCTTGTGTTTATGGCAAAACTCTGAAATTTCATTGTAGCTGTTTCTTAAGTCTGAGCTAGGTCTAATGGTTGGCATTTTATCCACCTCCATCTTTATTATACTCAAATATTATCGAAATATTGATATGTTGTCAAGAAGATGAACGATGATTTAACGATAGTTGAACGATAGTTAAACGATGGTTGAGCAATAGTTAAACGATTGTTAAAGGATCTGTTAAACTATAAGCATAGCGTCACCAAAGCTAAAAAATCTATATTGATTTTTCACTGCTTCTTCGTATGCCTTCATGACTTTTTCCCGACCTGCCAATGCACTTACAAGCATTAAAAGAGTGGATTTTGGTAAATGAAAATTCGTTATCAGCCCAGATATCACTTTAAATTCATATCCCGGATAAATATAAATTTCCGTCCATCCTTTACCCGATTGTACCTTCCCTTCAGAAAAAGCACTCTCTAATGTTCTTGTTGATGTAGTACCTACAGCAATAATTCTTCTTTTTTCTTGCAAAGCAAGATTGATTTTTTTAGCGGCAGATTCCTTTATTTCAAAATACTCTCGGTGCATCTTATGCATACAAATATCCTCTTCTTTTACTGGGCGAAACGTTCCTAATCCAACATGAAGAAGAATTTCAACCCAATCTACACCTTTCTCTTTGATTTTTTCAATTAATGAAGGAGTAAAATGAAGTCCTGCCGTAGGTGCAGCAACGGAGCCTGCTTCCTTTGCATAGACAGTTTGATATCTCTCTGGATTAGATATTGCTTTTTTTATATAGGGAGGAAGCGGCACTTGACCTAAACGATTAAGAATTTCCTTGAAAATCCCTACATACTCAAACTCCATAATTCTTCCCCCAGACAGAGTTTTCTCTATAGCAATTGCAGATAATTCTCCATCTCCAAAAATAATTTTTGTTCCCAACTTAACTTTTCTTCCTGGTCTCACCAATGCTTCCCAGTGTTTATCATCAATCTGGTTTAATAAAAACACTTCAATTGATGCCCCTGTTTCCTCTTTTTTCCCAAAAAGCCGAGCAGGTATAACCCTTGTATTATTTGTAACTAAAACATCTCCTTCTCTTAAATAAGAAAGTATATCACTAAATCCTTGATGTTCCACCTGTCCAGTACTCCTGTTCAAAACCAGTAAACGTGATTGTTCCCGATTAGATAACGGTTCTTGAGCAATCAATTCTTCTGGAAGAAAATAATCAAATTCCGATATGTACATCTACCTTGTCTCCCTTTTAAATGTGCAAAATGTATTTCATTAATTACAAAATTAATATTCAAAATTAAAAGCCAGATTAATACTGCCTAATTTCTAATTTACCATCATACTTATCTTGATTATAAAAATGTTCAATTATTTTCTTGTAATCATTACCTTTCAAGGCCATTCCATACGCTCCCCATTGGCTCATTCCTAAACCATGACCATTTCCTTTACCTTTAAAAATAACTTTTGTAAAGGTTTTCGGTACTGTTGTTATTCCATCATTTCCTAAAACATAATAATATGTTTCATTTCCATTAAGTTTTGTTACCATTTTATCTGTATCTATACCATATGAATTCTTTGTACAACTTAAAACATCTTGACTACCAAAAGCATTCCATACTTTAACAGTCGAATCATATATAACCTCAAACAGCGTACTTCTCAATCCGAAAACAGGTCTAATTCCATCTCTTTCAAAACTTTTAACACCTCGCGTTCCAATAAAATCGAGTTGCGTAGCTCTCCCCGATTCCGTTTCTGTTGATAAGTCTTCCCTTGTTTGAGGATCAACAGCTAACCGTGAAACTGATATCTCCTGTATTTCTCCAACATTAATAATGTTATCGGAATGCTTATTATTCCAATTTTTAATCTTATCCATTAACGCATCACGAGTAAAAGATTTCTCCCAACTATAAGTATTTCCAGGCCACCCTCCACTCTGTGGAACTTGTATTGCACATGCATCTTCTGGTGTATATACTGGCTGTATATAAGGAAAATTTGAGTACCATACATTTTCACAGGATTCGGTATATCCTCCCGAATTACTATGAAAAAATGCTTGTATCAAACTATTATCATAATATACCACCTGACCATAAGTGTCATCTACCGCCTTTTTTACCAAAGTACCCTTCGATACTTCTGAATCATAACCCCCATAAACCTGCCACTGTGTACTAATACCGACATCATAATTTAACTGAGGATGCTCCTTATGATAAAGAGCATACGTCCTAGAAACTACAGCCTGCGACTTATAAGCCTCTTCTGGAGCGCCTGGTATCATTTCAGAACCCACTACACCATAAAGATATTTTTCAACATCAACAAAATTTATTATCTGAAGACGACCATTAAGATTTTCAATAACAATATTACCCCTGTACCGTTTATTCATATATTGAAAAACATTATTATTCAAATTATCTTTTTGCCGCAAAATCAAAATAAAACTTCCTAATCCATTTATAGAATTTCCATTGTTGTATATCTGAATATTAGAATTTCCAGCAGGGGCTACCATCCATACTCCATTTCCCACATCAGTGCTAATCACTCTTTGCGTTATATAATCTACCAATTCATATTTTCCTTCAAATACTGAAAACTCCGTAGAACTCAAATTCAGACCCAAAGCCACTCGAAGTGTCGTTGGCGGACAACTTATCTGTGCCCCTGATACAAACAAGGGATTCAAAAATAGAACTGCACCTAGGATAATGATTAACATAGAAGCTATCCCCATAACTACAATTTTTAAAGGTTTACTGTTTAATTTATCTAAACTGCCCTGTAGATTCACCATCAAACCTCCCTGTTATATCCATAATATCTGATAATTATACAAAACACACCTAGCATTCCACATTCCATATTGTTCGACAAATGTTAAACTCATTCCTTCCAACAAATCAACACTCTTTTGGCGGGTTAACATCTTCTTTATTCGTATATACAGTGCATATTTAGTATTAATTACTGTTCCTTCTTTTTAACTTATTTTCTAAACTAACTTCATCCTCATTTTCTTTTCTTCTATCTTTATCAATATCTTTATCAATATCTTTATCAATATCTTTATTATCGTCTTTATTATTACCCAATTCCTCTTTAATGTTTTGATTTTTCCCTTTCATCACAGTAGTGTTCTTAACTCCATTACCTTTTGTAGTACCTTTTGTAATATCATTGCTGTCTTTATCAGAGTTTTCTACTGTATCTACGTCACCTTCAATTTTGCCATACCCCTTCCCCTTGTTCTCTTGTGTTTTAATCTTTTTCTCAAGATCAAAAAGCCTTTTTGCCTCTTTCTTAGTCTGGGAAATAATCTGTCCAGGATTACCTCCTGCTGCTTTTATTGCTTTAACAACACTAGATGTTCTAACATCCTCAACACTAATTTCCAAGCCTTCACTAACGGCTTCCAGTAAAACTGCGTACTTTCCAGAAGATATACCAAGTTCCCCCGCTCTTTCACGAAACTCCATGGAAATATTAATTAATTCAACTTGCCCTTCAATTTTTTGTTCTTTCAATTCTTCCTTAATTGCTGTTCTAATTTCATTTTGGATATTTTCTAACTTCAATTCATGCTCTTTTTGAGCTGTCAGGGTTAAAATAACACTATTCTCATTATCTACAGCAAGATACTCATTTTTTATCGCTTCACGAGTAACAACTTTAACCGCATCTTCCACAGATAAATTATTCAACTGTATTTTTTCTAATAATTTTATTCCATCATTATTTAATCCCTTAACTATAATTACTTTTTCCTCATTATTAATACCTAATTCTAAACTCGGGTTAATATCCATACTAACATAAGCTATTACATTGTTATCGTTGGGAAATATATATTCAGAAATAAAAGGTATCGTTAATAATAAGATAGCAACACTAGCTACCAGTGCTATGAAATTCTTAGAATAGAAATAACTTCCTGTAAAAGGTACGTCAAACTCTATCTCGTTTCCAATCAGAGGCAACTTTTTCCCCTTCCACGGTACATTCAAAAACTCACCTGTAGAAGTCATTACAATTATTTCACTGGGAAACGTTTTCATTACCATCCCTTTTCTTTTTTTCAGCATTGATCTCACCCCTTCATTTCCCTTAGGTATTCCTGAAGAAAATAGAACTCACCCAGCATAATTACAGTCAAGGCAATTATATACTTGCGCTGTCTTTCTAGCGTTTTCCTACTTACAATTACCATTTTTTCCAGTTCTTTGAGAGGAAGGGTTCTTGTTTTACGCAAATAATCACGCAGACTATTATTTTCGCAAATTATTCTTGCAACCTTATGTGCAGTTGCCCGAGCATCCTTATGTTTGGGAGATATTTTGGTCAACTCTTGAAGTTCAATCCCATACTCTCGCAACACAACAATAAATTCTAATACTTCTTCTCGTCGTAATTCTGAAACTTCATCTTCAAAATAACTTTCTTTAGATTCTCTCCAATTTAATTTATCGATCCAAGAAATATTTCCTTCCTCATCCTCTCCATCCCGAATTAAAGAAGAACATGGTACATCTTGTACTCCCTGCTGAGTTTTTCTAAAATAATCAATAATCCGTCTCTTAATTACAGTTTCTGCAAAACTAAAAAAAGATGTGTTTTGCTTAAAGTCATACTTATCAAGCGCCTCATTAAATGCCATCAAAGCGATACTAACCTCATCATCTTCTCCAAGACGTACAAACCTTCTACATGTTCGTGCAGTCACTTTAAGAATGAAAGGAAGATACTTTGTAATTAATTCATTCTTGATCTCGTCCCTTCCCTGCTGGACCTCAAGAATATTTTGACGTATTTGTAAGTCCAACATTATCACCTCTCACTATACATATTCGATGTCAATCATTTTCTTATGTGGGTTAACTGTCTCACTTATTTATTTTTTCTAGGCTTGTATCGATCCCTTTCACTATAAATACATCCACAATATTGCTGACGATACATGTTTTCCTCTTTTGACTTTATTACACCTTCCTTAAAACCCGGGCGAAAATCTTGATAATAAAAAGGCACCCCAATCTCTGTACCTATAGCCTCACCCATATCCTTTATCAACTGATGGTTTTGAAAAGGGCTCACTAAAAGTGTAGTTGTAAAAGCATCGAATTTCCCCTTTCTTGCTATTTGAGCTGTCTTTCTAAGTCTCATACTATAGCAAACTCTACACCGGTCACCTTCACGAAAAACAACATTACGCAAATATTCTTCTAAGCCATAGTTATCATCAACAATGACGGAAAAATTAATTTCTTCTGCATATTCTTTAAATGTTTCCAACCTTTTTATAAACTCTGTATAGGGATGAATATTAGGATTATAGGAATAACCCCATATTTCATGACCTTCTTTTCGTAAAGCATCTACAGGGTAAATACAACAAGGTCCACAACAAGCATGAAGTAAAATTTTCATTTCTTTCCACCTACCTATTTCATTCCTCTACCATATAGTTGACTGCTGTTCCTCTTTATCATAAGCAATACCTAAATGCTGATAAGCTAATTGAGCTACCATTCTCCCTCTAGGCGTTCTGAGTATAAATCCTAATTGAAGCAAATAAGGCTCATAAACGTCCTCTATAGTACTAGTTTCCTCGCTTATAGAAGCTGCGAGCGTATCAATTCCCACCGGTCCTCCCTGAAATTTTTCTATTATTGTTAATAGCATTTTCCTATCAATAGCGTCAAGCCCCAACTCATCAACCTCTAACATATTTAGAGCTTTATCCGCCACCTCTTTGTTAATAATATCCTGTCCTTGAACCTGAGCATAATCACGTACCCTTTTCAAGAGACGGTTAGCTATCCGAGGGGTTCCTCTTGCCCTTTTACCTATTTCTTCCGCACCTTCATTACTAACGTTCACCTTAAGAATACTCGCTGCCCTCTTCACTATTATAACAAGCTCCTCAACTTTATAATATTCCAGACGACTTATCACCCCAAATCTATCACGCAGGGGAGCAGATAAATTTCCTGCCCTAGTTGTCGCACCAACTAATGTAAATGGTGCTAAATCAAGACGAATAGAACGGGCACTGGGTCCTTTCCCTATAATTATATCTAAACAGAAATCCTCCATAGCAGGATAAAGAACTTCTTCCACTGATCTATTAAGACGGTGAATCTCATCTATAAACAAAACCTCATTAGGTTGTAAATTGGTTAATATCGCCGCTAAATCTCCTGGCCTTTCTATTGCGGGTCCAGAAGTAGCTCTAATCTGAGTTTGCATTTCAGTTGCAATAATATTCGCCAAAGTCGTTTTCCCAAGTCCCGGTGGTCCATACAAGAGAACGTGATCCAATGCTTCTTTTCTCTGTTTAGCCGCAGTGATGAAAATGTCTAAATTTTCTTTTGCTTTTTCTTGTCCAATATATTCTTTTAAAAGATTAGGTCTTAAACTTAATTCTTCGTTTTCCTTATTGATAAGAACCGGTGTTATAATCCTTTCCTCATTCATCTGATTTCCCCCAATTAATATTTTGCACTATTCTTTAAAGCTAAACGAATCAGCTCTTCAACAGACACGTTATTATTGTCATTCATTATTGGAACTGCTTTCTGAGCTTCTGCTAAATTATATCCAAGAGTTAATAAAGCAGAAACCGCTTCACCCCTAGCATCAACATTTACAGACGTCATTTCAACCACATTTTCTACCGGTAATGCATCTTTTCCCATCTTATCCTTCAATTCAAGAATCATCCTACCAGCAGTCTTTTTCCCTACACCAGAAATATTCACAAGTGGTTTTATATCTTCCAGTATTATTGTTCGCCGCAGTTCTTCGGCATTTAACTGTGATAATATGGTCAAAGCCAATTTAGGTCCTATTCCCGATACTTTAAGTAGTGTAACAAATATCTCTTTTTCCTCATTGGAAAAAAAGCCATACAAACTTAGCTCGTCCTCCCTTATATGTAAATAAGTAAATATCATTACTACATCATTAATATTATTAAATTTAGAAAGTGTTATAGCAGTAACATATAATTTATAGCCAATTCCACCTACTTCAATTACAACATAATTAACTCCCTTGTATTTTAGTTTCCCTTCCATATATTCTAACAATTTTTATCACTCCTTAGCATTAACCCAGATGAACAATAATTTCCTTGGCAAATAGCAATCGCCAAAGCATCTGCTGCATCATCAGGTCGAGGAATATCTGACAAATTCAATATAGCTTTTACCATAAATTGCACCTGCTTTTTCTCTGCCCGACCATATCCCACCACAGCTTGTTTAACCTGCAAAGGTGTGAATTCATATATTGGCACCTTCTTCTGATAAGCTACCAACATCACAACTCCTCTCGCCTGTCCTACTTGAAGAGCAGTCTTTACATTCTTATTAAAAAATAATTCCTCTATTGCCATACAATCAGGCTTATAAACTTCAATTAGTTTATTTATCCCAATATAAACATCATTCAGACGTTCAGCAACGTCCTGATCTTTTGAAGTTCTTAGAACACCGTACTCAATTAATTTATAATGATTACCTTGATAATCTACAATACCATAACCTGTTATAGCTGTCCCCGGATCTATTCCTAAAATTATCAAGCTACTCACCCCGCACATTTATTTCTCCATTATATCCGCTTTATCCTTTTAATAAAAAAAGAATGCCCACTTAAAGTGAACATAAGCTGTCCTACATTCTTATTGTATATTATATTCATCCAAGCTGTCTAGCGTTGCCACTAACTCATTCCAATTATAATATTCTAAAGATCCTTCTATTATCTTTTGACTAATTGTTTCCGGAAGTTTATTAATCCCTATTTCAGTTAAAAGTTTTATTCCACCCTCCCATCCAACTGCAGAAGGTCCTTGATATACCACTACTTTTTTTCCAGTCTTATCAATTGATAAATGCCAACAATTATTGTGTTCCTGACAAAGCCCCTCTAATGTCCTTTCTAATATTATGTTATTCTCCTGCCAATCTACTTTCCATCCTGCTATTTCCGGATATTTATTAATTAACTCTTTTTCTGTAAAATTAATTAGTTTTGTTCTTGTTGTATCTTCAATTTTATACTTTTTACAACAACCAAGCTCATATTTTTTACACAAAATGTAGCTATCTCTGATAAAAACATTAGTTTTATCTGTAATAATCTTTTTTTCCGCTTTGTTAAAAGATCCAATTGTTGCACCGTCTGAATTTTCACCCTTCGACGAAATATAATACATATATTCGTATGTAAGCACTGCACTTCCAAAAGCAATTAGTGTTAAGAGTATAAAAATATGCTTATACTTATTAAAAACCATCCTAATCTTCCTTTCTATAAAAACTATCTATATTGTTTCCATTATTACTGCAATTATACATACTTGGTATTTGGTGCTTGGTGCTTGGTTAAGTTATTTAGCTAAAATGGAACCCCTATTTATCGAAATGCTATTTTTGGAATTGAAAAAAATAAAAAAGCGTAAACATAAAGTTTACGCCCATACATTGCATTTTATCCGAATAGCTAACTATCACTAAGCTCTCAGAATGACTCAACTAACTTCATCTATAATATCTTCTGATATGTCAAAATTAGTAAAGGTATCTTGCACATCATCCTGTTCATCCAAATAATCCATTAAACACAAAAGTGCTTTAGCTTGTTCAACATCTGCTACTACAACAATATTATCAGGTATCATGGATATCTCCGCATTTTCAAATTCAAGTCCTTCTTCTTCAAGTCCTTCCTTTACCCTCTGAAAATCAGAAGGTACTGTATATATTTCTAATTGTTCCTCATCATCAACATTCACATCCTCTGCCCCCTTATCCAAGGCAAGTATTAACAAATCATCCTCATCCATACTTGAATTTTCCCTATTCAATGTAAGAACTCCTTTTTGTGCAAACATCCAATTAACACAACCTGTTTCTCCCATATTACCACCGTTTTTAGAAAATATATGTCTTATTTCTCCTGCTGTCCTATTTCTATTATCAGTAAGAACATTGATCATTATGGCCACTCCTCCCGGACCATAACCTTCATAAGTCAGTTCTTCATAATTATTTGAGTCCATTTCTCCCGCACCTTTTTGAATTGCTCTTTGAATATTATCATTTGGCATATTTGCTGCTTTAGCTTTCTGAACTGCAATTTTTAAACGAAAATTCGCATCAAGCTTAGGCCCACCCATTTTAGCTGCAACAATTAACTCTCTTCCTAGTTTAGTAAACACCTTCCCTTTTATCGCATCTTGTCTGCCTTTTTTGTGTTTTATGTTTGCCCATTTTGAGTGTCCAGACATAACAAATTACCTCCCCTTATTATCTCTACATTTACAAACTTTTAGTTAAACATAACTTCTAAAATACATACCATATATTTAATAAAGGCACAGATATCCCCTGCCCTTACACCTTTCATATTATCATAAATCTTCTGTCTAGACAAATCTTCTGTTGTTACCTTATTATCTAAATAGCTAACCATTGCTATCTTTACACAATTTTTTCTAACCAACAAATTGGTTGCTTTTACTTCAATTGTTCTTCAAAACAAATACTTCAACAGAACGTCTTCCCCAATTTAGTGCTTCTTCCCTCGTTTCAAAAAACAAATCAACCCTATTGCCTTTTATACTACTTCCCACATCCATCGCAGTTGCATAACCATAGCCATCAATATACAACCTTGTTCCAAGCTTTATAACTTTAGGATCTACCGCAACGATTCCTGTACTGGGCCAAATTCCCGTGTATGTTTTATTACCTGTGTGCGTGTAACCAGTAGCAGTCATTTTAATATATTTCTCAAAATCAAATTCCTCTCCGCCTCTTGAAACAATCTCTCGTGTTCCTAGTGCTATAACTTGATTAATTGGTTCTTTAACTAACTCGGTTTTTATAAGCTTTCTGGTTTTTTCTTTATCATTTTCTAAAGATACTTCATATACATTTTTCTCTATTCCTTTTTCCCCTTTCTTTAGTATTCTCACCTCTCCTTTAAAAAGTTTATCTGACCATGACTCCTCAACATCAAAAGAAAGATATTTTTTATCTTCAATAAACTTTGTACTTACTATCACTATCTGTATACTATCATCAACTATTTTATCTATTGCTGCAATCAACTTATCATTCAATCCTAACACTACATTAGCTTCTTTTAATGTATATCCTATGGATACCTTTTTTGTAATAATACCATCTAATTTCTTATCAGCTATTATCTCTATTTTCTTCTCATTTTCAATTTTTCCCTCTTGCTCAATTTTAGCATCTAATAATTCATATATCGCTCTATTTTCTACTTCCTGCCCCACTTCTTCAATGACCATATATCGTTCTTCAAAAGCAATCATCATATTTATTATAATAAAGAATATGCCAACTAACGAACAAAGAAATACCACATTTTTTATCAACGTTTTATTATTGTTCACTGCATTCACCTCTATATAATGTATTATCTTTCCAGTGCCTTCCTTAAATCACTTATCTCATTACTAAAGCTTAATTGAAAATGCTCCAGTTTTTCTTGATCACCCACATTTAAATAATCAACAAGATATTCATATGTACAAGCTAATTTTTCCAATGATATTGCAAGTTCATCCTCTCCAGCTTCTTTTGCCTTTATCCCGTATTCAGAAACCTGACCCCATATTTTACGAGCCATAACAATATCTTCCTCGGCAATAGCACTTTCGGTCGATTTAACAATTTTATCAATTGCAATTGATAAAGTCTCGGGCTCATCATATTTAATCTTCTCATCGCAACCAACGAAAATAAATATTACCATACAAAGCAACGCTAATATCCATGTAACCCTCTTTATTTTCATCACTTTACACCCGCCTCATATCAATTCAAACAAATACTTTCTAAGTATATCTTTAATATAACTTATTTGCAAATTACGTCTTTAGTGATTTTATAAAGTAAAACTTCTTTTAAGGTGAGAGCTCTTCATCCCACCTTAAAAGAAGTTGTCCATTCCACATTAATAAATTTCATTGCTAAAAGCTTTTTGTTACTATACTTTTGGTAAACAAATTATAAATTCAGTTCCCTTTCCAAGCTCTGATTTTATGTTGATTTTTCCTGAGTGACTATGTACAATTGAATAACATATGCTTAATCCAAGTCCAGTTCCACAATTTCTTGTAGTAAAAAAAGGATCATAGACTTTTTCTGCAATTTCTCTACTCATTCCCACACCTGTATCTTTGATTTTTATATATATGTATTTTAAGTCATAAATGGTTTCTACTTTTAAGCATTTTCTCGTGCTTTTTTCCATCGCATCAATAGCATTAAAAACTATATTAATAATAACTTGTTTTATTTGATTATAATCGCAATATATTTCCGGCATATCTTTTGCAATATTTGTACTAAATTCTATTTTATGATTTATAAAATGAGGATCTAGTATTATTTTAGAATCATTTATTATTTTTTCTATATCATTCCTTATTAAATGCGGTTGAGTTGGTTTTGTATATTGTAGCAAATCATTCAACAAATCATTTAATCTTACTATTTCATTATCAATAATCGAGAGATATTCCTTTCTCTTACTTGATACTTCACTGATTTTATCATTTTCCAATAATTGAACAAAACCTTTTATTGTTGTAAGGGGATTTCTAATTTCATGTGCTATCCCAGCAACCATTTCTCCTATAGTTGCAAGTTTATTTTTCTCATATAACTCGTTTTTTTCTCTTCGTATCTGACGTTCATATTGCATAGATGAACTAATTAGTAACCCAATCATCCATATAAACACTAAAAATATAAACTGATAATCATACTCATAATATCTATAAAAGTTAGCCACAAAAAGAAATATAAACGATGTTATTATAGCAATAAATATTGTATATCGTAATCTATACTTTAACGCAATTAATATCGTTGGTAATACTAAAATTATCTGAACAGAAATATTATCACTTATAGCTAATAACCATCCGACTATAAATAAATATATCAAACGAAAACTCATTTCAATCATACCAGGCTTTTCGAAATTATCACTAAAAATGTACATAACAAAACAATATGCCATAGCAATTATCAAAACAACAAACAACGGTAAATAAATTTCCATACCAATATCTGGTTTATATTGTCTTAATATAAGAATACATATAAACGATACATAGATATATTCAGTAACAAGAATCATCTGCTTAAGCTTATCAATTGATATGTTTGTGTTTTTTGAAATATCAATCTTCAAATCCTTCATTATAAAGGACCTCTTTCCAAGATAAAGTATCGTCTATCTTCCATCAAAAATATTTACAATCCATTAAAAGTACAATATAATTATTTTTATATTGTACTTTTATAATTAACTTATCAATAATTATTACTATATTCAAACATCGCAATGTAAAATAAAATCCTAGCAACGACATACTCTCCCAAGCTAAAAGCTAAGTACCATCTGCGCAGAAGAGCTTAACTACCGTGTTCGAGATGGGAACGGGTGTAGCCTCTTCGCTATTGTCACTAGGAAATTTTATAAACATTATTTATATCAAGATACAAAGGATATTTTACACCAAATAAACATATAAGTCAACTAACGATGGTTCAACAATAGTTAAACGATAGTTAAACAATCGCTTTTTCTGTCCAACTAACCAACTGCTTAACAATGGTTCAACAATGGTTCAACAACTGTTCAACTATCGTTCCCAGTATGCTGTTCTTTCAAAAGAGCACAGAAGTTAAATACATACACACGAGAAAAACATTTCATACATTTGGGACATTCCTGTCCCAAGAGACTACATCTGCTTCAGCAGGTGTGTCCCCTTACAAATTCAGGTCAAGTCCTCGACCTATTAGTACCGGTCAGCTCAATACATTGCTGCGCTTACACCTCCGGCCTATCAACCTGATGTTCTCTCAGGGGTCTTACCAGATTATTCTGTGGGAAATCTCATCTTGAGGTGGGCTTCGCACTTAGATGCTTTCAGCGCTTATCCCATCCAGACGTAGC
>JAQUGH010000208.1 GCA_028684195.1 Clostridia bacterium | reverse complement strand
AACATTTTACATCATAAATCAATAAAAAAATTGCTATGAACCCTTATTTTTTATGGGTTTATAGCAATTTCCAAAATGTCATTTTTATTTATTATTTACATTATTTTTCTTCATGCGAAAGCCGTGTGAATTAGCTAAACTAAGTGTATTTTCTCTTGATGATGTTGAAAAGTTAACGAATAACAAGAAAACAGGATACTCTCTTCTGGAGCGATTAATGAAGAAAGGGCTAGTTAAAAAGATTAGGAAAAGTGTGTATTCGTGTGTGAATCCTGCTACGGGACAGGTAATAGCCTCGAAATATCAAATAGCTTGTGCTGTTACTACTTCAGCTTATATTTCCCATCACACCGCATTCGAATATCATGGTTTAGCAAATCAAGTTTACTATGAAGTGTATATATCTTCTGATAGCAGGTTTAGAGATTTTGAATTTGAAGGTGTGAGTTATAAGTATGTTGCTTCAAAATTAAAGAGTGGAGTTATTGAATCGAAAAACACTGAAGGGGTTCGGGTGACAGATTTAGAAAGAACTGTAATAGATAATATAAAGGATTTCAGGAAAATAGGTGGTTTTGAAGAATTATTAAATTGCCTAGAGAGCGTATATTATTTAAATGAAGAGAAGCTTAAAAAGTATTTAGAGGGTTATGATATACAGGCTATTTATCAGAAGACAGGTTTTCTTCTTGAACACTACATGCGAGATATGCAACTGTCTAAAGTATTCATTGAATATTGTAGAAACAAAATAGGAAAAAGCACGAGATATTTAATAAAGGGAAATACAGAGGATAATTTCTATAATAGCGAATGGAAATTAATAGTGCCAGAGAGATTATTTGAAAAAATATATCAAGGGGGTGATGAACTTGTCTAATTATGACATTATATATATGGGGAAAAAAGCAGAAGAATTAGGATTTATACGGGATACTTTAGAGAAAGTTACTCGGCTAGGCGATGTATTAGAGTATATTAATATAAACCCTTTACTTAGGGAAAGTCTTGCTTTAAAGGGTGGAACAGCTATTAATTTCACGATTTTTAATCTTCCACGGCTTTCTGTTGATATTGATCTTGATTATTTGAAAGCAAATAGTCGGGATGAAATGCTAGAAAATCGTCAGGTTATTAATTTTGTTATTGATAGATACATGATTTCGCAAGGTTATCTTAAGAGTTCAAAAACAAAGACTCCATATAGTCTTGATTCTTGGGTTTATGAATACATGAGTGCAGGTGGAAATAAAGACAATATTAAATTAGAAATCAATTATTCATTACGTGCTCATGTGCTACCTGCTGAGGAACGTTCAATTATAACAGAGTATTTTACAAGCAAATATAAAGTGAATTCCTTAGCTCCAATTGAGATATTTGGAAGCAAGATTAATGCATTATTAAGTAGAGCCGCGGCGAGAGATTTATATGACACTAGAAACATGATTAAGTTTGGTTTATTTGATGAAGGGGAGGAGACATTGTTGAGAAAATGTGTAGTATTTTATGCAGCGATTTCAGCAAAAACTATCAATAAAACTTTTGATACTAAAATTATTGATTTAATTAACGAACATAAAATTAAGACGGACTTGTTGCCTGTAATCAGAAAAAGAGATGGTTTTGATTTGAATTCAGCAAAGAAGATTGTAAAAGAATATATCAATGACCTAATGGTTTTAACAAAAGAAGAGATAAAATTTTTAGATAAATTTGAAAATAATGAGTATATTCCAGAACTGATTTTTGATGATCCTGAAATGCTTAGTAGAATTAAGAATCACCCAATGGCATTATGGAAAACAAGATAAAGTGAAAGTTAGTTGAACCAATCTAGGAGCTTAGCGATGATTAGCTATTCGGATAAATGAATACTACGTTAAAAGTTGCGCGTGTTTCTTTATAATTAGAGAGAAAGTAACAAAAAAGTAAAACAAACGAACAAAAAGAGGATTAATTAAAGTAATATGGTATAGTAATTATCTTTTTTTATGCTTGCTTTAATCGGTTTTCATTAGTTAAATATAACTATATTTTTAGAGTTTCTGTCGCTTAAAAGCAAAAATTATTTATCTAATTTCAAATTATTACATCTAAACTGTAACATTAAAGATGCAGGAATAATGTAATATAGACAATCAAAATTCGCTATAATTAGTCATTTGTTGAATTAATTCTCCAATCTAGATATTGGCTAATGCGGATATTATTGATATAATGTAGTTTGAAGTGATTTATACCCATAGGGGGGAAGAAAACAAATATAATGTTAAAAAATGCAAAAGAGGCAGGCAATAATGAAGCATTTAGTTAAGCCATTAATAATATTTATAATAGTTTTACTTTTACCATTAGGTGCTTATGGGGATGATACCTATAAAAAACATACAAAGGAAACAGAAACAGGCTACACTTTAAATGAGGGTCAAAAGTGGCGTATCGGTTATTGTGAAAGTCAGCCCTACTTTGAATTTGATGGCATTCTTTATGGGATAGTAAAGGGGCTTGAGGAAAGGGGATGGCTTAATAACACAGCCGGACTTTCCTATACTCCATTTCAAGAGGATACTGGTTCTATGTGGCACTGGCTTGCAACTCATGATTTAGGACCTTACATAGAATTCGTAGAAGATGCCCACTTTGATTTAAGCGTGGATTCAAGTGAAGAAATAATAAAACGCTTACAAGAGGGTAAGGACATTGATTTAATGATATTAAACGGTACTTTAGCCGGATTAGCGCTAGCAAATGACAAGCATTCTGTTCCTTCGTTGATTTTTGGAACCACTAATGCTGTTAAATCCGGGATTATTGAAGCGGAAAATGATTCAGGGATGAATCATATTTGGGCTCATGTAGATCCCGGGGTATTTAGACGACAAGTTGAGGTCTTTTATGATATTTTCCACTTTAAAAAGCTGGGTATTTTGTACGTGGATGATTCAATCCGCAGAACCTTTGCCGCAGTTGATGATGTTGAAAGTGTTGCCAAAGATAAAGACTTTGAAGTTGTTCATTATCAGATGTTTTATGATCCTAAAGAATTAGAAAAATATCTCAAAGATGTTTTGGAAGCTCATAAAAAACTGGCTCAGGAAGTAGATGCTATGTATGTTACTAATGGTG
>JAQUGH010000207.1 GCA_028684195.1 Clostridia bacterium | reverse complement strand
TAAAAAATAACTAAATATGCTACTATAACTAACATTGTACTTAATAATGTTCCTAATAAATAGTACTCCGAAAATTTAGGGTCATCAGCAATTTTATTATATCTAGCTATTGACTTTGCAGTAAGAACAAATCCAATAGCAACATATTGCTCTACAGAAAGCATTAATAGAATTATACAACGCTCAAATATTCCTATAAGTGCTCCTGCATTCGGGTGTCCCCCATTTTCTTCGTTAGTCGTTGGTTTGTAACGATATAGCACTTTCATAATTGTTATACTAAACGGTTTGATAATAATAAGTAAAATTAATATCCAAGAAAGAATACCAATAGCATCAATTTGTAACCTATTTAAAATATATTGAATGCAATAAATATAATTGATAGGTTCAGATAGAAGATGTATTGTTACCGCAGTAAAAACAATTATAAGAATATGTATTATTTGATCAAGAGAGTATACTAATGCCTCTAATTTGTCCTCTATTGTAATTTTCTTTTTTATAAAGAATTTCATTAGATCAACTATAAAATGTGCTATAGAAATGATAACGACCCATTTTAACAGTTTAAGACTAAATACTGGGATAAATACAAAAAACATTGAAAGTAAGTATATTACACTATGTTTCGATAATTTCTTGAATGATTCATCTTTGCTTATTGCTAATTCAGAGGACTGTAGATAAAAATCACCTAATACATGTCCAATTAAAAATAAAGTCAAAACAATCTTAGTCATCGAGTTTCGCCTCTTTCTTTACTTAAAAAAGAGTTGACTGTGTCCATTGCAGATTTATAAGAATAGAATCTAGCATTATTTAGTGCTTTATTTACACTAGGCTGACCAATATTAAGGATATGTGCTGCTTTATACTGATTCTCACCATTAGAAAGATAAGCATTAATAATTTCCTTTTGTCGGTCTGTCCACTTTGATTTTAATGCAGTACAAACAGATAAAATAGAATTCAGTAGTTCATCAATTTCAATATTATTTTTCTCTGAACATATCATAATATTAGAATGTCGCTCGGTATATTGAAATTTTTTACTTTCAATTTCTTTAACCATTTTTCTTGCACGATGATACGCAGGACCATCAACTTCTGATGAATTATCAAAATTAATATCCGTACTAATATCGCCAATTCCAATACCAAAACGTAATTCGACAGGTAGCATTGCCATTTCAATTTCACAAATAATCTTTATAATATTATTTCTATTTTTAAGCAACCCCTGAAATTCGTCTCCTAAAATAATTGTAAATTTGGAGGCAATATCTTCTGAGTATTTAACATTGATATCTGCCAATACATTCTTAAACTTCTGCTGTATAGTTTTTCGATCTGTTGTTTTTTTTGAATCTACAATATCACCAATAATAGCAACATATTTATCATAGAAAAAAAAAGAGAACATTTAATCACCCCTATCCATATTATAGCAAAAGAAAAGATGCATTACAACATGAATCTTTCCTTTTAATTCATGTTGTAATGCATCACATATACTCCTAGCATTTATAATTGTGTAACAATTACTTTATTTCAATTTATGCAAAATCCATGTCCCCATGATAACCTATTGCATGAAAACATAATAATACATATAATACAAAGGAAAGATTAAGTAACAACAACCAAGGAGGCTTATCATTATGAACACTGGCGTTATACGAATTTTTGTTGAAAAGAAGCAAGGCTTTGACATTGAAGCCCAAAAGTTACTTAATGATTTAAAATTTACGCTAAACGTAGACAAGCTTGAAGGTTTACGAATTATTAACAGATATGATATTGAGGGTATTTCTCCTGAGGAATTTGAAGCCTCTAAGCATACTATTTTTTCTGAACCTACGGTAGATCAGATATATATGGAGGAAATTACTTTTGCCCCTGATGAAAAGGTTATTCCTATTGAGTACCTTCCCGGGCAATACGACCAAAGAGCTGATTCGGCAGCACAATCTGTTCAAATTCTCACTTGTGGTGAGCTTCCTCTTGTCAAAACAGCAAAGCTCCTTGTCCTTAAAAGAAATATTAATGAAAATGATTATAGAAAAATCAAAAGGTATTGCATTAACCCTGTAGAAACTCGTGAGGCAAAAATGGACAAACCCCTCACCCTTACATCTAAAATGGACTTACCTGAGGATGTAAGCATCTTGGAAGGATTTACTACACTTACGGAAAATGAACTTGAAAAATTAATAGCTGAACTTGGTTTGGCAATGTCCCTGGAAGATTTGCAATTCTGTCATGATTACTTTAAAAATACCGAAAAACGTGACCCCTCTATTACTGAAATCCGAGTAATTGATACTTACTGGTCTGACCATTGTCGCCATACAACTTTTCAAACGATATTAAATGAAGTTAAATTTGAAGAAGGCGATTATACTGAAGTCATTCGTAATTCCTTTAATGATTACTTAACTTCTCGCAATTCTGTAGTTAAACCGAGTAAACAATCCGAGATTTGTTTGATGGATCTTGCTCTTGTCGCAATGAAGCTGCTAAAAAAAGATGGCTATCTTAACGACAAAGAGGTTTCCGAAGAAGACAATGCCTGTAGTATTGTTGTAAAGGTAAAAACCGAAAAAGGTCTTGAAGATTGGCTTGTGATGTTTAAAAATGAGACTCATAATCATCCTACCGAAATAGAACCTTTTGGTGGTGCCGCTACTTGTCTAGGTGGTGCTATTCGTGATCCCCTTTCAGGAAGATCCTACGTTTATCAAGCTATGCGTGTTACTGGAAGTGCTGATCCTCGCACAAGCATTGAAGATACTTTACCGGGAAAACTTCCACAGAAAAAAATAACTACTGGAGCCGCTTTTGGCTATAGCTCTTACGGCAACCAAATTGGTCTAGCTACAGGGCAAGTCGCCGAAGTTTATCATGATAAATTTGTAGCTAAAAGAATGGAAGTAGGTGCAGTTATTGCCGCCGCTCCCTTGAAAAATGTCAAACGAGAAGCACCTGCCCCAGGTGATGTAATTATCCTTGTAGGAGGTAAAACTGGTCGTGATGGTTGTGGTGGTGCTACAGGTTCTTCCAAAGAACACACCGAAGAATCCCTAGCAACTTGTAGTTCAGAAGTTCAAAAAGGTAATCCTCCTACAGAAAGAAAAATTCAAAG
>JAQUGH010000056.1 GCA_028684195.1 Clostridia bacterium | reverse complement strand
CCAAAATCAAGGTAAGTTTGTTTTACAGATAGTGTATGAATATAGAGTGAAAAGCCGTATGCGTTAATAGCGCACGTACGGTTTTGAATAGGGGCACTGGGGCGTAAGCCCCGTGACCTACTAGAGATGATTTTTAGAAATGGTGATTAAAATGAAAAAATATAATTTCACAATTTTAATTGAAAAAGATGAAGATGGAGTGTTAGTAGGCTCAGTTCCTGCATTGAAAGGGTGCTATACGCAAGCGAACACAATGGAGGAACTAATTCCTAGAATCAAGGAAGTTATACGGTTATGCCTTGATGTTGAAGAAAAAGATGTTGTACTGAATCAATTCATTGGAGTTCAACAGTTAGAGGTAACAATATGAGCAAATTAACCATCATATCTTCTAAAGATATGGTTAAAATTTTAAAAAAAATTGGGTTTAAAGAGTTGAGACAACAAGGAAGTCATAAGTGTTTTGTTCATCCTGATGGGAGACAAACTGTGATACCTTTCCACAATGAGGATATTGGAAGAGGTTTATTAAGAAAAATACTTAGAGATATTGATATTTCAGTGGATTCGTATGAAGAATTGAGAAAATAAAGTATAATTTAACATAATAAAAATATAGGGGTTGTATGAAGATGAAAAAAGAATTAACACCTGAAAGGAAGAAAGAACGAGCGCTTGCCTATCTAATGGGAAAGTATGGAGAAAAATTCGCACCTATTTCAATGAGTCAGAGTGGATGGGGACAAGGATACGATAAGCTTTATTTTTATCCTATAAAAGGAAGTAAAGATAAGGATACCTTTGCTCTGTGGGGAACAATGAGGGATGATAGAAGATATGCTATGCACGATGGCTATTTTGGGATTATTATCAAGGATAAATACGAGGCTGTAATGTCAGGTTTTGTAAAAGAAATATATAAAGAGTTTAAGCTGTATACAAATATTGACAGGAACATTGTTCATCCAGATAGATTAAATAAGAATACAAAAATAAGTGAGATTTATAATAGTGAGGAACATTTTATTTCCTATACGACGATATTTTTAAAATGTAGTTCTGCGGAAGGAATTGATACGTCCAAAAGCTTGAAAACAATTGCTAAAAAAATGAAGGAAAATAAATTAGTTGGTAAAGTAACCATCTATATAGCGTTTGATAATAAATTTGAATCAGTAGATTATGATATCTTAGACAAAGATACAAGAGAATTTTTTGTTCGAGGAAGCCGAAGATACATATGGGTTAATCCAAATCTTGAGATAGATGAGGTGGAATAAAATGACTAGTGTAAAGGATTTGGATGAAGCTCAGTTATTAATGCTTAGTACTATAGCGTATCTTGAAGGGGTTGCAGTTGAAAAAGACGCAACAGTAGGGGAAGTAGTTAAGTATTTACTGCACAAAGGAGGTTTGGCTGATAGTCAAATTCCAGAGAAAAAAAGCAAATTAAGTGAATACTCTTGTAATACGACGAAAAGATTAACGCTAGGAAAAATACTTGGTCAACGCTCACAAGGTGAATATCCTTGTAATATGACAAAAAAGGAATGGGTAAATTTATTAAAATTAATTGAAAAAGATAAGACTTTAACGAATCTTAAAATTAAACATGGTATTACTGAAGCTACAGGTTTTCGTGCATTTTGGTGTGTTGATGAGAATAATAATGCTGTATTAGTTTATAGAGGGACGGCTAGTGATTTTCAGTGGCATGATAATGGGCAAGGTGGATATCTTCCTGATACTGAGCAACAAAGCCGTGCACTAGAGTATTTTGAGGAACATGCAGGTGAGTACAACTATGTAATTCCTACAGGACATTCAAAGGGTGGAAATTTAGCAATGCACACAACAATTGCATCCGATTCTGAAAAGATAGGTAGATGTGTATCTTTTGATGGTCAAGGTTTTTCATTAGAATTTACAAAAGAGTATGAAGACAATATTGAAAAAAATCAAGGTAAAATATTATCAGTTTGTGCAAAAAATGATTTTGTTAATTGTTTACTTTCTCCTGTTGGTAAAAAAATATATATAGAGACAGAAAAGCAAGAACAATACATAAATAACCATTGTCCTCATATTATGTTGGATAAGAGAGGGCATTTAAGAGAAATAACGGAGCAAGATGAATTAACGGAAAGATTAGGTGCGTATAGTGTGTCCTTACTTTCAGCTATGTCTGCAGAAAATAAAGTTTTTGCAATGGATGGTATTATGGCATTTTTTGAGGAGAACCCGGAAGAAAGTAAATTACAGCAATTATTAGCAACAAAAATGATAATAAATAAATTTGCCGAAATTGCTGTTACAAATGCTGTAAAAGAGAGGTTGGACAATTCTTCACCTAAAAAACGTTCTCCAGAGAAAACGGAAAACGAAACAAAAGATGACCAGGAACCAGGTGGTCGATAACCCAGACAGGGGGGACAGGGACTTGTCTGGTTATGTGAATATATTATATACTGCTTTATGGACATGAATTATGATTGTTGATTATCTACGTAGATGTATTTGGGTGTGATTTAAAGAAAGTGTGGTTGAATGATTATGAATAAACCCCAAAGAATAATTAGCTTAATATTAATATTAGTGTGTATCTTTTCAAGTACGGCATTTACAGCGAAAGAAACAGATACGCAATTCAGTGATGTTCCTGAGAATCATTGGGCAGCCAAGTCTATTCATGATTTACGGTCATTGAAAATTACTGATGGAATAGGAAATAATCAATTTGGTTTAGGACGTACAATAAAAAAAAGTGAATTTGTTGCTTTTTTAGTAAAGCTTATGCAATGGGAATTAATCAAACCAGAAAAAGGTAGCTTTGTTGATAATATGGATACAACAAAGTGGTATTATGAGTCTGTAGAAACAGCACTTAAATATGGTGTTATACAAGATAATACGGATAGATTCAGAATTGATGATCCTATTACTCGTGAGGAAATGTCAATTATGATTGTGCGGGCTTTAGGATATGATGACCTTGCTCAGCAGTTAATTCCTTTGGGTAGCCCTTTTGAGGATGTTTTTGACAATAGAGGATACATAACGATTGCAAAAGACCTAGAAATTATTGCAGGGGTAGGAAATAATCTATTTAAACCATATGATACTGCCAAAAGAGAAGAAGCTGCAGTAATGATGATGAGAATGTATGAAAAACTAAATAGACCAATTAATGAACTGCATGCTTTTTATGCGATTCATTCCGTTGAACAGATAGATATGATACCATTGCTTGATTCTGTGGGGTTTGGCTGGAGTCGTTTGGAATATGATTCTGAACGCAAGGAGGTTGTACTTAATACTCAAAAAAGGAATAATAATGAGTATGCAATTCCTGATGGCTTTGCACAACCTGTAACATTGGCACAAGTAAATGGGGTTTCCACACAGCTGATGGTATTTGCGAAAAATGATATAGTATTTGATATTGATACTGGATCTAATAGGCGTTTGGTTGAATATATAATAACAAAACCGGAAATTCGAAGAAAAGTAATTAATTCTATAATTTCACAAATTAATGCTACCACTTCAGATGATGTTACAGTTTCATTTGATGGCGTTGTTATTGATTTTGAAAGTATGAAAGGTGAAATATTAAAGCAGTTCTTTAATGAGTTCTTGGCAGAGTTAAAACAGGAGCTTAATAAGAGTAATAAGCTTCTGTACGTTCAAGTACACCCTGTAAGGGAACCGGGTCAGGCTTATTTTGATGGATATGATTATAAAACAATTGGAACAATTGCTGATAAAGTTATATTAATGGCACACGATTATTATGCCAAGCAATTGACTGATGCTGAAATGCAAAATGGGTATACCTTTACGCCTCTTTCCCCCATAAATGAAGTTTACTATGCTTTAAAAGCTATTACGGATAAGAATACGGGGGTACAGGAGACAAGCAAGATATGGATACAATTTTCATTTGATTCAGTGCAGTGGAAACTTAAAGATGGGAAAGTGATAAACAAATATCCTTATAACCCAAATTATGAAGCAATACAGCAAAGACTTATGCATGGTGATGTTAATGTGAATTATTCTAATGTGTTTCAAAATCCGTATGCTACTTTTTTTGAGAGCAGTGATGGAACCAATAATGTTCTTTGGTATGAAGATTCACGAAGCATAGAGGCAAAAATAAAGTTATCTAAGATGTTTGGCATACAAGGAATTTCCTTGTGGAGATTGGGGAATATACCGGATTACAAAGAAAATGGCATTAATAAGAGATACCTTGATGTATGGCAAGATATCTTTTAGTAAGGAATAGATATTTATTGAGTCTTTTTAATATTGCCGGAGATAATTGACTACCTTTTCCCAAGCTTCTTTAGTTTTCATGAATAAATCATAATGTCTTACCACATTATGGTCATACTTTTCTAATTCTTGATAGATACGTGTAAAGCCATCATTGTTAAAATATCTGCATAATTTAGGTGTAATTCTTTTTATGTTTTCCTTCATTACCAGTATTTCTTCATTGTAGGTATCAGGCTTTGTTATATACAATAGCAATGGTTTATAGCGAATCCAACCTACATTTGCTTTAATAAATCTTAAAATTATTCTTTTTGAATTTGCTGTAACCGGTTTTAACTTATTAGGTAATACTCCGTGTAGGAGATGGGGATACATCATAAAGCCATCATGAAAAGTGTAACAGGGGATTTTCAAAACTTTTGCATCTGATAAACAGGTGCTTAGAAAAGTATCTTCGCCTCTCGCTTGAGGAGGATTATAAAAGGGTGGTATTTTGTTCATATGTTTTAGATTAAAACATAAATTTGAACCGGAAATATATTTTCCACCATTTACTTCTGATACTTCTTTTACAAGTGAGTTATTGAGAATGCTTTCATTAGCATAAGTTATGCCACCATCTTTCATTTTGCTTTTTATTGAATCCCAATTGATAATATCATTGCTAATCATTTCAATAAATGTTTTGAAATCATTTTCTGTAAGAGTGCAATTGAATTTAAGATAAGGTATAGGTGAAACATAGCCACAATGATGTCCATGAGTTATATCGGCTTTAACAATGTATTTTAGATGTGTTTCTATGACGTTTTGTCCACTCCAATTAATATTGCCGTTGGATGTCTTAAATGTAGCTAAGGGGTATTCATCATCGTCAATAAATAGTAGATAATCCATTTTATACTTAAGGGCAAAATATAGTATAATATTTCTTTTTTTTGCATAACCGTTTCCGAAAAGCAAATTTGCTTCAGTTCTAGTAATGATATTATTAGTAACCAAAGAATTTATTTCGTTTGATATATTATTTGCATCAAGGTAATTTACAGATTCTAAACAATTGTATATTTCGGGTGCGATTCTTTTGTAGTCACTGATTAATGTATTGGAATATTTCAAATCATACGCTATAAATAAATTGAGATGATATTTATTGGTTCCTTCTAAAACATTTAAATCGTTGTCATTCCAACTATTTGCATACGTTTTAATTACATCTTTAAATGTTTTCCTTCCCGTGACGAATCCTGTTGCCACGTGAATTTTTTTAGTATCCAAAAAAAAGCCTCCAGTCAATTATTTCTAATAATCTGAAATAATGTTATGCTAGTAAATTCTGTATGTATATAATATCAGCATTATTATACCATTTAATACAAACAAATGCAACAACCCGCATTTTCAAAGCGAATTGTAGGTTTTAAAATACAAAAAAATATAGTTAAAGTGTATAGTAAATAAGTTAAATAGTGGAATAATAGAGGATAAGGAAACTGTTGTTGAATGTTTGCTAAGCAGAAGGATGGACAGGTGACAGTTGGACAGGGAAAACGCTTGTTAAGCAGATGGTTAGGTAGTTGGATATGGGATAGATTATGGATTAAGGAGTTAATAATGGAAGAAGGAAGTTTTGAAAGGATTCCCAAGCATATAGGGATAATACCTGATGGGAACAGACGATGGGCGGAACAAAATAATATGGGAAAACAAAAGGGGTATTTTTATGGAATTGAACCAGGGTTTAAGCTATATGAACTAATGATAAAATATGGTATTAAGGAAGCAACATTTTTTGGCTTTACTCAAGATAATACGAAAAGACCTAAGACTCAAAAAGAAGCTTTTATTAAAGCATGTGTGAATGCTGTGGAAAAATTGTCTAATAGGGATGCCAATTTATTAGTAATTGGTAATAATAACTCTAAAATCTTTCCCAAGGAACTTTTAAAGTATGCCAATAAACGGATAAAATTTGGGCGTGGGTTAATTAATATAAATTTTTTAGTTAACTATGATTGGAAGTGGGACTTAAATCAAGCGTTTATCAGAGCATACAGTAGTAATAACAGTAGCAATAGCAATAGCAATAGCAATAGCAATAGCAATAGCAACAGCAATAGTAGTAATGGAATGAATGGGAATATTAGTTGCAGCTTATATAATAATATTTATGATAATATTGCATCTGCGGATATATCACGAATAGATTTGATAATAAGGTGGGGAGGAAGAAGAAGGCTTAGTGGTTTTTTGCCTATTCAATCAGTTTATTCGGATATATATGTTATTGATGATTATTGGCCGAATTTTAGGGAGGAAGATTTTATTGAAGCACTTAATTGGTATCAGACTACGGATATAACTTTGGGAGGATAAAGAAAAAAGGACAAGGGGACAGGTTCGCTGTCCTTCCTTGTCCTTCTTTGTTCTTCCTTGAATATCTGTTATAATATTCAAGTAAGTTAGTGTAATTAAAATATTGGTGGGGGTATATCAGTGAAAAAGCGTTCGATAGTATTTGTGTCGTTTATTTTGGTAATGGTGGGAATTTATTTTGTCAGTAAGGTGTATTATGAGACAGGGGAGGTATTGAATAATACACAATTTGATTGGTATGAAACGCAAATTCATCAAGAAGTTGAGGATGGGAATAAGCTGGCTCAAGAAAGATTAGAAAAGAAGTATCATGTTTTTGTTAATGGAATATTTATGGATATTGGTTACGAATGGAATAATGCGATATATGTTCCGATTCGAACAGTTGCGGAAAGTCTTAATTGGGGAGTGATTTGGCTTTCTGATTCAGGAGATATGCAATTAGTGAAGAATGAGGAAGAATATCTTTTGGATATAGAAAATATCTTTGGGAAGGCGTATGTGAAACTGGCGAAATTGGAAAATGTAATAAATTTACCTAAGGTAGTTGTGCATGGCGGGAATATCGAAATATTTACAAATGATCATGAATTAAAACAAGTTGTTGTTAGTGGAGAGAAGTATAATTTTTATATTAATGGAATGAAGATGACGGAAAAAGCTTTTTGCTATCAAGAGAAGAAGTATGTACCGACACGAATATTTGCTTTATCTTTTGGGCGGGTTTTTAAGTATGAAGCTGAAAAAGGAGAAGCCTATATTGATAATAATAAAGTGAACTCCATTTTTGTAGATGGAAGAAATTATGCAACTTTGGAGGAGTTAAAAAAGATTGTTGATACGGGTGAGGCAAAACTTGAGTTTAAGGAACAGAGTAATGCTTCTGTAAAATGTGGTGATTCTGTAAAACGTAATGATTCTGTGGAACTTTGGCCTGTTATTAGTAAAGGACCTCAACAGAAGATGGTAGCCTTGACTTTTGATGATTATCTTTCGGATGAGGTGTATCCACTTTTAGATATTTTGGATAAGTATGAGGCTAAGGCGACGTTTTTTGTTATCGGGAACAGTATAGAGCAAAATCAGAAGTTACTGAAAGATATATCACAAAAAGGGTATGCGGTTGCTAATCATACTTGGGATCATCTGAATTTACATACGCTCACTGATGATGAAATTAGGGCTCAGTTAATAGCGACTACCTTAAAAATAGAGCAGTGTGGAGTTAAAGTAGCTCCTTATTTTCGCCCCCCAGGCGGATATTATAATAATAAAATAATTAGAATAGCACAGGATATTGGTTTGAGAACTGTATTGTGGTCATTAAATTCAACTGATGCTGATCCAGCAAATAGTGCTGTGGAAATTAAACAGATTGTAAGTCGTTGGGTATGTCCTGGTACGATTGTTACAATGCATACGAATAGAGATTCGACGATTGAGACTTTACCTAGAATTATAGAGAGTTTACGAGAACGGGGTTATGAATTTGTGACAATTCCCGAGATGTGGGCAAGATATGAAGCTGATTTGAAATGAGAAATAGGATTGGTTTTAATGAAATGAGAAAAATGATTAATTTAAAATGATGAAGTAAAATATTGTGGTTGATAAATAGTAAATTTTCGAGTAGAATAATTTATACAGTATGAGGAAGAGGATTTTGATAGTTTTTGCTTAATATTAAATGTAGTTATAAATATATAAATAAGTTATAAATATATAAATATTGGACAAGGGACATATGAATAATGTAATTATACAAGGTGCTCTGCAAAGAGAGAATAGGGAAGACCGGTGAAAGTCCGGCACGGTCCCACCACTGTAAGCGGGTACGAATCCCAATAATGTCACTGGAAATTTTTCTGGGAAGACTGGGAGGAGGATGAACCGTGAGTCAGGAGACCTGCCTTGGGAATAATTGGTGTACTATGTGTTTGCTAATTGGCAACTACTAACTACTAATTGCTAGCTAGTTGCTAGTTAATTGCTAGCTAGTTGTGGTATGTGTTGGTTGTAATATGTAGTGATTGTGGTACGCTTGGTTTTATTTGGTGATTCAGATGGGAAATCTCCTAGTAAAAAGTTATAATTTACTAGGAGATTTTTTATATATATGGCTTAATTGTAGGTCACAAAGTAATTCAAAAATAATTCAAAAATAATTGTAAATAAGGGGAGGAAGAAAAATGAAAAAATCTTTATTATTTAAGTTACGACAAAATTCGCTTATGACAGTACTGGTGTTGTCTATTGCCATGTTATTTTGTACAGTATGTACAGTAAGTGTGGTGGAACCAGTTTATGCTACTCAATCTTATGATGATTTGGCAACAGAATTGGCAACACAAGTCATTATTAACAGTTATGACAGTTACATTGAAGCGGGTTGTAGTGTGGCAAGCTCACCTTCAATTACGGATTTTGATGCGTATGATATTTATATATTGGATGAGGCAGATGTAGCAGTAAGCCAGTGGGTTTATGAAGGAAATGATATAAAAACACAAATAATTAATATGGCTTCTGAAACCAAAAATAAGGAAAATGATAAAGATGCAGAAAATAATGTTAATGCAAAATATGTTGCTTATCAGTATTTGGGTGCTGAGGGACTAAATTTAGATAGTTTAGCTGAGGATCTTAAAGATATATTGGTTGCAAGGCAAAACGCTAATGCCGAAGGGGCATTTGTAAGTGGGGATTATAGCTATTATACGAATTTACCTGTTTTTGATGCTTTAAGTAGAACAGGAGATATATCTGATATTAATGTTGAAAAAGGGATTAACTATGTTTTAGGTTTACAAGTTAAGGATGGAGAAAATAAAGGAGCTTTTGGTGACAGTGAGTATACTGACTATATGTCTACCACTCAGGCAGTAAGGTCATTATCAGCAATGTCTGATGTAGGCGAGGGTTATAAATCAGCGGAAATAGAAACAGCTATAAATAATGCACTTTCTTGGATGAAGAGTAACATTGAAGAAGATGGTGGAATTATTAATGGTTGGGATAATAAATTAACGGATACAGCTGAAACCATAATAACATTAGATATTCTTGGAGAAAGTTTATCAACTTGGGAACATGGAAATTCAGGAAAGTCCATAGTAGATTATATGGTTGAAAGTGCTAAAAATTCTGATGGAACTTTTGGCCCTGGAAATATGGATGGAAATATCGTCGCTTTAGATGCCTATAATAGGTTGGGAGCGAATGTCGCAGGAACTACTGCGATAAGGCTTAGTATAGAGCCAGATGATGTTGAATTGGCAGTAGAGGAGTTACAAGAGTTTACTGTAGAGGCATTTTTAGCCAATGGGAAAACAAAAGATGTTACTGCTGATGCTAATTGGACTGTAAGTGATGAAGAAAAAGCAACAATAAATAAAGAGGAAGGTAGCAAAACAGTTACTGCAACTAGGGATAGCAAAGGTGATTTTGCTGTTGAGGTATCGTATCAATTAGCTGAGGGTTCAGTTGTGGTAGGAACGAGTGTGAGTCCAGAAAAAGCAGATGTAATGGTAAGAATAGAAGGACCAGAATATACGATATTACCAGATACAGTTATAAGCGTAGATACTGGTTTAACATTTACTCAAATATTACAGGCGGGACAAGAAGAAAATGGCTATATAATAGAAAAAAATGACTGGGGTCTTGTAAGTGCTATTAATGGAATAGCAACAAGTTCATTTTGGATAGTTACTCCTTATCAAGAAAGTTACAATAACGGTGATAGTTTTGTTATGACGGGTAATGGTTCAACAAACGTGGGTGAGTTGGTATTAACTGATTCAGCGGTACAAGAGAGAAGAGAAGTAACAGTTACGGTAACTAATGGAAGTGGCGAACCAGTAGAGGGAGCTACTGTAATATACTATACAACTGCCAAGAGAGCAGAACCGACTGTAGCAGGTGTTAGTGATGCTGAAGGTACAGTATCATTCAGTATTGCAAAAGCAGGAACATATTATGTAGCGGCGGATAAAGCTAATACTAATATCTATCCTAGTACTGATCCCGATAATGGTTTAGTGAGAACAGCAGCTCAAGAATTGACAGTTAAGAAAAGAAGCAGTGGCGGTGGTAGTGGACAAACAAATACAGATGTCAATATTACAGTCAAAGGTAAAAATAACGAAACGTTGTGTAGTAGAAATATTTCCTTAAATGATAACGATACCTATGGTGTTACACCTGTGGGAGCTTTAAAGAAAACGGGATTAAGTTTTAAATATGATTCTATTGATTATATTCATACGATTGCAGGGCAAGAGCCGCAAGGACAAAATGGCTGGATGTTTAAAGTAAATGGGGTTATATCAAGTGTTTCTGCAAATAAATATAAGCTCAAGAATAAGGATAAAGTTTTGTGGTTCTATAGCACCGATTCTAGTAATATACCAGGTTCGAGTGGTAATAATGGTAATAATGGTAATAGTAATAATGATGATGGTAGTGGTGGTAGCATATTAACAACAAATCAGGGTACATCAAAGGATTATGATGACATTATTTCCCGGAAAATAATAAAAGATGAAGAAGCAATAATTAATTTGTCGGGAAAAGCAGAGAAAAGGGCGAGTGTATCTGCTAAAACAGTGCAAGAATTAGCAAACAATAAGAAAAAATTAATATTAAAAAATGAAGATGTTACAGTAAATTTTGCTCCAGATGCATTGTTGGTGGATGATGTTGCCGAGCTTTTAGAAAATGAAAATGTATTTTTGGAATTAGGAGCTGTTAAAGTTAGTTCGTTGGAAAAACGTAAGTTGCTAGAAAAAGCACCAGCAGAGGAAAGTGCGGGTCTTTTTGATATTGGAGGAAAGATAGTTAATTTAAGTGTTACAATAAGGAATATTTCAGTTGATGGTAATAGTAATGATAATGGTAATGGTAATGGTAATAGTAATAGTGATGGTAATGGCGATGGGAATAGTAATGATAATGGCGAAGGGAATACGACGGATAATGAAATTGCAAAAGATGTTGAGCAATTTAATAAACCTGTAAAAGTAACGATAGACCTTTCAGATGTAGATAATATTGATAACATATCGGAAGAAGAAATTGCTCATTTAACAGCTGTGAGATATGAAAAAGATGCTCAAGGAAACATTAACTTGGTAAAATTGGGTGGAGAGTACAACGAGGAAACTAAGCAATTCACTTTTTATACGGATAGGTTTAGTTTTTATGGTGTTGTGAAGGCAAGAGATTTAGTGAATATTAGTATGGGTATTAATATGTTGACAGTTGATGTTAATGGGAAAAGAGAATATCTCGATGTGGCTACTATGTTGATTAACAATAGGACTATGGTTCCTTTGAGATTCATAGCTGAAAGTTTTCAGGCAGATGTTTCTTGGAACGATGAAGAGCGGTTAGTAGAAATTAAACAAAGTGATAGGATTATCCAACTCTTTGTTGATAAGACTATGCTAGGGCTGGATACGCCACCGGTAATTATTAATGGGCGTACGTTAGTGCCAGTTCGTTATGTTTCTGAATCTTTAGGGGCAAGGGTAACTTGGTTGTCTGATAGCAAAGAGGTAAAAATTGTGAAGTAGGTAATAATTTTAGTGCTACAATATAATGCCAGGAGTCCACTCGAAAACGCATATTTATTCAAAAACCGAAAAGTTTTATGACTTGAAACCCGCATAACTTCGTTTATAAAAGCATAAATTTTGCGTAATTTTTCGCAAAAACCGACTTTCCGAGTGGACTCCTAGAATATAATGCTACAATATAGAGATAAGAGATGCAATAATTATGGAAACAGGGAGATTGCGAAAAAGGTACTACAAAAAACACAAAGACCGCAAGACCGCAAGAATACATAAGGATACGTAAGAAAAGAGACACATAGTGAAGAAACGGAGGGGAAAAGGTGAAAAATGAAGCGAATAGATGGGCTTGATAGGTTAGAAGGGTTAGCAAACAGAAAAAAATATCAAAGGAAGCAAAAGAACCGTCCCTCTGCTTCCCCTCTGCTTCCCCTCTGCTTCCCTACTTGTTTGATTTTGGTAAGATAAAATTATCGAATCAGACGAGTTTTTTATTTTAGGCTATTGACATTTCATTCTACACAATGTAGTATACAAGCATACTACATTGTGTAGAATGAAGGAGAGATGTCTAATGCGAAAAATCCAAGAAATATCAAAGTCAGAAATGGAGGTGATGCAAGTTATTTGGGCTGCCGAAGGATCAGTTACATCAGCAGAGATTCAGCAAGTACTTAATAAGGGAAAGAGCTGGAAGCCGACAACTGTTTTAACCTTTCTTGCACGATTGGCGGAAAAAGGAATTATAGAAACTTCAAAAAAGGGGAAATCAAACCAATATGTTCCTCTGATATCAGAGTGTGAGTACAGGCAGTTTAAAACACGTTCCTTCCTTAATTCGGTTCATAAAGGATCAATAAAATGTTTTATTGCTGCTTTGTATGAAGGGGATGGTATCAGTAAAGAAGAAATTAGAGAGCTGAAAAAATGGCTTTCCCAAAGGTAGGTGATTGGTGTGCTTGGTATGATTTTTGAAACCATAGTGATGATGTCTGCTATAAGTGGAATTCTTTTATTGC